>CAZSJH010000018.1:0-22509 GCA_964607105.1 uncultured Rikenellaceae bacterium | reverse complement strand
TATTCCGTTGTTGACCGGAACAAAATGGAGGTCATCGTCAGGGGTATTCAGTGGGTATCCCATATTGGTTGGAGCCTGCCATTTCCCACCTTTCAGTTTTGATTTGAATATATCATAGCCTCCTATATTTGTGTGGCCTTCAGAGCTAAAAAACAATATGGAATCATTTACGCTGATGAATGGTGTTTCCTCGTTAAAGGTGGTATTCAGTCCGGGACCAATATTAACAGGCGGTGACCATTCTCCTCTTTCGTTTCTTTCTGAAACATAAATATCGAGGCCACCATATCCTCCTTCCCTGTTGGAAGAAAAGTAGAGCCTTTTTCCATCCGAAGATATTGATGCGTGTGATTCGTAATATTTTGTATTTATGTTCAGGTTTAGTTTCTGTATTTCGGACCAGCTATCATTTTCAAGACTGGACATATATATATTTCCGTCGAAATTATCCTGCTTGTAAAGGTACAGGACAGATCCGTCAAAATTAAGTGAACTTGTTGAACAATCAGTAGCCCCACCCAGTTCTTCTGTTATATTAATGGAATTGCCCCATTCTCCATCTTCTTTTTTAACATAATAAATGGTATTTTCCAGTCCCCTGCTTTCGGTGAAAGCGAGTGTATTTCCATCACCACTGATTACCGGGTTGATATTGAATGATCCAAGGTTTACATCTGGTCCCAGGTTTTTCTTTCCGAAATTGGTGGGCTTACCCATAAATTCCATTGCATTATGGCATGCATTTATCTGCTGGTCTATGAATTCGGCATTTTCAAGCATCTGTTCGTCTGTCATTAGCTCCTTGAGCCTGGTATATGTGCTCAATGCATTTTCAAATTCATAATTTATTTTGTAGGCAGATGCGAGGGCAAAGTAAGCCTCCAGTGGCGCGTTGTTTTCCCTGTATCTTCCTGGTTTGGCATCATAGCTGGCATTTTTCACTGCCTGTTCAAGGTATGGTATTGCCTTTGTCTTTTCATCAGCAATATGCAGGTAGCAATTACCAATCTTGAATTTAATATTTGCATTATCTGCCAGATAGTCATCAATTATCAGGTAGAGAGGATTGGCGAGCTCATATTCACCGAAAAGGTAATATGATTCGGCTTCTTTGAAAATATTCCTTAATTCACCGTTCTGGGCTCCTATTTCTATTGAAACCAGGAGAAATAAGAAGGTGATAATTTGCTTATGCATAATGAACTTATTTAAATTTAATTAAATAAATATCCTCCTTACCGTATCCTTTGCCTTTCCTATGGAGGGGAATATATCCTGAGTTGCCGTTCTCAACAGGCATAAAGAAAACGTCGTCATCAGAAGTGTTCAGGGGATAACCCAGGTTTTTAGGTTTAGACCAGTTGTTGCCCTGCAGTTTTTCTGATCTGAACAGGTCAAAGCCACCCATATTATAGTGTCCCTGTGAACAGAAGAATAGTGTATTACCATTATTTATAAGGAAAACCCTGTCTTCGTTGAATGGTGTATTTATCTCGGGACCAAGGTTTATTGGCTGCCCCCATTCACCACTGCTATTCTTATATGATATATACAGATCGAGACCTCCCATTCCACCTGGACGGTCGGAGGAGAAGACCATGATCGAAGCATCTTCGGTTACGAAAGCATGTGATTCCCAATAAACGGTATTTATAATATCAGACAGGCGTTCGGCCGGAGACCACCTGGTACCATCATACCTGCTGAAGTAAATATCACTCTGAACATCATCATCTTTTGACATATAGAGTGTGTGTCCTTTATCGGCAAGGCATGATATATAGAGGTCTCCATCGGATTCAAGCTGGGGTGTTATGTTTACGGGTTTGCTCCACCTGTTCCTATCCCTGGTTGAGAAAAATACTGCATCATAAAATTTCAGCGAGGACATATATGCAAAATACAAGCCGTCAGAAGATATAACAGGGTTGAAATTATTATATCCGTCATTAAAGTTCTCACCGATATTTTCTTCTTCAAATTTGACAGGGTTATCCATGAGATTCTTTGCATTATCACAAACATTTATCTGATGTTCTATGAACCTGATATTATCAATATCATCTTCCATCAGTGTTTCGAGATATTTCTTATATGCTTCTTTTGCCTTTTGAAACTGGTAATTTATACGGTATGCATTACCGAGGTAATACCATGCTGTATAAGGTGCCGATTCCTGGCGAAGTGATCCTTCCCTGTATGATGCTTCTGAATTTAGGACAGCTTTTTCCAGGTAATCAATAGACAGATGTTTCTGATCTGTAATGCCCAGGTAACACAGGCCTATCCTGTAAGAGATATTATAATTATCCGGGTAGCTCTTATAAAGTGAGAGATAAAAGGGAAGCGCATCAATATAATCTTCAAACATCAAAAAATATTCAGCTTCAAGAAATGTCTCCTGGTCTTTTTTGAAGTTTTGGGATAAAAGATTAATATTTACCAGCAAGAACACTAAAAGACTTATCAGTACTCGATTCATATCCCTGGCGATTTTGTTATAACAAAAATATTAAAATATTGACAATATCAAAACTGCCGGGGGAAATACCGGTACAGGATTTTATGTTGCTAAAGCTTAATCCTCTTTTTTCTTTTTCCTTCTAGCCCAGAAGAAAACGAGAATTATAACCACCCCGCCCAGCAGTATCCATAGTCCCCACAACTTAGAGCCTTTCCTGATATGCAGGTAGCTCAAAATTTCTTCAGCAGTCTTATTGGAAGCATTTATCAATTTTGACAGGGTTACGAATATTTTATTCTTTTCGTACCCAGGCTCATCTGCATTAGTAAGCAGGTGCTTAATTACATCTTCCGGTGTATTTATTTTTAACCTTTCAAGGTCAATATTATCAAGTGTTTTTTTGAGTCCGGGATCTGCATACTCGGCAAGGTTGCTAATATAATCCTCCGCGTCATCTTCATAATCGGCCGACATCGCAGCGATAAGATTTATGAGCATCTCGCTTTCTGCACCATCTTCTATAGCGACAGAGTACATTGACTGAAGCCATTCTCCGGCATGCTTTATTTGCAGTTCATTGGTCTTTTGTATGGCATCTTTTATCAGCCTTGAATCATCGCCTGTACTCACCTTATCCAATACCTGGCCCATACGGTCTATTGATTCTGTTTCTTCTGCATGTATTGCATCAAGGCTGTCAAGGGCCGCCTTTTGTGCTACTAGTTCTTGTTTATCAATATTTTCAATATCAGGCTCAGGTATCACCGGTTTTATTTTAACAGGTTTATTTGCAATGAAGTTAAAATCTTCATCGCTGACATTATTGAAACGATCCTTTAAGGTGAAATTCAGGTTGTTAATCCCTTCAAGAGCTTTCGTTTTGTATGTGAAGGACGGGCCATTGATATAATATTCTACAGTGTTTACAAGGCTGTCATTATTCCAGTGCTCAACAATAAGTAAAGATTTGGGTTCAAGTTCCAGTTCAAATACTGCAGTATCACCAGGCAGGTAAACTGTTGAATCCCTTACCGCTTTAGCGGAAATCTCGGCTGTAAAATCTGATTTTGATAGCTCTTCAGTTGGGAGGTCAATAACATCCCCGGGATGATCTAAAGCAAATTCAACATCTTTCTCAAGCTTTCCCGATCCTTCTGATTCATATACAAGCTTATAGTTACCATGCTCTATCTCGAACTCGTATTTCCCGGTATGGGGATCAGAATAGACGGTCAACAATGTATCAAGGTTTGTTTTCTTAAGAGCACTGATCTTTACCTTGTCCTCATACTGGCTCATAAGATCCTTCAGCCTTACTATTCCCCTGACAGTGAAATTCCTGGGGTGCTCATCCGAGAAGACATAAACCTTATAAATATCTTCCCCTCCGTAACCATCTTCCATAAATTTTGAAATGTATGCAGAGTAGCCTTTACTGACAGGTGAAAAGAACATATTATCATCTGTTGTATTTAAAGGATACCCCATATTTACGGGCGTTGACCAACTATCATTCTCAAGTTTTGTTGAATAAAAAACATCATAACCACCCATATTGAAGTGACCCCTTGAGCTGAAGTATAGTATAGTGCCCGTACTGTCAATGAATGGTGTTTCTTCATTAAATGGCGTATTTATTGTAGGACCCAGATTGGCTGCAGGGCTCCAGTTACCAAGGCTATCCTTACTGGAAACATATATATCGAGACCTCCATAAGTACCTTTTCTATTACTTGTAAAATATAATTTTTTCCCGTCAGCGGAAATGCTGGCATGTGATTCCCAGTATTTAGTATTTATATTTTCATTAAGTCTTGCAACGGGTGACCACCTCCCGTTTGAATACCTGCTTTCATAAATATTTCCATCATAACCGTCATTCCTGTAAATATATAAATCACTGCCGTCGGGTGACAATGATGTAGAATATCCATCATCAATTAGCAGCTCTTCCTGTATTTGTATTTCCGGAGCCCATCCATCCTGATCCTTTTTTGAATAGAAGATGCCCTTATAAAAGGGCAATTCCCGTGTAAATACAATTGTTTTCTCATCAGCTGATACTACCGGGCTTACATCTGATCTCCGGCTATTTATGTATTCACCCTGGTTTTCAAGTTTGAGATACAGGGGTTGTTCCATAAGCCTTTTTGCATTCAGGCAGTAATCTATATGTTGTTTGACCGTTGTTGAATCATACAATTTATTATCCATTCCCTCGTAGAATATGCGGTAATGTTCCAATGCTTTATCAAGCTGATTGGATATCCTGTAAGCTGAGCCGAGGTAAAAGAGCACATCATAGGGTACTTCTGTCTCCCTGAATTTTCCATCCTTGTAGTCTGGATTTATATGACCGGCTGCATCTTCAAGGTAGGGAAGTGATTTCTCCTTTTCTCCCGGTATATTGAGATAGCAAATGCCAATGCGGTATTTATAGTTGTAATTATCAGGATTTAATTCCAGGAGGTTTAAATAAACGGGAAGAGCATCCTTATACTCCTCGAACAACATCCATGTCTCAGCTTCGAAAAACATTTCCCTGATTTCCCTTCGGCTCTGTGCCGATAAAATTGAAGAATTTAGAATCAAGGCAACAAGGAGCAGTTTAATAGCCCTTATGTTCATCTGTGTTAGGTTAGATTTCTCCAAAGCTACTAATATTACGACAATTTTAAAAAATGGATCATCAAATATGATTCTTTTTTATTTCTGCGGCCCTAAGAGTGAGAGGTCTTCAATGAACTTATTTTTCATAAAACCCTCAAGGTTCTCTTTCATTTTTTTCAGGAACAGGCCACCAAGAGCACCGTCAACTATCCTGTGATCATAGCTGAGCGAGAGGTAGACTATATTTCTTATACCTATTGCATCTCCCGATGGTGTTTCAATCACTGCCGGCATTTTTTTAGCTGCCCCTATACCCAGTATTGCTGCCTGTGGCTGGTTAATAATGGGGGAACCCATTAGTGTGCCAACTGTCCCGTAATTTGTTATAGAGAAAGTTCCTCCTGTTATTTCTTCAGGTTTAAGTTTATTTATCCTGGCTCTTTCAGCAAGGTCGCTTACTTCTCGTGCCAGGCCTATAATACTTTTTTCGTCAGCCTTCTTAATAACCGGAACAATCAGGTTGCCGTCGGGTAAGGCCGTAGCCATACCTATATTTATATTTTTCTTCTTGATTATTTTGTCACCGTCAATTGTAACATTTATCATTGGTACCTGTCTGATTGCACGAGCTGTAGCCTCGATAAATATCGGTGTTAGGGTAAGTTTAATACCTTCTTTTCTTAAGAATTTATCTTTTATCTTTTCTCTCCAGTTCACTATATCAGTTATATCAACATCGATATAGGAAGTTACGTGGGGTGATGTTCTTTTTGATTTAACCATATGTTCGGCGATGATCTTCCTGACACGGTCCATTTCAATTATCTCATCACCTTCAGAGCTAAAGACCGGTTCTTTTTGTGCAGCCGGTTTTTCCTTTCCTTCCTTAAGCTTATTTTCCTTAAGTACTTCTTTATCTTCTTTGATAGGCTTGCTTTCACCGTACTTTGATGAAACATACTTCATAATATCATCCCTGGTAATCCTGCCATCCATCCCAGTACCTTCAATTTCATCAAGTTTGTCATAGCCTAAATTTTCTGTTGTAGCAATCTTCCTTACCAGGGGTGAGAGATATTTACCGCCGGGGGTCCGGCTTTTCATCATTTCACCTTCCTTTTCTTCTTCCTCTTTCTGAGCAAGATAGGATGATGACGCCTTTCTGACATCTTTGAAATCCTTTTCGACATCGGGGCCAGATTCTTTAGATGAAGTTTCTATGGCATCACTTTCGATAAATGCCAGTACATTACCAACTTTTGGAATATCACCTTCCTTGAATGAAATATTCTTAAGTATACCTGTTGCGGGGGCCGGTATTTCAGTGTCAACTTTATCGGTTGCAACTTCAACAACGGGGTCGTCTTCTTCGACCTCACTTCCCTCACTTACAAGCCATTTGCTTATAGTCGCTTCAATCACCCCTTCACCCATGGCGGGCAGATAAATTTCTATTTTCCCCATTTGTTTTCAATTCGTTTTCTATCTGTTAAACAAATAAAAAGAAAAATGTTTCAACAGTGAATGATTTAGTTAAGCTTCGAATAGTTATTTCATTGATAATCTGATCACTTTGGCAAGCCTTTCAACTCCTTTCGTGATTGTTTCAATGTCGCAGTATGAGAAATTTATTCTCATTGTATTTTTGCCGCAGTCGTCGCAATAAAAGACAGAACCTTTAACAAATGCTACATTATTCTCCACGGCCAGGTTGAATACATCATCTGCATTCATATATTCAGGCAGGGTGATGAACAGGAACAGACCACCTTCGGGTCTGGTCCATTTAACACCTTCGGGCATGAACTTCTCAAAACAGCTCAGCATATGATCACGACGTTTTTTATAGAGACTGATGGTATTTACCAGGTTAAGGTCGAGTAGTCCTCTTCTCATGTATTCAGCTACTATTTTCTGCACCAGTACGGAAGAACAGAGATCAGCTGACTGTTTTGCCATTAGGAACTTATCAATTATTTGGGGATTACCAAGAATCCATGCAACCCGGAATCCCGGAGCCAATATTTTGGAGAAGGTAAAGAGTGTGGTTACTCTTTCTTCAGTGTCCAGTTCATACATTAGTTTCTGGGGTAACCCTTCGAAACGTATATCCCTGTAAGGGCTGTCTTCAACTATCAACAGGTCGTATTTAGAAGCTATCTCCAGTATTTCTTTCCTTCTGGACTCAGGCATTGTTATTCCTGCAGGGTTCTGGAAATCGGGTATGACATATATAAATTTTACCTTATTTTTTCCTTTCTCCAGTTCCTTCAGGGCTTTCTCCAGTTCATCAGCTCTCATGCCAAAATCATCAAAGGGTATCCCTTTCATTTTTGCTCCATAAGCTCCAAAGGCAGATAATGCACCCAGGTAAGATGGCAAGCCGCATATTATATAATCGCCGCGGTCGATGAATATTTTAGACAATATATCCAGTGCCTGCTGCGATCCCGTGCTTATAGAAAGGTTCTTATGATCTACCGAGAGGCCCTGGGCTCTATGTCTCTTAAGTAACATCTCTCGTAAACCATTATCACCTTCAGTAGTACCATATTGCAGGGCAGATTTACCCTGTGTCTCAAGTACCATTGATGTTATTTCTTTTATTTCTTCTATCGGGAAGGAATCGGGTGAGGGCAAGCCTCCGGCAAAAGAGATCATCTTAGGATTCTGTATCAGTTTCAATATTTCCCTTATGGCTGATTTCTTCATGGATTTTGCTGACAGCGATAGCTTATTGCTTATGTCTGGTTTCATATTTGAATATTTTTTTATTAAGAATTCTGAATTAGTGTTCTTCTAATTTAATAATTATTTAAATTAAAGGCAAAGAACCTTACTGGTAACGCCGATTCTTTATTTCTGTAATTCAAAGAGTGTACGGTTGACAATTGACCTGCCGAGAGTGATCTCATCAGTATATTCAAGCTCGTCCCCGATAGCCACACCCCTGGAGAGTGATGTTATTCTGGTATTATAAGGAATGAGTCTCCTGTAGATATAGTAATTGGTAGTATCTCCCTCCATGGTTGTGCTGAGAGCAAATATCACCTCCACAATGTCTCCGGATTTTACCTTTTCTTCCAGCTGGTCAATATTCAGGTCGGATGGCCCGATACCGTCCATTGGTGAAATTATTCCTCCCAGTACATGGTATAATCCTTTATACTGACCTGTATTTTCTATGGCAATAACATCCCTGATGTTTTCAACTATGCATATGATTGACCTGTCCCTTGACCTGTCACTACATATGTCACAAACATCATTATCAGAGATGTTAAAGCATATTTTACAGTATTTAATTTCCTTTTTCAGTTTTATTATACTTTCCCCAAAGCGTTCCACATCCGATTCATTCTGCCTTAGCAGGTACATTACAAGCCTGAAGGCAGTTTTTTTACCTATGCCGGGCAATGATGCAAACTCATTGACCGCATTTTCCAACAATTTTGAAGGGTAATCAGAGAATGTCATATTTCAATCATATATTATTAGCGCATTAAATTAATAATTTTAATTTTTTCTCTCACCATATTTTATTATCCTTGCCAAAATTTTCTATATGAGCCCGGCACTTATCCTCTTAGTTATTTTGCTTTATTTCAGTATGCTGGTACTTATAGGCTGGTTTACAGGCCGGAAAGCTGACAGCGAAAGTTTTTTTATAGGCAACCGCAAGTCACCCTGGTTTATTGTGGCAATTGGTATGCTGGGGGCATCCCTCTCGGGTGTTACCTTTGTTTCAGTCCCGGGCTGGGTTATGGAAAGCCAGCTATCATATATGCAGATGGTCCTTGGTTTCCTGGTAGGATACACCGTAATAGCCGAGGTGCTCTTACCCCTGTATTATAAGCTCAGGCTTACTTCAATATATACATACCTGGAGAAACGTTTTGGTCATTCTTCTTATAAAACAGGAGCATTATTCTTCCTGCTTTCGCGGACAATAGGTGCTTCATTCAGACTGTTTCTCGTGGCAACCGTGCTTCAATTTACCGTTTTTGACGCTTGGAAAGTACCCTTTGTGGTAACTGTATTTATCACCCTGTTACTCATATGGTTGTATACATTCAAAGGAGGGATAAAGACAATTATATGGACTGACACCCTTCAGACTATTTTTATGCTGAGTGCAGTTATATTGACGGTTATTTATATATCAAAGTCGATGGATCTGAACCTGGGATCCATGATTGAAACAGTAAGGGAGAATGATTTATCAAAGATTTTCTTTTTTCAGAATTTCAATGATGAACGACATTTTTTAAAGCAATTTTTTGGGGGGATGTTTATTACCATAGTAATGACAGGCCTTGACCAGGATATGATGCAGAAAAATCTGAGCTGCCGTAATTTACGTGATGCAAAAAAGAATATGTACACCTATAGCATAGCATTTGTCCCCGTTAATCTGATTTTCCTTGTACTTGGTGTTCTCCTGGTGATATATACTTCATTTGCAGGGATGGCTATGCCTGAGCAGGCTGATACCTTATTCCCTCTTGTCGCCACCAGGGGAGGATTGCCACCAATAGTGAGCATGTTTTTCATACTGGGTTTAATAGCAGCTGCATACTCCAGTGCCGATTCTGCCCTGACAGCTCTCACCACTTCGTTCACAGTTGATATACTTGGCAAAGGAGGGGAGAAGGAATCAGTGCTGAAGAAGGTACGTTTCAGGGTTCATATATTGTTTTCCTTTATCCTTATGGCGGTAATCATGCTTTTCAGGCTTATCAATGACCAGAGTGTAATAAGTGCGCTGTATACAGTTGCAGGTTACACATATGGCCCTCTCCTGGGGATGTTTGCATTCGGATTATTTACAAGGTGGAAGGTCCATGATCGCCTTCTTCCCTATGTAGCCATCGCTTCACCTTTGATATGTATATTACTCAATACTTTCTCAGAGGAATTATTCTGGGGTTATAAGTTTGGGTTCGAGCTATTGATAGTTAACGGGCTGATTACTTTTCTTGGTATGTTAATTATTCGCCGGAAGAATCCCTGAAAGGGAAGCGGTAAATAATATAATATGATACTGCAGGTGTAAAAGTAGCACCGGTAGGGCCGTATCCCGGTATATAAACAGCTTTTCTATCATCTTTGCCGGAAGAATAAACAAGGGTTCGCAACTTGACGGACCAGCCAATAAGGAAATTCCTGAATACTTCTGTTTTTATGCCTCCCTGGATCTCAAGGAAATGAGCATGAACAGTATTCTCTGATAATGAGGTATTAATATCCCCCCAGTAATTCCTGATGTTTATAACAGGGGTCTCCTGTTCAAAAACAGAGAGGCCATATCTGAAACCTATACCGGCATAATGATTAATCTTTGAAGCCACCGGTGCAAGCATCCCGATATCCGTCCCTAATCTTATAAACCAACCCCTGCTGTTATATTCATAATTATATTGTTCATAAGAATAATCTGAATATCCGGGTTCACATACCAAATAATACTTGTAATTTAACCTGTATGAAAGGTGTCCTTCCAGACTATATTTTGAATTGTCAAGAGCATATAATACCGGGCCGGTCAGATCAAATCCCACGCTGATTGATTTTGATGCCTGTACCGTATCAGCTTCCTGGGCATCGAGCAACAGTGGCATTAGCAAGATAGATAGACTAAAAAAATATTTGCACATTTTCCTCATCACCGGGATTTACTGATTTATTTAAAATAAATATATCCTTTATATCATTCCTGGTATTATAAATTTCTTCTAATTCGTGGAGGTATCTATAACCACATGCAAGCGAAAGGAACTCCAGGCTTGATTTATAGAAAATTTCAATTGTATCTGCCCTTCCTCCGTTTACTATGGCAAAGGTGCAGCTTGAGGAAGAAGGATTAAGGGGCAGACTAACTTCATTGAGGGTCGACATGGAGCAGATAATTGAATCAGGTACGTTCAGCCCGTAAATATCAAGGCTGTCGATGCTGATTTTCTCTTCTGTTTCGCTCGAATAAAAACCTGCTTTCATAAATACTTCAGTATCCTGGTTACAACTCTCCTCTGTACAAGAGCTAAAAGAAATAATTAACGCTGTGGATATGATTAGCAGGCTTAGAGATATAGTTTTCATCCTTTTGATACAAAATGTATTCAAAAGTATGAAAAATGAGTGTCCAAAAAAAGGCTTTGATTATTCTGATGGAATTAAAATATCAATTCTTCTTCTGGTTGAAGATCTGTTCAATAGTTTCTTCGTATTTGATCATCAGCTCATTTCTCTTAAGCTTGAGGGTAGGGGACAATTCTCCCGTGTCAGGCGACCATTCTTCTTCAACAAGCCTGAACCTCTTTATTTTTTCATGATCGCCAAGCGACCTGTTCAGATGATCTACCTCCCGGCTCAGTCTCCTTATCACCTCCGAGTTTTTAATAAGTTCTAAATTATCCCTGAAGCTGATATTCTCTTCCGTACACCAGTCATGAAGCTGTTTGAAATTAGGTGAGATAAGCGCGCTGGCAAATTTCTGGTTTTCTCCAATGACCATTGCCTGATCAATAAAAGCTGATTCTTTGAGCTTATTTTCTATCACCTGTGGAGCAATATATTTACCTGCAGAGGTTTTGAATATTTCTTTTTTCCTGTCAGTAATTCTTAGCCATTTGCCTTCCACAAGAGTACCTATATCACCCGTGTGAACCCATCCTTCAGTGTCAATCATTTCTTTCGTTCTTTCCTCATCCTTATAATAGCCCATCATAACGTGTGGTCCTCTTGTCAATATCTCCCCGTCTTCAGCTATTTTCACTTCAACACCGGGTATGGGAGGGCCTACTGTCCCGAACATAATTTCATTTATTTTGAATGGGTTAACAGCTATTACGGGTGATGTTTCCGTTAGCCCGTAGCCGGCTATTATGGGGAGCCCGGCTGCCCAGAAGATCCTCTCAAGCCTTGGCTGTATCGCAGCTCCTCCGGATACTATAATTTCTATTTCACCACCCAGTGCCTCTCTCCACTTGCTGAAAATAAGTTTGCTGGCAAGAGAAAGCTTGGCTTTATAAAATACATTTTTACCTTTCAGTTCGTATTTCAGTCCCAGTTTAACAGCCCAGAAGAACAATTGTTTTTTTATACCTTTCAGCGCCTGGCCTTTATTCATTATGCCGTCATATATTTTTTCCATTAGACGCGGAACGGTATTCATTACATGTGGCTTTACTTCTTTTATCAGTTCAGTGATAAGGCCCATATTTTCAATGTAATAGACGCTTATGCCCTTATACTGGAAATGATAATTTACCATCCTTTCATATATATGGCACAAGGGGAGGAAGCTCAAAGCCCTGTTCCCAAAACCTAAATGGTGTATGTCATTAATTGCCACGATATTTGAAACAAGGTTGTTATGAGACAGCATTACCCCTTTAGGTTGACCTGTCGTGCCGGATGTATAAATAATAGTCAAAAGATCATCAGGAGTGATTGATTCTTTTGTCCTTAGTAACTCGTCCCTGTATTTATCTTCATCATTTTTTCCGAGTTCAAGCAGTTCATTGAAATTTTTCACTCCCTCAATATTATCGAAGGAATAAATCTCCGTAATTTTTTTTAGTTCAGGTAATATGGGTTTTAACTTTTTATAGATTGCATTGTTTGAAATGAATATAACCTTTACTTCAGCATGATTAAGGATGTAGAGATACTCCTCCGGTCCAATTGTGGGGTACATAGGTACATGTATCATTCCTGACTGTGACAGGCCCATATCAACAAAACTCCATTCAGGCCGGTTACCTGTTATTGTAGCTACTTTATCACCTTTGCTGAGACCAATTGCCCTCAAACCATAACTTACCATATTTACATATTCACGGTAGTCATCAGTAGAGTATGTTTTCCATTCATTTCCTATCTTGCCTGCAATAGCCACTTCCCTGGAATATTTTTCAATGTTCCAGTCGATGATATCAAAAGTCCTTGTTACTTTCATAATTATTAAAATTGTGGAATCTGCAATTCTACAAAAATTTTTCGAACAAATGAAAAATAATATTGCAGAATATGGTAGTTAGTCTCTTATATCTAACATTTACAGGCCTTTACAGTAGGATTATAAACATTGTGTTTTTCGACCATGGCATATTGGTTGGATCTTCACCGGAGGGCTTCCCTGACAGCTTCTTTGATTTTATCCAGTGCTTGGGGAATTCCTTCGGGTTGGTTCCCCCCGGCCACAGCCATAAAAGGCTGTCCTCCACCGCCACCATTAATATATTTTGCGGCATTATTTATAATGTCACCGGCATGTATTTTTTTGATCTTCACAATATCATCAGTTGCCATCATTAGCAGATGTGCCTTATCTCCAATTTGAGCTCCAACTGCAAGGATAATACCTTTGTTGGATGATCTTATCATCTGTGCTATTTTTTTTAAGATATCGACGGAATCAATTTGAATCTGCTGCGCAATGAATTGAACACCATTTATCTCTTCTGATTTACTGAGCAATTCATCACGAATTATTACGGATGCATTTGCTTCAAGTTTTTCTATTTTTTTATTGAGTTTGTTAACCTGTGATATTAGTCTGGATATTGATTCAGGTATATCTTTAGAATTGGCGAGTAAATTACTTACCTGGTCCAGGATGGAGAGTCTGCTGTTGATGTAATCGAGAGCATGCCCGGACGTTACAGCTTCAATTCTCCTTATGCCGGCAGCTATGGCAGACTCGGAGAAAATTTTAAAGAGCCCTATCTGTCCGGTGGATTCAACGTGTGTACCTCCACATAATTCAAGTGATTCATCAAAACCTACCACCCGCACACTGTTGTTATATTTCTCTCCGAAAAGTGCAATAGCTCCCCTGCCCAGTGCTTCATTCATTGGTAATTCATCTATGACCGTGGCCGGTATATTTTTTCTTATCATCTCATTCACCAGTTTTTCTATGCTGGTAATTTCTTCCCTGGTGATTTTTTTGAAATGGCTGAAATCAAACCTGAGCTTTTCGTCATTAACCAGTGAGCCCTTCTGTTCAACATGATTTCCGAGTATTTTACGCAGCGCATAATGAAGAAGGTGTGTGGCTGTATGATTTTTTGCGGTAGCTGATCGCTTTTCCCCATCTACGACTGCCTGGTAATAACTTTCAGTATCAACCGGGGCAGACTTACTGACATGTATGATAAGATTATTTTCCTTAATGGTATTTATTATATCAATCTTTACTTCACCATTTGTGATATAACCTGTATCACCTTCCTGGCCTCCAGATTCTGCGTAAAAGGGAGTCTTGTCAAATACCAGGTGGTACAATTCTTTGCCTTTAACCTTTATTTTCCTGTATCGTGAGATCTTTACCTTATCACTGGTTTTTTCATAACCTGTAAATTCTGTTCCCTGCCTGTCATCTAAAATTATCCAGTCAGCTGTTTCTTTAGCGGCGTCAGTCTTCGATCTTTGTTTTTGTTTTTTCATTTCCTCTTCAAATCCCCCGGTATCTACGGTCATCTTGTTTTCTTTCAATATCAGCTGGGTTAGGTCAAGGGGGAATCCATAAGTGTCATAAAGGGTGAAAGCACTTTTCCCCGGGAAGATGCTTTTATTTTCTTTTTTCAGTTCCTCAATCCTTCTATCAATTAACCTTATTCCTTTACCAAGGGTATTCAGGAATGTAATTTCTTCCTGCCGGATTATGCTGATAATCTGTTTTTGTTGAACTTTAATCTCCGGGAAATAATCACCCATTATATTTACCAGAACTGGTACCAGCCTGTAGATAAACGGCTCTTCCTGGTTAAGGTAATTATAACCATAGCGAATAGCCCTTCTGAGTATTCTCCTGATTACATAGCCTGCCTTATTATTTGAAGGAATCTGTCCGTCAGCCACTGAAAAGGATACAGCCCTGAGGTGATCGGCAATAACTCTTAAAGCTATATCAGTATCTTCTCCGGCTCCATAGCCTAAACCTGTTATCGCTGATATTTCATTAATCAGCGACTGGAAAATATCTGTGTCATAGTTTGACTTCTTGTTCTGCACCACCATGCATAATCTTTCAAATCCCATGCCCGTATCCACATGCTTTTCAGGCAGCTGCTCAAGTGAGCCGTCAGTTTTCCTGTTGTACTGGATAAACACGAGGTTCCAGATTTCGAGTACCAGCGGGTGGTCTTTATTAACTAGAGTATGTCCGGCTATGATTTCCCTTTCTTCATCTTCCCTCAGATCCACGTGTATTTCAGAACAGGGGCCACAGGGGCCTGTGTCTCCCATTTCCCAGAAATTGTCTTTTTTGGACCCTTCAAGGATCCTGTTTTCAGTTTTAATAAAACACTTTTTCCAGAATTCTGCTGCCTCATTGTCCCTTTCCAGTTTTTCGTCCTGATTGCCTTCAAAAACAGTAGCGTATATTCGATCTTCAGGGATTTCAAGGACAGATGTCAGGAACTCCCATGCCCAGTCTATTGCTTCCTTCTTGAAATAATCACCAAATGACCAGTTTCCAAGCATTTCAAACATGGTATGATGATAAGTATCGTGGCCAACCTCCTCAAGATCATTGTGTTTACCAGATACTCTAAGACATTTCTGACTGTTGGCTATCCGTTTGGTATCAGGTGTCTCATTTCCAAGGAAAATATCTTTAAACTGGTTCATGCCTGCATTTGTAAACATGAGAGTAGGGTCATGTTTAAGTACCATCGGAGCGGATTTAACTATGGTGTGTCCTTTTGCTTCGAAAAAGTCAAAAAATGCTCTTCTCAGTTCTTTTGAATTCATATAATCTCCCTGTTCTTTAACATTATGGTTGGTAATTGGTTTGTAAAATTAGTTTATTTAAATTAGATTTGCGGCACCCCAGGGGGAAAAACAATTTGCAGAGATCCTGATGTTGCGTAAGAAGTATCTACTTGACAGGAAAGAAATAGTCTACAAAGAATACCGGCTTTCTTTAAAACAGAGGCTTGCAAGATTCACTTTGTTTCTTGTGGTGTCAGTTATTCTTGCCACAGGCTATGGCATGCTTTTCAAACATTTTTTTGGTTCTCCAAAAGAAAAAAAACTGCAATCCCAGCTTAATGAAATAAGTTATAAGTATAAATTATTAGAAAAGGATTTTAATGCTATCGGTCATGATTTAAGTACAATAGCATCAGCAGAGGATAATTTGTATCGTCCAGTTTTTGATATGGAAGAGATACCTCCCTCATTCAGACAGTCAGGTTTTGGTGGTACAAAAAAATATGAAGAGATTGAGGGCTATGAGAATTCAGAAGTAATTATCTCAGCAAGGAAGAAAGTTGATGAACTCCTGAGAAAAACATATATACAGTCTAAATCGTTCGATGATATAATACCACTTGCATCTGAGTGGAAGGATAAGATATTGCATATCCCGTATATTCGACCGGTCAATGTTAATATTCCTCTGGGTGAAGGCCTCAAGTTCAGAGAAAAACATCCCGTGCTTGGGAGCCCCAGGTGGCATTATGGCCAGGATTTTCAGGCACCGCCGGGAACAGAAGTGTTTACTACAGGTGCCGGTACAGTTGCAAGGGCAGGATGGAGTCCCTTTGGTTTCGGTAACATGGTGGAGGTAGATCATGGTTATGGTTTTAAAACAATTTACGGGCACCTTAGTTCCGTTGGTGTAAGAGAAGGTCAGAGTGTTACAAGAGGAGACCTTGTTGGATTATCGGGAAGCACTGGAATTTCTTCAGGACCTCATTTACATTACGAAATACATTATAACGGTAAAGTTCAGAATCCTCTTTATTTCTTTGATGATGACCTGACCATGGAAGAGTATAACAAAATGATTGATGCTCTGAGCGGTACTTATGGCAATTAATTGCCTTAATATGTTTTATTAAATGTTAATAACAAAGGCTTCAAGGATTCATGTAATTAATTATATTTAATATATTTATGCTATCTTTGCGCAATATTTAATGGTATGGCGAAAGTAAAATATAAATATAATCCTCATTCACTATCCTTCGACAAGATAAGAATGTCGTTCCGTGAAAGATTCCTCAGTTTCCTTGCTTATTTTACCGGTTCCGTCATTTTAGCCTTAGTATATGGTGCCTTCTTTACCCTCCTCTTCGATTCCCCTAAAGAGAAAGTACTGAAACGTGAGAATGAACAGATGAGGCTCCAATATGAATTACTGAGCAAGGATCTTAATAAGGTAGAAAAGGTACTTGCACACCTGCAGCAGACGGATGATAATCTCTACAGAACGATTTTTGAAGCTGAACCTATAACAAGCTCACTGCGCGAAGGTGGTATCGGGGGCGTAAACAGATACGAAGAGCTCGAGGGATACGATAATTCAAATATCGTCATTGAAACGGCAATGCGGCTCGATAAGATAAAGAAGAAAACCTATGTGCAGTCAAAATCATTTGATGAGCTAATTGGTCTTGCAAGTGAAAAGGAAGAGATGCTCCGAAGCATACCTGCAATTATGCCTATATCAAATAAGGATCTTACACGTACTGCTTCTGGATGGGGATACCGGATTCATCCAATATACAAGATCAGGCGGTTTCATTACGGTATGGATTTCACTGCTCCTACAGGTACAGAAGTGTATTCTACAGGTGATGGAACAATAACAAGTATAAGGAGTTCAATGCGAGGTCTCGGCAACCATATAATAGTGGATCATGGATTCGGATACCAGACAGTATATGCACACCTGAGCAGGTTTAATAACCTGCAGGTAGGACAGAAAGTGAAAAGAGGTGATATTATCGGCTTTGTCGGAAGCACAGGGCTCTCTACAGCTCCCCATCTTCACTATGAGGTGCATCTTAACGGTAAGAAAGTTGATCCTGCAAATTATTATTTCAACGATCTGAGCCCTGAAGAATATGAAAGGATGATTGAACTTTCAATGCGGAGTGGTCAGTCTTTTGATTAACCTTAATTCTTTTATGTCAACAATCTGGCAGGGGCTATTGCGTATTAAAATATTCCAGGTAATAGTTTTTATCTTTTGCTTTCAACCTGCTTTATTTCCACAGATAAGTTATGACAGGCAATTAATTACGATTGCGGCTGTAGGCGATATAATGCTTGGGACTTCCTACCCGGAAAAGAGCTACCTGCCACATGAGAACAACCCATACCCTTTAATGTCATCCCTGTTTGAAATTTTATCAGTTCCCGATCTTACTTTCGGAAACCTTGAAGGGCCTTTCTCTGATAACGCAAAGCTGGCGAAAAAATGCAGGGATACAACTAAATGTTATGCATTCAGAGTCCCTGAAAGTTATGCAGGAGTCCTGGACAGTGCCGGCTTTAACATGCTCAGCATAGCAAATAACCATATAGGTGATTTTGGCTATGAGGCCAAGCTGACAACATCAGCTATTCTGGATTCAATGAATATCTCATATGCCGGGACAGATGATTATCCGTGGACAGTCAGGACAATATTCGATACACTAAAAGTGGGATTTTGCGCTTTTGCACCGAATAAGGGTACTGTAAACTTGCATGACGTAAAAAGAGTAGAGGAGATTATAAGCATGCTTGAAGACAGCTGTGACATTGTTGTTGTTTCCGTTCATGGTGGGGGAGAAGGGGCTGAAAACCAGCATGTCACAAGAGAAGAAGAATATTATTATGGTGAGAACAGGGGTAATATTTATGAATTCGCACACAGGATTGTTGACCTGGGTGCAGATATTGTGCTTGGTCATGGCCCACATGTGAGCAGAGCATTGGAAATGTACAGGGGAAGACTGATTGCATACAGTCTAGGTAATTTTTGCACCTACAGGCGATTTAATCTGCAGGGGCCAAATGGCTATGCGCCGGTTATTTATGTATGCCTCAATAAAAACGGGGAATTTTTGTGTGGAAAAATAATACCCGTATACCAGAATAATAAGGGCCATGTTAAGCAGGATCCGGAAAAAAGAGCTATTTTTAAGATGCAGGAATTAAGCCTAACTGATTTTCCTGAATCAAAGCTTGTTGTGGATGGGGATGGTAATATTACAATAAAGGAATGAATATGGAAGATAATGATAAGAAAAAGCAAAAATTATTTTATTCCATAGGAGAAGTGGCTGATATGCTTGGAGAACAAACATCGGCAGTCCGGTACTGGGAAAAGGAATTTGATATAATAAAGCCGCAAAAAAATAAAAAAGGCAACAGGTTGTTTATGGCTGAAGATGTCGAAAACCTGAAAATGATACATTACCTGCTCAAAGAGAAGGGAATGACCATCGCCGGGGTAAAGAAAAAAATGTCTGAAAACCCTGATGATCTAAGGAAAACACACGAAGTGATAGAATCACTGAAAAATATCAGAAGTTTGCTGGTCACAATAAGGGACAATATGTAGTCTATTTCATTGCCTTTGACAGTATCCCCATGACCCCTCTTATGAATGTGGCACTTGTGAGTACTTTCACTACGGGACTGGTAGCTGTTCGCCTCCGGGTTGTGGATCTGTGTGGTGTTTTTTTAGGTCTTTCTTCCCTATTCTTTTCCATTTCTTCCCGGGTTGCTTTTTCAGCAGCCTTTTTCTCGCTGTCCTTGATTTTAGCAGTAAGAATCTCATAAGCACTTTCGCGGTCGATTGTCCTGCTGTATTTACCAACAAGATCAGAACCTTTGTTGATTTCATTTACCTCTTCCCCGGTCAGAATATCCATTCTGCTCATCGGAGCCCTCATCATTGTGGCTGCAAGAGGTGTGGGGATACCCTTCTCATTTAAAGCGCTTACAAGAGCTTCACCTGTACCCAGGGCAGTAATTATCTCGTCCGTTTTGTAGAATTCGGACAGGGGGTAGTTTTCTGCGGTGAGCTTAATTGCTTTTCTATCAGAGGCGGTAAATGCCCTCAGTGCATGCTGCACTTTCAGACCAAGCTGTGACAATACCCCACCAGGTACGTCGGTGGGATTCTGGGTTACAAAAAATACACCTATGCCCTTTGAGCGTATAAGCTTGACTATGTTCTCGATCTGGTCAAGGAGAATCTTACTCGCCTCATCGAAAATAAGATGTGCTTCGTCAATGAAAATTACCAGCTCAGGCTTGTCAGAATCACCTTTTTCAGGCATCTGGTCATACACTTCTGCAAGCAGGCTTAGCATGAAGGTGGAGAATAGTTTTGGTCTGTCCTGAATGTCAGTTAGCCTTACTATATTTATATACCCGTACCCGTTCCTGTCCCGCCTCATCATATCGAAAATATCAAATGACATTTCACCAAAAAAAAGATCGGCATCCTGCTGTTCAAGCTCAATAATTTTGCGCAGTATTATACCGGTAGAAGAAGTTGAAATCCAGCCATATTCACTCTCGAATTCTTCTTTTCCCTCCCGGGTGGCATATTGAATTATTTTTTTAAGATCCTTTAAATCGAGCAGTGGTAGTTGATGATCATCACAATACTTAAATATTACAGCCAAAATGCCTCCCTGTGTTTCATTCAAATCAAGCACCCTGGAGAGCAGAACAGGTCCGAACTCGGAAACGGTCGCCCTCAGCCTTACGCCATCCTGCCGGGAAAGGGATAATAACTCAACCGGGAACCCCTTTGCAGTATACGGCAGACCAATTTTTTCATGCCTTTCTGTTATAAATGATTTTTCTTCACCTGGCATGGCAATACCGCTGAGGTCTCCTTTGACATCCATCAAAAGCACCGGAACACCCTTTTCAGACAGATGTTCAGAAATAATTTGCAGTGATTTGGTCTTACCCGTGCCTGTAGCACCGGCAATAAGTCCGTGCCTGTTCATTGTTTTTAATGGAACCTTTACAAACGCGCCCGGGATGGATTCACCCTCATACATGGCACCGCCGAGAATAATATGATCTCCCTTGCAGGCATAACCCTGGGTGATATGTGTGGTAAAAGCTTCTTTTCTTTCCATGATAATCAATTTTGTGTCCGGGTTTTACTTTTCCAGTGCAATTTAACTGTTTATATGTATTTTATAAAATAAAACGCCAATGTAAATATTCATTTCTAACACGCCTGGTGAATGATGCACTTTGGACATTAAAGCTTTAAAATATTACTTTATTTTGATTTATTTATTAATTTTATGAAGTCAAACTGGATAATCTTTTATATAGCTGTTTCTGTTATTAATAGAATGATTAAGGATGATGTGATGATCACTCCAGATTAATAATTAAGGCTGGCTACAAAGAACCAAAAAAGGAATAAATTGTTTTAATTTATACACGAATACAAGTATTAATTTAAATCTTAAGCAATGGCAAAATTTGAAGTTTACCAGAGTGGTAAAAAGGATGAATACCGTTTTCGCCTGAAAGCTGATAACGGTCAGACAATATTGAGCAGTGAAGGATACACCAATAAGGCTTCATGCATCAACGGTATTGAATCGGTAAAGAAAAATGCATCTGATCCTGGGAAATTCACGAAAACAACAACACCGTCCAATATGTTCAGGTTCTCTTTAACAGCTGCCAATAAACAAATCATTGGTACCAGTCAGAATTACAGGAGCGAAAGCGGACGTAATAATGGCATAGAATCAGTTAAAAGAAATGCTGTTAAAGCCGAACTAAAAGAGCTCTTATAATAATTTCGACGTTTTCTTGTAATATATCCAGGGGGTGTGTCAGAAGCCATAGTCTTTTCTTTGTAATAAGGACTATCAGTTTATATATTGCATAATATCAATATGTAAATTTTTCTGAGGCTTGTGTTACACCCCCTGATTTTGTGTTTTCAATCAGAAATAAATATCCGGTAAGTGGAGAAATAATAATTAAAAATCAGAACCATGAAATTGATGGACCTGCTTAATTACATTGAATCAGCTGTCCCTCCGGCCTTTCAGGAATCATATGATAATTCAGGCCTGCAGGTTGGTGATGAAGAGAGCCTGCTTGATTCGGTTCTTTTAAGCCTTGATGTTACGGAGGAAATTGTCGATGAGGCTGACTCAAAGGGTTGTAGGTTAATAATATCTCACCATCCCCTGATTTTCCAGCCACTCAAAAACATAAGTGGAAAAACACCTGTGGGAAGGATTATTCGCAAGGCCATACTCAGGAATATCTCGATATACAGTATGCATACTAATCTGGATATTATAAATGGGGGAGTAAGCTATCGTATGGCTCAAAAACTTGGTCTCAGGGATACTGAAGTGATGATTCCCCTCGGAGACAAGTTACTCAAGCTTGTGGTTTTCGTTCCTACTTCTCATGCAGATAAGGTGAGGGAGGCGATCTTTAAGGCAGGTGCGGGCCACCTAGGTAATTATGACAGGTGCAGTTTTAATATAACGGGAGAAGGAACTTTCAGAGGAGGCACAGATACCAAGCCGTATGCAGGTGTGCCAGGGAAGGAACACACAGAGCAGGAGGTAAGGGTGGAAACGGTATTACCCAACCATGTTAAGAGCAAAGTGCTTAAAGCAATGATTAATTCACAT
>CAZSJH010000017.1:21782-26431 GCA_964607105.1 uncultured Rikenellaceae bacterium | reverse complement strand
TTCCTGCAGACTGATTGTGTTGATAAGCAAGCCCTGGTCGGGAATTACTGCGCTTCTGCCATTGAGTCTTGCAAGTGCTGCCTTTGCATCACCAAGCTTTTCCAGTATTTCTACCTTCCTGTATAATTCCTGTCTAATAGGCAATTCCGGTAAATCATTCCAAGGTATATTTCTGTCCGGATTAATCCTGTAAAGCTTTTCTGACATTAATATATTTGATTTTTAATGTTTACTGCTATTAAGGCCTTAAATTACAAAATATTTTTCAAACAAACATTAAATATGTACACTTTTAATGTCTGTGACCAGTTTTAACATTAAAACAATTGATAATAACAACCAGGGAATAAAAAGAATAATATTTAAAAAATCCCCCCCCCCTTTTTAAGGGGAGGATTTTTAAATGCCTTTACCAGACCTGTTCAACTGCAACATAAGCTTTCTGATCACTTAATAAATCTTTATATTTCTCCCAGATCTTTTGGGTCTCATCTTTGCCATATTTTTCATTCAGAACAGTCCAGACATTGTGAACTTGAGTATCTGTGAATGGGTCCGATATATAAATAAAATAATAATTTCCATTTTTATCAGCTTCAGCTGTCTTCAGTATTCTTGTAGCAGAGTAAGTATCAGGGTAAAGTTCTTTAAAAGCCGGCAGGAATATCTCGTTTTGGAACTCATCAAATTTTTCTAATAATTCTGGCTTTGCTGTAGTGACCCCAACCAGTACATTGTCTCCGGGTGCTGCCTTTGGTGCAGCAGGCATACTTGTATTCCAGATATCTTTTGATACTTTCCACTCATCACCTTTTTTCTTCCAGATTACAATATATTTTCCGTAATCAAAAACAGTGGCTTCATCAGGACTTAGAACCTTATATTTCCCTAACTCAATGGCAGTATCTCCATTTGCCTCTGCTGAGACAGTTTCGAATACCATTTTAACCATTCCCGGAGGAGTGGCTGTCATAGCTGCTACAGCGTTTTCTACACCAGAGATCATTTCACTGTTTGGAGGACAAAGGATTGCATCAGGGAGGTAGATATTAGTAAGAGCTTCAATATCTCCTGTGTTGACAGCTTCCATAAAAGTTACGTTTGCAGCTTCAATTTCTGTCTTTACATCTACTGCTTCCTGGGTACATCCTGAGAGAACAATAAATGCAAGAACAATTGTTGAGAAGAATAGAAATGTCTTTTTCATCACGTTTAAGTTTTAAGGTTAGGTTTAGAAGGTACCCGGTGCACGGGTATAAGACAGGTAGTCCCTATTATTATGGGAAGGAAGAGATTAAATATACGAAATATTTAAATATCAGTCAATTATAACCGACTGTGATATAAATTGTATTATGCAGCGTAATAATAATTGAATAGTCTTTGTTGAAAACCACCAAAGTTCAGCCATGATTAAAGATGCATTTAAGCGATTGATAAGGAAGTCAAAAAGGAATACAGGAATATTATTAATAAACATTTTGGGCCTGTCAGCAGGTATTGCCGTGTTCTTACTGATTTCTATGTGGATATCTAACCAGATGGGATATGACAGTAAAGAGGGAACTGATAATGTATACCGATTGAGCTTCGGGAACAGCACTTACCTGACTGCAGGAGAGGGCCCCTTTTTTGCTGAGAATTGCTTTGAGATTGAAAATATTGTCCGGTTCAGAACGCTGGGTAGCGTACAGTTCTCATACCAGAATAATACTACCAGAGTGGCAAATATGAGGCTTGCTGATTCCACAGTATTTGATATCTTTCCTTATGAACTCATTCAGGGAAATAAGAAAGATGCACTTGTGGCACCTGGGACAGTTGTTCTTACAGAGAGTGTTGCCAGGACCTTATTCGGGGGTGAGGATCCAGTAGGTAAGTCAGTAAAAGTTGACGGTGCATTTGATATAGTAGTGACCGGTGTAATGAAAGATGTTGACCACACATTTAATCCCGTTGATGTTCTGGGTTCCTTTGTTACCTTACGAATGATGAATGAGGAGCCTGACATTCTCGAGTCTCTGAGAACAAATCAGCACCAGACATATTTCCTTCTTAAGGATAATGTAAGTATTGAAGACCTCAGAGAAAAGATACATCGTTTAAATATTGAGTTGTTTGAGATAGAGAATCAGAATATTGAAAACAGGGTTGAACTGGTTAAAATGTCAGATCTTTATTTTCACCCGGTTCATGGGACAAGGGAGGTACATGGAAACAGAAGCCTTGTTACAATATTTCTTGCAATATCTTTTCTTACACTAATTATTGCCTGTATAAATTTTATAAATCTTACAATTGCCAAATCCTCTGATTCAGCATTAGAGGTAGGCGTCAAAAAGGTATCAGGTGCCACCAGTTCAGGACTGTTTTATACTTTCCTGGCTGAATCGGTTATTCTCGTAATTATTTCAGCTCTTATTGCCCTGTTTATTGTATTGCTTGTGCTCCCGGGTTTTAATAATCTGGTTGGCACAAATCTTCTGTTCAGCTCTTATATTACACCCATAAATATTACAGGGTTTATAATACTTGTTTTAGCAATAGGTCTGCTGGCCGGAATGATCCCTGCTGGAAGATTTTCTGCCTTCAGTCCACTTGTCTACCTTCGCAGCATGTCTGTAAGTGGTAAACCACGAACAACTTTCAGGACAGCCCTTGTAATTTTCCAGTTTACTGTATCTGCTGTTCTTGTTATATCGGTATTTGTTATCGCCCGACAGATGAATTATGTGAAAAATTATAACCTTGGCTATAATCATGAAAATATTATCAGGGTAAATTTCGCCAATGATATGATTGAAAAGAAGGATGTATTCAGGGATAGGGTAAAGACAATACCCGGTGTGAATGAAGTTTCATATTCAGGATCAGCTTTCTTTCAGAATACAAACTTCGAGGTATTTTATTATGAAGACCAGAGGTACTTAACCCGGTTTTTAACTGTTGAACCTGACTTTATTAAAACACTTGATATTGAAATTATTTCCGGCAGGAATTTCTCATATAACAGGCCTGCTGACAGGCTTAATACATGTATTCTGAATCAGAGAGCAGCAGATCTTATTGGATTGGATTATGCCACTGCACCGGGTAAAATAATTAACAGGCACGACTGGTACCTGACAACAATACCGTCAGAGAGACTCGAAATAATAGGGATTGTAAAAAACTTTAATATTACTTCTCTCAGGGATTCTATTCCACCTTATCTAATATGCTGGGGTAACTGGTTTGGAACTTTCAATATAAGGATTGCGGAATCGAACCAGAATGAGACTATACGGGCTATTGAAGAAGTCTGGAATGATATGATTCCTGCAGTTCCTATTTCATACAGATATATGGACGAAATTATCAATGATCAGTATGAGAACGAAGCCAGGATTTCAAAAATAATTATCTATTTCTCGCTACTGGCTATACTTATTGCCTCATTTGGATTACTCGGACTGACAGCCATTAGTGTCCAGTCTCGAACAAAAGAGATAGGAATTAAGAAGGTGCATGGTGCTTCCAGGAAGAATATTATAATCCAGGTGGCCGGTGGCTTCACAAAATGGGTTGCAATTTCACTGGTCCTGGGTACCCCGGTAGCAATATTATTTATGAACCGATGGCTTTCCGGATTTGCATACCGTACAAGTATTTCACCAGGAATTGTTATCCTGGCCTGGATAGTCCTGTTGGTAATAGCCTTGCTGACAGTTCTATATCATACAGTCAAAATTTCCGACACCAACCCTGCTGAGTCAGTAAAATATGAATAAGCAGGTCAAGATTTGGATACTCAATATTAAGCATAAAGACAATTATATCCCATATGATATTAACTACCCTGGCCAGATCATATCAGTTAGGGTTATGATATGCTCCTAATTTATTATTTTTATTATTCATCTCATTGTGGAAATATTATAGTCTGACTCAGAAACTATAGGCTGAAATTATATTACTATACAGCCCAGGAACAATAATCAGTCCTTCCTCCTCTATAAGGTCGAAGTCGGCAAGAGTTACTGCTTTTGTTTCCGAAGAAAATATGAATGATTCATTTCAAGAACATCAAAAATGTTAGTCTGTAAATAATTTTCAAAAGAACTGCAGGTAATTTTTTCTGCCATTAATCCAAGCAATATATAATTCACACCGCTGTATTTATATCCTTCGCCTGGAGCAAATTGTAAAGGTTTGTCTGTAATCAGAGCCAGCGCCTCTTCCACAGAAATCTCTTTTTGATATACTGCCCAGAATTCAGGTACATCAAAATAGTCAATATAGCCTGATGTATGTGTCAACAGGTGCTTGATCGTTATCTTATGACAATGAGTATGAAAATAAATAAAATAATCATTAATATCATCACTCAGTGAGAGTTTTCCCTGCTCTTCCAGAAGCAGAATAGATACAGCAGTTAACTGTTTTGTAAGAGAGCCGAGGGCAAATATATTCTCCGGGGATAATTTATTATCATTATTGATACTCTCCAATCCTATTGCATTACGATAGAAGACTTCTCCATTTTTTAATACCAGAACTGATCCTCCCGGTTTATTCTCCTCGAAAACGCTCTTAAACAGGCTGTCAATCCTATTGAATTTCTTCAATTTTCTTACCTCCCGTGTATTTCCTTATATTTCGGTCACAGT
>CAZSJH010000017.1:0-21772 GCA_964607105.1 uncultured Rikenellaceae bacterium | reverse complement strand
TTCAAAAGACAGGTATATACCTTTAGGGCCTTTTCAAAATCACCCTCCTTAAAATATAAATTTCCCAAACGCGAATAAAACCGGTCTTCATCCGGATAACGAAGAATACCTTCTTCCCCTATCACCTCGCATGCAACTACATTACCTTCATCCTGGTAATTGTCAAACAAACCAAACAGAAGATACTTATTCATGTATTCGATTTCATAAAACTCATCCAGGGTTTTTTGAAATAGCTGTTCTGCTTCAGGGACATTATCCCTAAGGAGCGATTCTACTTGATTCATTCTTTCCTTCAGTAAAACTACCAGACTGTCAACCCTGCTCTGCTCTCTCATACTCACTTTCTCAGCAGCTTTTTTAGCCATATCAATTGCAATGGTTAAAGCTGAGTCTGCGGGAACTGCCACATCAGGAGTCACACCCGTTCCTTCCCAGCTGGACCTGGTTTCAGGATGTACGGCATAGCCATAAGGGATACATACCAACAGTTTTTCCTTTATCCGGAAAAAGTAGGAAGGGTTGCCTGCTCCTTTGGTTTTTTCACCGATTATCAGAGCGCGCTTTTCAACCTGCAAATCGTAGGCAACCTGCTCAGGGCCTGATACAGTCCGGGAGCTTACCAGAACAAAAAGCGGAATGTCTGCCAGACTGGTATGATTAGAATTATCAAGAGTGGAATACTCCCTGACCCCACCTGATTCTCTGGTAAATTGACCTGTAATCGGGACCGGCTTCTCAAAGAAATAACTCATGAACCGCTGTATCATTATGTGGTTGCCACCATTATTCCTTCTGAGATCAAGGATAATTGCGGAACAATTGGATAAAAAATCCATGGCACCATCCAGCATTCTCTCCAGACGGGGAGTCGGAATAGTTTCGAATTTTGTCAATTCCAGATATCCGATATTCTCATATAAAATTTCTACCTTCTTAAAACTAAAATTTCTGGCTGCATTTTCACGAATAATGTGTAACTGCCTGGTAATAGGATCAACTTCTTCGGTATTCTGGTTATACCGGTCAGGAGGGATATCCCAGGCATTAAGGTGAAGGTCCTGATTCACGGATTTAAGGTCCCTTGAGAGTAACTCTGCCAAAATCTCATAGTTCGAGACATAATATTCGCCCCGGTTCAGATTATATATAAGTGTATCACTTATTCTTAGTGCAATATCAGGGTAAACATAATGATCCGTGATTAATTGACAGACTTCATTCACCATCTCCTTAACCTCGTTTTTTCTCAGCCCATCTTGCTGAGCATGGCAGATACCGGAAAAAATCAAGGATAATATTACCGCATAAAGAAAATTACATTTGTTTTTCAATTTCATAATTTTCATGTTTTTTTTTTGATTTCATTATTCCAATTCCATCAGCTCCAGTTTCATCCTGGCATAGTGATGGGCGGGATTAAGCCCGAGGCAGCGAATGTACTGCTGTTTTGCTTCCTCCAACCGTCCGTCAGACTCAAGCTGTAATGCCAGAAGATAATTCAGGTCGATGGATTCCGGGCATTCGCTGACGGCAAAAGTCAGATATTCTGTCAGATCTGCTGTACTTTTCTTGTTCTCTGATAAAAACCCGTAATAGAATTCTTCCAGAAATTTCTCCCTGTTATACCCGCTCTCAAGTAATGACTTTTTATTTGACCGGTATACTTTTTTCAATCCTGTCAATCCGCTGCTGTTATATTCCTGCTCCAGCTTTACCTCTATATCATTTACCTGTTTGAGAATACGATCATAATTCTTTACTGCCAACATTGCCGGATCAAGATTGTTTCGGTAATCAGCCGCAGTCATCTCAGCATAGATGTCCGGTGCGTGGATGATATTAAAATCAAATGGCTGTGAATCCTGGTAATAATCAATGGAACAGTGGATCTCTATTTCAGAATGCTTGGGCAGCTTGAAGGCCCTGTTGGCTCCATAATGATTGGGACGGCCGGAAGGTGGCTCGCCGACAAGGGTAATGTTGGTATATCTATTCAGAATAGTTGTTAAATGAACGGCGGCTGAAAATGTCACCCTCCCTGTAATCAGGAATAACCTGTCCGCCTTGTTTATATCCGGCCTTGCCATAATTCCTTCCAGAAGGGGCAGTTCCACATGGTTGCCGCCGGTATTGTTCCTGATGTCAATCACCATCTTTTCAGCTCCGCTTTGATCGAAGGATTCAAAGAAATGATCGCATAACTTCCCGAACGGGCTTCTTTCATTCCCGTTCCCATGAGGGAAATTGAGTGAATTGATCTGAAGGAACATGGTTTTATCCTCAGGGATATATTCAGACCAGAAATGTTCACCCGGGTTCCTGAGCCATAAAGGCAGAGAATTATCAGCCTCATGATTCATGGTAATAAGACCATTTCCGGTCTGAGGATACCAGGATGCGGCAAAAAACTGAGCCATACTAAAAAAATCAACCGCAGGCAATTGAACCCTTGTCTTTTCACCCTGCTCATTTGCCAATACCATCCCGATCTTATTTACATCATCTACAGCGCCTGCTTTCTTAAGCATTTCCACCATACCCAGTGTGTAATAGAAAAATTTCTTTTCTCCGGGTTTATTATCATGACTCCACATTCCAGCAAGTTTTGTAGTAACTTCGCCTATAGGCATTTCACCTATTTGCAGGACTTTAGAGCCCCCTAACGATTGATACTGCTCCAATCCGGCCATGATATATATACCGTCATTAAAGGCATACTGGATAATGGGCAATACATGGAATGTCTGTTGCAGCCACGGAGGATCCGAATACTCAAAAGCCCATCTGGTATGCCCGTCCTGTAAGTTTGTAAGCAATTCCGATATTGATAACACAATATCCACATCACTCAAATTTGGGATTCTGTCATAAAGTTCTTCCTTTAACTGGTAAAACTGCTCTTTCTGGAAAAAGGCATAGGGATCCGGATGCATGATCTCAATCCTTTGGACCAGATAGTCCAGGTCAGATCTCCATGCCTCAGCCCGTTGATCCTGGGCCTTGCTGCTTAATATTACTGAAAGCAGTAAAATACTGATAATTGTAGTCTTTTGCATAATAGATATTTAAAATTAAATGTTCGTCTTTTTTTATGATCAGTCTGGTATTGACTTAGCCTGATGCAGCGCAAGCCACCTGGAGAGTATCTAAAAAGCTGAATTATTCATTAGCTGTGTTTTATTCATTTCTCAAAACGTCCACCGGGTTTTTACGGGCTGCTCTCACACTAACCAGGTTAACGGCAAAAATGGAAATGGAAAATAGTATAAGAAAGGCTAGGGCAAAGGTTAAAAAATCAGGTTCAGTTCTATATGCATAGCCTTAAAGCCATTTTCTCATAATAAAGTAGGCAACCGTTGCCCCAACCAGAAATGAAGCAACGATCATCACAACATAATAGCTATTTAACTGGTAAATAATATCACTAATCCTGGCTCCATTTACCTTACGAATACCTATCTCTTTAACTTTTCTGTTAACCATCAGATGAGTTAAACCGAATAATCCAAGCGATGAGATAAGAACAGCAATAAATGATGCAATCCCCATAATATACCCCCATCTCTCCTCATGTCCATAACGGCCGGACAGGACCTCATCGAAAAAGGAATATTTCATCTCCCTTCCCGGGAAAAAACTGTTCCATATTCCCTGCATCCTCTCAATCGTTTTTTCATTAGCTCCTTCCTGATATTTAATATGAAGGTATGACAGCTTTTCATAATCACTGTTGGGCATCAGAATTAAAGGTTTTATTGACTCGCTCATTACGTCAAAGTGATAATCTTTCACCACTCCTTTTATATGCTTTTCACCCATCGTAGTAATATCTGCAATGGAACCTGCCCGCTGCTCCATACTCATTGTCCTGAAGAACTCCTCATTTACAATTACCTCACTGTTTCCGGAACTTAAGTTATCTGCTGTAAAATCATCGCCGGCTACAAGGGAAAGGCCCATAGTTTTAATATAATCATTATCAACCCTTAGCATCCTTATGTGATAAGTATCACCATTATCATTTTTAACCCTTCGGACAGAGCGTCTCCATTCATATCCCTTATCAATTCCTGTAATTGATTTAATTTCCGGGTATTTCAATAATTCTCTTTTCAGTGCAAACGTCTGATCGTCAGTAATATCAGATGGTATTGAAAGTTCAATCATATTCTCAGAATCCATTCCTGTTGGTTCCTTTTTAAGAAACTGTGTTTGTTTGAATATTACAATTGATGAAATAATAAGCACTGTAGCAAGAGAATATTGCAAAGCAATAAATGCGCTATTGAGAAATGCGTTTGCTTTATTTTCTGATTTTTCCTTTAGCAGTAAAAATGCTTTGTGCTTTCTTATGTTCATATAAACAGGGATAGTAATCAGAGTGGTTGTGAAAATCGAAATAATGGTTAGCAAAGAGACTACTATCGGTAAATAATGTTTTGCCGTGCCAATGTTTCGTTGAAGCAGTTGCCCGAATTGATGCAGACATAAATTACCAATCAACAATGCTAACAGAATACTCACTAGAGCGAGGAGAAATATCTCAAACCAGAAGATGAATGTGATATTAGAGCCTGATCCCCCAAAAACTTTTAGCACTCCCATTAATTTCATCCTTTTTATAGTTTGTCCTGAAGATAAGAGGAAGAAATTGATCACTGCCGTTGCCAGGATAATGAACCCTATAAATGACAATATGACTGAAAAAGATTTTTTACTCCCTTCATAATAACCACTACCTCTAGGGTTAAAATATACATCTGAAAAAGGAAGCAGAGCTGCTTTAAAACAATCAGGTATATTCATAATTGATCCATCTGATTGCATATCTGAAATTATGTTTTCGTAATACTCCCGTGTTAAGCGGGCAATATTTTTCCCCGTATTCTCCACATCAGATTCTGATAATAGCTCAACGAAAAGGAATGAATTACCGTAATTGTTGTTTGACTGGCTAAAATAATCCTGGTTCTCAAAATTGATGAGCGCATCAAATTGCAGACTTGAATTAGCAGGAACATCGTCAATGATTGCTGCAATACGGAATACCTTATCCCTTGCGTTCAGAAATTCAACTGGTTTGCCAATAAATTCCCGGAACCTTTGCTCTTCTGTGCTGAATAACTTTTCAGCCAGTCTTTTTGTTATTATGACCTCATCAGGGGAATCTAACAATTCGCTATTATCGCCGGCAATAACAGGGAATGTAAACATTTTCAGGAAATCAGTATTTACTATTGCAAGCCTCTCACTATAAACATTCTGCCCGTATTTGATAAGTGACTGCCAGCCTATCCTGTAAGTGGATGCATGTATCACCTGAGGAATATCAGATTTAATCCTTCCAGCCAGTTTGTGATCATGAAGGTTAAAGGTATATACTTTATCTTCTGCTATTGCCACATCATAGTCCAGCCTGTATATATCCCTTTCCTTCTCATGAAACCGGTCAAAGCGGAACTCATTTATAACATAGAAGATAATCAGTATGGATGCAGTAAATGCAATGGTCATCCCTGAAATATTTATCAGAGAATTTAACTTTTCCCTTTTTGCGTTTCTTAGCAGAAGGTTCAAAAAGAATAACCTGAATTTCATGGCCGTATCTATAAGATTATTATTTATTACATGATAAATCTGAAGAAAGGATGGAAAACAAACAGGAAAGCTAATCGCAGACGAAACTATTCTGTGAAGTAATTGGACTGTTTAAATCTGCAAAGCCCGGCTCTCTAATAATTATAAATACATTACTCAGTGCAGGAACAACCTGAAAAATCATCTTCCGATTATTCGTGCTTGAGACTCTCTGCCGGGTTAGTTCTTGCGGACTTTATTGACTGAAGTATAACTATACAATCGACTAATAAGAAAATAATAAGAAATAAGTAGTTCTTATTAGTTGATGTTGGATCGATTCAGATAAACAATAAATGCGAATATGTAAAGCCCCAGATTAATTGACAAGCATCCTCTTACTATTAACCGTATATTTCCCCCTGGCTGTTCTCAGGTAATTATATTAATCTTATAAGTGCAAAACTCATAGGGGCTAAATTATGGACACGATGGAGCTCAAGGCAGCGGTTATATTTCATTGTGCATTATATCTGCTCCTTAGCAATTTTTTAGTCAGGGATGGACTTTCCCTGATGTGGTCCATATCTTATAGTTTGTATCAATAAGACTAAATCCTTGAATAAGGGTATTTTGTTTATTCATAACGTAAGGAATCCACCGGATTGGCCCAGGCCGCTTTCATAGCCTGCTAGCTGGCGGCCATAAGTACAATAATCAAAACTGTCAGACCGAAAAATCCCATACCAGCACTGTTTATTACAGGTCAACAATAAAGCGGTTGTTATCTATTCTAACTCCGGAGTACTTCAACTGAATGGAAACCCCATTTTCTTTAATTATCAGTTTTTTCTCGGATTCGATAATCTCAGGGGCCTGCTTTAAACCGTTAACCATAAGCTTTGTTATCCTGTAAGCATTATTAAACCATGTGATGCATGGATAGTTCCTTATCCTCAGGTTTCCACTCTCATTACCGGCCATAAAAATAAGCCTGTGATAGACACCTCCATCATCCAGTAATTCCATTTCCAGTGGCTCGAACAGTCTTATTACTAACGGGTTGTCCGAGGCCCGGATCTCGATCCGGTAGCCCGGCATTTCGAAGAACTTTTCTATCTCGGCTTTCTTTCTGGCCTGCCACTGATTGAAATCTTTTTCTGCGGCCTCTTTTATTTTGTCGACCTCACGTCTTTTGAAATCTTTCTTTGGGTACGGTAACTCATCCACGACTTCTTTCAGAATGTCTTCCAGATACAGGCTGTCGTTTTTTTCAAGATGCAATTTCCAGTCAGGACTCAAGCTGTCAAGCGTCATAGCCATCCATCGACCCTCTACATATCCAAGGTCACGTATACCGGCCGGTGCTATTCCATTGGTTATATCAGAGGCATTTAGAGGATCCAGGTTGCGGGCTCTTTTTTCGATATAATCCGATAATCCCTCTGAAAGCTGCAGTTCATTCTCATAATGAGCAAATTCATGGGCTACCAGGCCAAGCCTCTCTTCCCTTAATTGCAATGCCAGTTTCACCCAACCTGACATCTGTTTTGATCCCCCGGCAACAACAGCTCTTTTAAAAGCTTCTTTTTCCATCCTCCGCAGGAGCAATGCTTCAACTGTTTCCTCCGGGTATATAAGCAGCAAGCCGTCATTTTGCAGCCAGCCCGGGTGATTTGTTCTCTGGAAAATATGAAACTGTTCATGGACAATAATACCTGCCATGTCTTTAAGATCATATTTTTCTCCAGTCCTTCTTGAGAAGGAGCTGAGTACGCTGGTAGCTGCCCAATTGTCTCCTATGCGGACTATGGAATTTCCCTGCACCAGGGGATAATGCCCGTTGTAAACCCATACTCCCGGATCTTTACCGGACCGGACAAACCCTTCGGCAGCTTTTTCTGAATTAAACAGGTAAGTATTGAGGCTATCATAAACCAGAACAGGTATTTCTGAAACCCTGAACCCTGGCCAGAGCTTATCAATCTTACTGTCGGATGCCAGCTCCATTACCTTAAAAACATCAGCTACAGGTTCAACTGACTCTTCCTGGGCTACAATGGTTTTGCCCAGGGAAATCAGTAGTATCGTCAACATAGTTATGCTAACTCTTTTACAAAATCCGTAAATCGAATGATTTTTCATTATTTTAAATGTTTTGTTTTTTTTTATTTTGGCCTTACTCTTATTTCTTTAATATCTTCGGATTCATTTCTTCCCCAAAGTAATTGCAGGCAATACTTCGGGGCAGGCAATGATTTTCGCATTCACCCAGTAAATCCTTAGTGCACCGTTCTGATCATTACGGATAAAGAATAAATATTTCTGATCAAATGTGACAAAGGGACACGTTTCATTATTAGCGGCTGAATTGATTACATGACCCATATTTTTTGCTTCACCCCAGCTGCCATCTATATTTCTGAAACTGATAAAAAGGTCCGCGTGACCAATAGACCCTCCATGACGATCGAATATAATATATTCCTCATCCGGTGAGATATATGGACATCCTTCATTATCCTGACCGTTAAGGGTATTTCCCAGACCAACCGGTTCTTTATATTTGCCACTAACAAATTCAGACCTGTAAAGATCTTTATTGCCCTGATCATTTTCGGCGCTGAAGTATAAATTACCATTTGCGGCAACCGAATGCTGCCAGTGCAAATCATATTTATTTACTTTCGGATCTAATGGTTCCGGATCAGACCAGCCATTGCCGGCTCTCTCCACAAACCAGATATTTTCTTTTTTATAATTTCCGGTACCTTTAACTGATTTAAATGAGGTGAAAAACAATGTCTTTCCATCAGGCGATAACGCAGGATCTCCTGTTCCCCTTAATAAAGCAAAATCAACTCTTTGAGGTGCTGACCATGTATTATTTTCCATTTTCATAAAGAAGATTTGTCTTCCACCCATCACCTTCCAGTATACTTCTTTTCCATCCGGGGAAAACATGGCAGTGCTATGGGCTTCAGAATTAAAAACCCCGGGACAAAAAAGAGTTGGTGTCATTTCCGGCGCTTTCTGGCCCAGGTAGGGGCCGGTGAGTATGGAAAAATCCTTATGTTGAGCAATAGTACTTGTGGGTATAGTCAGCATTGCAATGAGGATCCAAATTAGTTTTTTCATATGTTTAAATTTACAATATTCGTTTTTTACTTTTTTGATTTTTGGGTGTTTCTGAAAGCTGTTTTTAAATGGCTTTTAAGCATTGATTTTTGCTTTATTTTCATGAATGGTATATAAACTCAGTGATTCATTTTCCTAATTACGTTGTTATTGAATTTCATTGAAGATATGTTGCCATTTTCATCGGTTCCAAATACATAATATTTACCTAATGAACCATCGTTTCTAACCTGACGGAAAACATGGTCTTTAATATGCCTCAATTGTATAAGTGAAGGTAAAGGCCTGGAATTTACAGGAAGCCACATTACAGAAAGGGCTCCATCCCATTTAAGTACCTGGGCTTCTGCCCATGATCTGCCGGCTGTGTAATACCCGGTGTAGTCTTCCCATTCTGACGTTTTCTTTTCATTTTCCTTGCTGTTCGATTTTCTAATGGCTTGCGCAATTATATCATAAGTATCCATTGCTATTCCCCACTGTGGAGCATCATAAGCATTGAACATAACTACTACAGCGATTTTTTCTTCCGGTGAAAGAATGATCTGTGATTTGTAACCAGCAGCACCGCCTTGATGACCGATAATATCCAAATCTCCCAAATACCAATATGTGAATCCATACCCCCATTTGGGATTTTCCCATTGGACAGATTGCATCTCTTTGAGCGTCTCTCGTTTTAGGATATCATTGTACTGACCATCAAGAACTCGAAACTGCCACATAGCAAACCGGGCAAGATCCCTGACAGTCGAACCAAAACCCTCCGCAGGTGCCATAGCTTTTGTATCAAGGCCTGGGATTTCAACACGGGTTCCTTTTCTTGGCCAGCGTCCGTATCCTTTTGCTGCCTTACTTCTGAAATTCTTATCCTGGAAATTTGTAGTCGTATGATCCAAATTCATCGGTTCCAGTATGTATTTTTTAACGTAATCAGCATAGTCCATTTTTGAAACGACTGATATAATCTCTCCGAGTAAGGCATAACCGGTATTCGAGTAGTTGAATTGCGTATTTGTTGCATAGCCTAATTTAATATTTTTGACTCTCCTGATAAATTCTTCTCTGCTTGGAAATAGCTCATTTGGATCAGACCATACTGTTAAATCGGGTTCAGTGAGTAAACCACTGGTATGCCTGAGTAAATCCCGAATAGTTGGTCGTAAGGAATCAGTTTCAACAGGTACTGGTGCGAACCAGCTCAGGTATCTGGAGACCGGATCATCCAAATGTAGCTTACCCTTATCCCGAAGCTGCATTATCGCGATGGCGGTAAACTGTTTAGATATTGAGGCAATGCTGTAGTATGTGTCAGATGTTGCTTTCACACCATTTTCAACATCTGCGTATCCGAATCCACTGGTGTAAACAATATCCTGATCATGGACTACTGCAATCGAAACTCCCGGGAGACGATTGAAGTCCAGTACTGATTCTATCCATACCTCCAGTAGATTCACTGCTTCTTCGTACTGTCTTGATTCAGCCAGATTCTCCTTTTCTTGTCCTCTCACAAACCCCATTGAGAGTATGATAGTAAATATCAAAGTAATTGTGACATATCTGAAATACTTCATTTTTCTTGTCTTTTTAATTTTAAATTAATTGGTTTTATTTCTTCCCCAAAGTAATTGCAGGCAATACTTCGGGGCAGGCAATAATTTTCGCATCCACCCAAAAAATATCCGTTCTGTCGGAAGCTGGATCCTGAAGGGTGATCTTCTGAAGATCATCATATGTATGATGCCTTTCAAACTGTCTATTCCATTTGATCTGGGGATAAGCCGTAAAGAAAAAGTATTTGCCGTCAGAGGATATTGACGGGCATCCTCCTGATCTCATCTGATTGACGGCATCTCCAAGAGGGATTAAATCACTCCATTGATCCTTTTCATCCCGAAAGGATACCAAATAGTTATCACGCGGTAATATCAGGTATCTCTCATCTGGTGAAATCACCGCATGATATTGTTCTTTTTCGCGGTTTACCTGACTCGGGAGTTCTTCCGGCTCCATATATTTTCCATTCACCAACCGTGACCGGTAGATTTTTTCACCGCCATCCGAGGTTTTTTTGGAATAATACAATGTGCCGGTTTTGGTAACTGAAGGGCAGCAAACAAATCCATTGCCATTAATTGGAGAACCGATGGGTTTGGGTTCACCCCATCCGCTACCTTTCTTTTCAACAAACCAGATATTGACTACATCGGCAATTTGTGAGCCTTTTTCAAGAGGTCTGTAGGAATGAAAATATAATTTGGAGCCATCGGGATGCATAGCAGGAAACCCGTCCATGTATTTCCCGGAAAAGGGAGCCACCTCAGGGGCGGTCCAACTGCCATTTATAAACTTTGTAGTGACTATGGTCTCAGAATTCCCGGCATGAACTGTATAAAAAATCTCCTTGCCATCGGGAGACACAGCTATGGCGGATTCACTCATGCCGGTGGATATAATACCAGGCGCGAAAATCTCCGGCCTTATCCCCGGCGCTTTCTGACCCAGATAGAGGCCGGTGAGTTTGGGAAACTCCTTATGTTGAGCCGTAATGCTAGTTGTTATAACTAGTATGACACTGATGATACAAATTAGTTTTTTCATTTTGTTACCTTTTTTATTTCAATTCTTTTGGTTTTAATGCTTCAATAATTCCGGCATCTACCCAGTAGATTTCTCCGTCCCGGGAAAAAAAGAAGTACTTGCCGTCCGGTGAGAATTTGGGAAGACTCCCTAAAATGTTCGTATTCCGGGCTTGAGTCCAGCTTCCGTCCTTCCTTCTGAAGCTGATATATAGCCCCCTTCCACCGTCAATGGATTCGGGCATGTCGTAGCGGAAAAAGAGAAGAAAGCGCTCATCCGGAGCTACATAGGGTTTGGATTCCGGATAGATACTGTTGATAGAATCGGACAATTTAACAGGTTCAGTGAACTTTCCATGATTATCTTCCGAATAATAAAGATCATCACCTGACCGGAAATAAAGTGTTCCGTTTGAGGACAGGCTGTGCTGTCCTTGTCTGACTTCAGGTTTATAAATGGGATGGCCTAAAATGACAGGCTCTGACCAGCCGTCCCCTATCCGATCTACATACCAGATGTTGTTCTTGGGTTCGGATTCTAATTCGTTCGGTCTGTCCGAGGTGAAGTACATCCGCTTCCCATCCGGTGAAAAACAAAAATCCATGGTTGAATATTCCCCGGAAAAGGACACCATCTCAGGTTCTGTCCAGACCCCGTTGATCCTCTTACTAACCATAATAACATAAAAATACTGTCCTTTTTTCTTTTCCTCTGGAGTCGTGGTGGAAAGTTCGAAATAGAATTCATCGCCTTCATGTGAAAATTCTGAGTTCAATTCATATCTTCCTTCCAGGGAGATAATCCCCGGCGCGAAGACCTTCGGCGTTATCCCCGGCGGTTTCTGACCCAGGTAAGGGCCGGTAAGTTTGGGAAAGTTTGTTACCTGGGCATTAATATTTATTGTCGCCACTAGCAGTAAACTGAGTCCAAGAATTAGTTTTTTCATTTTGATTAATGTTTTATCCCGTTTTGTTTTTACAGATAACCCATATACATTTTTACAGCGAAAATAAATACTGGAATTTCAGAAAGTACTGTCTGCCTGAAGGAATAAAATGAATACTGTTTTCTATATAGACTCATGAGTTTCGGTACCAGTAAAAGCGTTACTTTAATAGGAAAAGTCAGGTTCACCATAAACTCCGCTCCGGATCTGTCAATCAACCTTGACTGCTTTTACCTGGTAGCCACCGAATCTAAACTCAGCTTTCCATGCCTCATTTGATGCCTTCTGCTCGAAAGCAAAAACGCATCCATAAACAGGATCAACAAATGTCCGGGAATCCACAGGGTATAGCTTTATTGGATCGCCTCCTCCGAAAATATCGGGCATATGTAGATTACTGTCTATGATCATAAGTGGAATTCTACCTATGCCGTTAATCTCATAAGTACCGGCCAGGCTTTCTATCAATGCTGGATCCACGCTGACTACCGCAGAATATATGGGCCGATAAACCGGCCATTCGTAAACATCAGCTATTGCATGTAGTATCTCCATATAAAGAGCTGTACCACCATCGCCATTGGTCATAACCGCAGCACCACACCCAAGTTCCGGGAATATAATCAGAAAAGCGTGAAAACCTGTATTATCTCCACCATGGTAGATCCTGAATTCCTTACCATCGCCACGGACGAAGGCACCGAGTCCATAACCACCAAGACGTGGCGTCAACATATCCCTGGCAGATCCGGGGGTGATAGATTCACTATTATCTCCTAACCATGCTCTCGAAATTGAAAGACCTAGCTTTGCCAGGTCTGAAGGCGTCGACCAAAGACCTCCTCCCGCACCATATTCAGGCATTGCACGGTATCGACCATTTATAACGGATCCATCTGATTGATGTGCTAAAGCAGCATTTTGCATCAAGTTTCTCCCCAGTTCTGACCGATAGTAAGTCCTCTCCATATCGAGAGGGTCCGTCACTAAATCCCTGACCACATCAGAAAACATTTGTCCTGAAACATCCTCAACTACCTGCTGGGCAACAAGGTATCCACCACCGGAGTATCGCCACTCCGTGCCTGGTACACAATAAACCGTTACTGAACCCGAGTTACATGGAGCCTCACCATTCAGCATCTGTAATAAAGTTGGAAGTGTGTCCCCCGGTGCATATCCTGGAAAACCGTGTACTGTTAAGCCCGCACTATGATTTAGAATCTTCTCCAGCGTGACCGGAACATCAGTATTCATATCATTTTCGGCCAGATGCCAGGAGTTTAAGTATTCATTCACATTCTGATCCAAATCAAGCAGACCACGATCCACAAGCGCCATAACCGTTACTGCCGTCAACATCTTACCAAGTGATCCCGTTTGGAATATAGTCTCTGAATTTACAACACGACCACCCATCTCAGCTTCACCATATCCTTTCGCCCATTTAATTTCCCCACCATCAATAACTGCTATACTCACGGCAGGCACATGCCAGTGCTTCATTCGTTCTTGTATTCCCCACCGTGGTTGCAGATCATTTACTCCTTTAAGTATATACGCCGGTGCAAGCAACTTCTCGACTGACTGAATACCTGGCGCAACTGAGGTTTGTGATTTCTTTTCCTGAGCAATAATGCTTGTTGCTGAAATCAGGAAAATAATAATGATAGAAATAGTTTTTTTCATTTTTTTATTTAGTTAAAAAATTATTTACAGTACATATTTCGCTATTCAGCTAATAATGTTTCAATCAGTTTCTCATATTTAGTAACAGGCTCGAGATCTTCATCCGGGTCATAACCATCGTAACCTACATATTGAAGTCGATAGTTGAAGTGTTTATCAATTATTATTGTTTTTGGAATTTCACGAACTTTTAGTTTTTTTGATTCTTGTTTTGTCATATAAGCAAAAGGCAAATCATAGCTGTGTTTTGAAACAAAACTTTTAGCCTCATCTATTGATTGCCAACCAGCATTTACAATCAAAATCACAACACTTGGATTATCTTTATATTTCAAATAAAGTTCTTCCATATGGGGCATCAGTTTTATACAAGGTCCGCAATGAGTATCCCAAAAATCAAGTAAAACAATCTTCCCTCTCAGCTCCTCGGAAGTAATGATTTTACCGTTAAGAGTTTGTAATTCAAAATCTGGAACATTCTTATCAGTACTACAATTGGTTAATAATATCAATAGTAGACCGAATACAATTTTTTTTGATAAACCAATCATGATTTCTCCTAAGTTTAAATGATATAAATTATATAATTAATATGTGTGTTACTCATTCCTTTTGCTTCCAACGGTTTTAAAATTGGTGCTAATAAAAGCGTATCATTCAGTTCCCTCGTGTTTGTCAGAAAAAGCTCACCGGAGAAATACCAATTTTCAAGGAAACGGAATCTCCAGTCCAAACCAGCCAGGTGATTAGCTGCTTCCCTGAAATTCCTGGTAAACACCATGGTTCCAATTCCTTAAAAGGGATACACATCTCTGCTACCCAACCCTCACTGTCAACAGAAGCTTCAGAATATCAGATCATATCGTAACTGCTATCTTCGTTGCCCGGGGCGATAAAAAGCAAATCACCCTGAATCCCATAAGGGTTAACAGCAAACTCATAAGCGCGCTGGTAGTTATTATCCGTATCAATACACGTGATAACATAATCATCACTAAATATCTGGTCCCGGTTACATACATGAGCCCTAATATCAGAAGCGCAAGTGTCATAGCACCTGAAACCAAGGTACAGGTATTTATCATCGTATAATGCCCTTACAATTGTTTTTTGACCTGCATTGATATTATCACCCGGGTTAATTTCATATTTAAGTTTAAAAGAAAGAGCCTTTATCCATAGTGGATCATCAAGCTTGCCGTTTATTTGCGGTCCCTTGTCCACCCTGATGGCTGTAATACCGGCAGTTAATGAATCACCTGTTGCAGTATTAACCGTACTGCTGAATAATAAAGATTCAGATAGTAAGAAAATGCATACTATCGTGGTTAAAAATCTTAAGCTCATCTTATATAATTATTTACTAAATCACCCTCGCTGCACTCGCATCCCAAGTATTTGTGATACTCGTACAGCTCGGGTTTTATTTTTGGGGTATCTCCTGTTTACAATTATTTGACGCCTCCGGCGTCATAACAGATGCAGCCTGAATTCCTTCAATACATTTTTCGCCAGGTCTTTATGTGCCATAGCAGCTTTAGTGTCTGGCTGACCCGGAATGAGGATAGTACTTTGGTATCCTTGTTTGATCAGCCGGCATACCCTGTCCCTCTCGAGAAAATCATGTTTGGGTTCCATTTTGGTGAAACGGGCCTCTCCATTCTCATTACCTGCATTGTAATCTCACTCCCCTGGGTTTTCATAAACCGGTTTGCTATCCGGTTATCCTCAGGTATTACGGTAGTTAAGTCATTGTTCTGCAATCTGAATAATAATAGCTCAAGTCCTGATGCTTCATCAAGGGCAAGAACCGATCCTGTACCATATCCGGGATAGTATACACCCTTGAGGCCCTCCCCGTTATTAAGTCCCCATGCTCCCGATGCATAGCGGGATAAGAATAGTCTCCTGTCTTCACCTGTGATCTTTTTATCCAATTTCCAGACTTCATTCATTTCCTCCGGCAGTATTTTTACTGCTCTTGTCTGTGTGTCAGATAAGGAATCGGGTTTTGAATAAAAATTATAATATCCAACAGGAATAAATCCCTCCTTCATATACAGAGGAAAACCTTCGTCCGAAGCGATCAGAACATACTTTTTTACTCTATTCTGCTCCCCGATTTCTTTCAGTCTTCCAAATATTCTGGTACCAATGCCCTGACGCTGGTATTGTTTTACTACTATCATATTTCCAATCCATCCCACACTGCCATTAATAATTATATTTCCAATACCTATTAATTCCCGCCTGTATTTTGCTGTAATAAAGTGAACGGATCTGTTTTGAAAATTCTCTTCTGCAAAAGCAGCAAGATTAAATCCCCATGATTTTGGAGGAAATTGAACCAGGGATGGTATATCTTCCTTTGTTATTTTATCTAATGTAATATCCATGATCAGCCTTGTTTTCTGATAAGTATCCTGAATTTGAACATAATAACTAATCATGAAACCGATCATTCCGTATTAAAGCCGCATTTTTAATTTCACGCCAGAATATAAGCCTCTTTCTGTGCATTGATTTAAAGCGAAAAGGATATGTGATCCTCCCTTCGGGATCAGCAACCGGCTTATTCTGAACATGAATATGCAGGTGAGGAAAAGAGGTGTTTCCCGAATTTCCGATATATCCAATGATGTCTCCTTTATTAACCATCTGGCCTTCTTCAACCGGGATATTGTCTTTCATCAGATGGGCGACATGAAAATACTTCCCTTGTCCTATGTCAAGAATTACATAATTACCCCCCAGGTTTTCCGTATCAGGTTCACCAAAAACATCGCTGATAAATCCATCCATTACTTCTGTAATTTGACCGTTTGCAGGTGCATAAACCGGTTCTTGATAAGAATAAAAATCGGTAACCTCCTCTTCGGGGTCCTTAAAAAAACGGCCGTCTGGCCCAATTTTCAGACAATCAATGGCATACCTGTTTTTATAATGATTATTGGTAAGTGTAGTTGCTCCGGCATGGCCTGCCAGCCATTCTCCTCTTACAGGCAGATCAAGTATAACACACTCAGATGTTTTTGGGAAGGGGTAGGTCTTTATGATTTTTGGAAACAGGAAAACAGCTCCTGCCAGGCAAATCACTACAGTAAGGAAGTGAATGACCCGGCGGAATATTGAAGCCCGTGGCAGGTTCTCAGGGATCGAAAGGCTTAACCAGGTTTCCAGGAGCGCCCATGCACTGAATATAACGATAAATAGTGTTTTTATGTATGCATGAAGCACAGCTGTAAATATTACAATAATAAAAAGAAAATAGATGATACCTGTTGCCATTAAAGGCAACGAAATGGTTTTTAATATCCCGGGTATCGTGTAGCTTAATCCACTTTTTCTTTTCCATATTATAGTCCTGGGTTTCTTTCTGAAGAACATGCCTCTGATCCGCAGGCAGATAAAGAAAAAGAATAACAGAGTCAGTATTAAAAAAACAGGATTCAAGATAATTTCTCCTTGTTTAAACATAGTTTATTTCTCCTTTATTTTGATTAGTATTGTTTTAATTCTTTCTCAGGGTAATTGCAGGCAAAACTTCAGGGCAGGAGATGATTTTTGCATCCATCCAGAAAAATTCACCTATACCGTTTCTCCGGCTCATAAAAAACAGGTATTTCCCATCCGGTGAAACGGCCGGTGCATTCTCAAGAGCCGGTGTATTGATTGTATTCCCCATATTTTTGGCTAAGGTCCAGGTTCCATCTTCCTTTCTAAAACTTATATATAAATCAAAATCGCCAAAACCATCAGGGCGCATGGAGGAAAAGAGCAAATAACTTTCATCCGGGGCTATATATGGGAAAGTTTCCGTGAATTCTGTATTGATGGAATCACCGAGATTCACAGGTACCTGGTAACCGTCCTCGGTGAGGTTGGAACAATAAATATCTACCGAGCCGTACCCTCCTTCCATGTCGGAACTAAAGAAATAAACGTTCCCTTTATGGCTTACAGATGGGCCGGTTTCGGACTTGTTTGAATTCAGCGGAAGCCCCGGATTGATCACTTCACCGCAACCATGTGCATTCCTTTCTTGATACCAAATATCACGATTCAGTCCCTTTTCATCCGGGCCTGCAGGTTTATGAACAACAAAAAAGAAACGTTCCCCATCCGGTGAGAATGCCGGCCCACCGTGTTTATACGGGTCAGTAAAAAGAACAGCCCGGGGTGGGCTCCATTGACCCTTATGCTGACTCACCTTCCATATTTTTTGAAATTGTCCAAAGGTCAATGCTGCAACCCAATAAATTTCTTTTCCGTCGGGTGAAAAAGTGATGCCGCCATGCGGCCTGTGAGTATTTAAAAGTATGCCGGGGGCAAAAAGCTCCGGTACAGACCCAGGTTTTTTCTGCCCCAGATATTCACCGGTGATTTCAACGTATTCTTCAGGAGAGTCTGATGCGCCTTTTTCCTTAAGTAAGTCAACAATTTGTGATTCTCCGGCCGCCGCCAAATGAAGTGCGGTACTGCCATTACTGTTTTTTATGTTAATATCTGCTCCGTTCGAAAGGAGCACTTCCACAGTGGTTTTGTGTCCGAAAACCGATGCGAGGTGTAAGGGTGTTATTCCGTATCTTTTTGTCATGTCGGTTTTTAACCCATTTAATATCAGCACCTCGACAATATCCTCCTGTCCCAGAGCCGCTGCGATGTGCAGCAGGGTCTCACCGTCGTCCCTTACGGCAAAAACATCAGCCCCCTTATCAATAAGCTGTTTGCAGATGTCTGATTTCTGACCGATAATAGCAGCATACAACGGTGTCATGCCCAAGACTGTTTTCGCTTCCAGATTGCTTCCTTTCGATATCAAAAAGTCGACAATATCAGCATACCCAAACTGGGCGGCCCTGTGAAGAGGCGTCCAGTCACCCCATGACTTTGCGTTTATCCATTCCGGATGTTCCTCCAGCATTATTTTTGTTTTCTCCAGATCACCGGTCATAACCGCCCTGAAGATTTCCTGTGAATAGGATCCTGTTACTGATAAAACAAGCAGACAGGTAGTAATTAATATTATTTTCATAATCATTTGTTTAGGAGTCAGTATTCTTCAGTATTATAACTTACATAAGGAAGTTCTGGCTTTTCCATAGAGAGTGTTTCTATACAACCGGGAGTAAACAGCAGACCTTGATTGAAGTAATTGCCCGAGACTTCCCATTTGGTCCGGCATGCATCATTTTACTTCCCCGTGGTTATAGAAGAAGCAGTCTCCCGGATTTTCCGCGCAATGAATTCGGGATATGTCCTGACTTTTTCGCCTGAGTTGATTGAGAACCTTCCTCTCAAGGGGTTCATGGCCAAGTATAAAAATGGCTCCTGAATCCAGTATATCAGCAGCCTGGACTGTTTCACGGATGCCGTGGGCAATCTCCGGACCCAGGCCAGTCGGGCTGCCTACCAGCAGAATGTCGGGTCTGATCTTCTTTCGCTGTAAGTCATCTATCACCCGGGTATCCCTCAGGGTCGTCATGTAGTTATCGCAAATGCCTGTGAGCCAGACGATGGTCAGGCCGTCGGTTGTCAGTACGTAACAGGCATTTCCTCCATAGGATGGTAAGGTCAGTATGCGGCAGCCGGGGAAATCATGCATTTCGTCCGGTTCAGGAAAAAGGGCTTTTTTCAAACCAAAGGAAGAGTATCTTTCCCTGAATGCCGGGTTGAGGATAAAGGTGAGGGCTGGCCCCATGTCCTGATAGGCGTACAGAGGGTTTGAACCTTCCATAGTATATCGCGCTTTGTCAGGGTGGAAGTTATGGTCGATGCAGTAAAACTTCTTACCGGACGACAATACTTCCTCGTTCATATAACCGTTCAATATGGATTTGCTGGCCGGGGCTTCACCTATCTCCGAATAGCCAAAAAGAAAAAATGAGCTTGCCGTGCTTACGGCCCAACTGCCGTTTTGCATCTTGATTACCCTTACGACTCCTTTTATATCATCAGTTAACGAGCTCTCTTTTCCCGTACTTGTCTTTTTATTCATCTGTTCTTTCGCCCCCCGGCTCTGTAATAGCTTCGCCACTTTTGTGTGACCGTAACGGCGGGCGTAATCCAGTGGGGTCAGACCATTGTCATCAGCTTCATCAATGACCAATCCCTTGCTGATGAGAAAACCGGCCACATCTTCATGCCCTTCTATAGAAGCCAGGTGCAGCAGGGACCGATGAAGGAACCTGTCTCTGATAAATAAGTCCGCCCCGTTATTCACAAGCTTTTCCGCCATAATGAGGTTACCGTCACGCACTGCTATGGCCAGTGGTGTACGGCCAAGGAAATCAGGAACATCCACCTCAGCCCCTGCTGTCAGCAGATAGTCAACATAGTCGATATTGCCGTTTAATACCGCAAAATACAGGGGTGTGGTAAGAGCATTGCACTGGATATGAATATCGGCTCCCTTCCCGATCAGGAACCTGCACATCTCATACTGGTCGCTGAGAGAAGAATGGATCAGCGGTGACGCACCTCCTATGGCACGGGTATCTATCGGGGCCCCGTTCGACAGCAGCAGATCGATCATGGCTTCGTCACTCCCCCAGTTAGCATAGTGGATGGGAGCCCGTAAATGGTCATCGCCACATCTTACCACTGCACCCCGGGTAATCAGCAACTCTGCCATCTCAAGGTTATGGAAGGCTACAGCAGCCATAAGTGGTGAAAGTCCGTTCTCCAGGCTTGTATTGACCTGCAACGGATAGGCATCCAGCAGTTCTCTAACCGCGGTGGTATCATTTTCTCTCAGCAGTTGGAAAATATTGGGCTGCTGGGTCTTTGCAGTTATTGCTGCCATTATCAGCACAACGATGATAGTAATTTGTTTTATCATTACAACTTTCTTTATTTTAATTCCTCAATAAATGTCGCAGGCATCCAGTATATACCATCTGAATTGAAAAAGAAATATTTTTCATCGGGTGACACAATCGGGCATATACCTTCCAGGTATTGATGTATTTTCACCGGTTCCAGCCAATTCCCCGACTTATCTTTAAAACTGAGATAGAATCCTCCCCCGGGGCCGAAACGGGAAAAAATGATATAGGATTCATCCGGTGCGATAAATGGACAATGCTCCGTACCTTCAGTATTAAGCTTGTCTCCTATATTTACTGGTTTTGAATAGATACCATTACTCAGTGTTGAATAGTATATATCAGTTCCTCCATAACTATCGGATCCACTGCCGCCGAAGTATAATGTACCGTTTCCAGAGACAGAGACACTCCAGTGCAGTTGCATGGCATTTACTGTTGCGCTGACCGGCTTTGGGTCAGACCAACCGGAGGCGTTTCTTTCCACAAACCAGATGTTTTCCTTCTCTTCGGAAACAGAACCCGAACGTGTTGAAGTAAAAAATAATTTTTCCCCGTCCGGAGTAATAAACGGATTATCATACATATCAGCTTCCACTCTGCAAAATGAAGCTATTTCCGGCTCAGTCCATCTGCCATCAATAAGCCTGGTCATCCATATTCTTCCTTTTCCGTTCTGCCACATGTTCCAGTATATCTCATTCACTTCGGGCATAAAAGCAATACCGCCGTGATTATCATCGCCGATTGCACCTGAAACAATATCAGGAGCAAATAGCTGGATGTTGTCCCGGGGCGGTGTCTGGCCCAGGTAAGCACAGGATAATTCGGGAAACTTTGCTGGTCCGGTATCCCCCTTTATTTTTTTTATCGTTCTCATTACTTCAACCTGATCATAAGCCTGTGCTATATTATAAACAGATTTTCCGGAGCGGGTTTTATGATTAATATCAAAGCCCTTTGCATCCAGAAACCGGATCATCTCAGCCTGTCCGTTTCGTGCTGCATA
>CAZSJH010000016.1:0-26464 GCA_964607105.1 uncultured Rikenellaceae bacterium | reverse complement strand
TTTTCTTCATGGAAAGAGTTAACCCACCCGCTAATCAGTATTATAACCTGCATGAAGATGAACACTATTGTTGTATACGGAAGTATATAGCTGCTGAAAAGAAAAATATTTGATGTTGATAGAGTTGCATCGTTTAATACACCTGTAAGCAACGCTAAGAATCCAATTGTGTTTAGTATGCCTTTTCTCTCGGTTGAGAAGGTTGATTTTATGCTTCTGGCACCATAGTATAGAAGAATCAGCAATATAGCCGGGATGAATATCCTGGTTGAATGTGAAAATATTATTACCGGGCTGGTCAGAACAAGGATGATACCTAAAGTGAAAAGCACGGTAATGATAGTACAAATCATCTTAAAATACTTGTCAGGGAATATCCTGTAGAAATACCAGCTTCCGAAGATTAGTGCTATATATGAACCTATATACTCAAGTCTTATTAGAGTGGCCCAGTTAATATCCATAAAAGTTAGTATCATGTAGGAGCCAGTACTTATAACACGTAGCAGTATACCGAGTGTTCCAAGGGCAAAGAACAGCATTGGATAATTTGCTCTGAATATCACGAAGAAAACAAAGAAGAAAGCTGAAAATGCCAGGAGAATCCCTGCTGATATGTCTGACATCAAATTCTGGCGTTCAATTCTTCCGGTCACTGTTTCAGGTGTACCCACTTTCATGGGCATCCAGAATCCGCCCCTCCTGTGATGGTAATTTGAAACATTTACTATCACTTCCACTGTCTCATTAATAACATTGTGTTTGTAAGTAAAGGGACTATATTCTGGTTTTGTTTCTGCTTCACTTTTTCCCGCCAGACCATTGCCGCCGCCATATTTGCCGTCAATAAATATGTGGAATGCTGCATCAAACACCGGAATATCAAATACTACTTCACCTGTGTTCTCGGGGAAAAGAATATTAATACGGTAAGTGGCATATCCAGTGTTTTTAATATTTGGTATTTCATTTGAATATGTTATCCAGTAGGAAGGAACTTTACCCCAGGTATCAGGTACTGGTTTCTCAGCAGGTAAAAAGTCAGAAGGTACGAGCTGTTTGTTCCAGTAGAACTCCCATTCGCCGTTAAGTTTAATGATTTTATCTCCTAATTCTGTGGATCTGAGGTCAAGGACACCCTTTTCGACTTTTACCTGTGCGCCAGCTTTTGGAGCACAGGCAATGATTAATACTATGTTTAGCAGGGCGAGAATTGTGTTAACAGAATGGTCCCTCTTCATGGTGTCATAAGTTGACCAAAAGTATCAAAATAAGAGACACAAAAAAAATATTTTGTGTAAATAGAAGAAGGATGGGCCCACTGGTATAAGCCCATCCTTAATAACAAAAACCTGAAACTTAATCGCTGAAGAAACTATCCAATCAGCATTTTTAATTATTTAAACGCAAATACTTTTTCGTAGTTTTTTACAAGCTTGGGAAAATAAACGGATATCAGTTTTAGGTGCTCCAACTCGCTATTAACAGATTGTGTTATTACTTTCTGGTGATAGTATTCCTCTCGGTCAAGCGACAAATCGGATGTGGATAAACCGTCATCAAGGTATTCCTTACCCAGAAGTTTTACACCAAAGTATTTCCCATTACACAGGTATTGAATTTCGAGATCATCTGATAATACTATGTACCTGGTACATTTTCTGTCAGACCTGTCAATACCTATCTTCACATTAAGATCTGAGTTTTCATAGTTCACTATGAATGTTTCAAGTTCCTCACCATCAATATATATTGGGTTGATGGCTTTATCTACGACATAATTTCCCAGGCAGCAATGGGTTTTTCCTTGGGCAACCGGCCCTTTGGAAAACCCTGTGAGGCTGAGAATTGAAGCGATAGCAAATAAACATAAGAATCTTTTCATGGCTGCTCAATTTTGGTTAGTATATTGTCACAGTTAACCTGTCCCAAAAACTGTGAATGATTATTATTCATTCTATAGACGCATAAAGAGCAGGTATGTTGCAAGACTTTTTGTTAATTATTTGTTAATGGCCTATAAAAGTTAAAATATGTTAGGTAATATGGTATTCTCCTGATGATTATTAAATATTGAAGCAGGATGTTAAATACCGAAAAACAAGTATTTTGAATCTCAGAATTTTGTATCTTGCGTTTGATTTAGGACGTATTATGATCAAAGAACTATCTCATAGTTTTATGTATAACCGCATTGGAAGACGTTTGTATGAATGCTGGATGTTTTATAAATTAGCGGTCTAAGATTCCTTATCTTAATTTCAATAAATTTTATTTTCATCTATCTTGTTAAACATGAAAGGTTTGATATTCAATATCAAAAGGTATGCAATACATGACGGGCCTGGAATAAGGGTAACTTTTTTTATGAAAGGTTGCCCCCTCGGGTGCTGGTGGTGTCATAATCCTGAAGGTATTAACGGGGATGTTCAGGAAGTTGAGAGAGTGGACAGAATTGGTGACAAGGAATTTGTGGTTAAGGAGACCGTAGGGAAATATTATGCCGCGGAAGATTTACTTGAAATAGTTAGGAAGGATCTGATATTTATAGAAGAATCAGGAGGAGGAGTTACTTTTTCAGGTGGCGAACCCCTGGTGCAAGCCACATTCCTTTCTGAAGCTCTTAAGGTTTTTCGTAAAGAAGGTATACATACCATTGTTGATACCTCGGGTTATGGCAAACAATCAATAATAGATGCAATACTGCCTCTTACAGATATCTTCCTTTTCGACATAAAACACCTGGATCCACTCAAGCATAAGAAATATACAGGAGTGTCAAATGAGTTGATAATGGATAATTATAACCACATACTTGAAAGGGGCAAGAAAGTCATAATAAGGATACCCATAATCCCCGGATTCAATGATGACATAGTGCAGTTAGAGGCATTGAGGGATTTCGTTGCAACTCGTCAAGGGGCAAATATTCAAAGGATAGACCTCTTACCTTATCACAGGATCGGGAGTTCAAAATATAGGAAATTCAGGCTCGAATACAGGATGCATGATGTAGAACAACCTTCAATCGAAAGAATGAATAAACTGAGGGACTTTTTTGCTGCAAGTGGTATTAATGTAAAAATTGGTGGATAAAATTATTAAATATGAAACTGACAGACAGAGTAAATAAATTAAGAGAACAAAGCCTTAATGCAATTGAGACTATTTCATCGGAGAGGGCCTTGCTGATTACTGAATTTTATAAAAGTAATATGGCAAGAGAAGTGTCGGTGCCTGTACGAAGGGCAAGGGCATTTGAATATATTCTCAAGAATAAGAAACTGTGTATAAATGAAGGTGAACTGATCGTTGGTGAAAGAGGGCCGGCACCAAAATCTACGCCAACTTACCCTGAAATAAGCCTGCATTCACTGGATGATCTTGAGATACTTGATAAAAGGGAGAAAGTCTCTTTTAGAGTGAGTGATGAATTAAGAGATATTTACAGGGAAGAGATAATCCCATACTGGAAGGGTAATAGTAACCGGGATAAAATTATGGAAGCCATGACCCCGGCATGGGTAAAAGCATATAATGCTGGTGTTTTTACCGAATTCCAGGAACAGAGAGCTCCGGGTCATACCGTTCTTGGCTATAAATTATTCAGTACGGGTTTCCTTGACCTGAAAAAAGAAATTGAAGAAAGTTTGCGAGATCTTGATTATTATAGGGATCGTTACGCATATGATAAGGCAGAGGAACTGAAGGCTATGGAAATAGCCTGTGATGCAATTATAATGTATGCCAACCGCAATGCTGATGAGCTGGAAAAAATGGCAGCAGGGTGCAGGGATGAAAGACGCAAATCGGAATTGAAGGAAATGGTCAGGATATGCCGTAAAGTGCCCGCCAATGCACCTGTAACATTTCATGAGATGCTGCAGCATTACTGGTTTATTCACCTTGGAGTGGTGACAGAACTAAATCCATGGGATTCGTTCAATCCCGGCAGGCTGGACCAACATTTGTTCCCGGTCTACAGCAGAGACATTAAAGAGGGTAGGCTTTCCAAAGAAAAAGCCTATGAATTGCTTGGCTGTTTCTGGGTTAAATTTAATAATCATCCATCACCTCCCAAAATGGGTGTTACAGCACAAGAAAGCAATACTTACACAGATTTCTGTCTCATAAACCTTGGCGGTGTTAAACCAGACGGGACTGATGCCGTGAATGATATGACTTATATGCTGCTTGATGTAGTAGGTGAGATGAGAATATTACAGCCAAGTTCAATGGTACAGATATCCAAGAAGAGCCCTGATAAATTTATTCATAAAGCACTGGATATAATAAAAACAGGTTTTGGCCAGCCATCATGTTTCAATACTGATGCAATAATCCAGGAACTGATACAACAGGGTAAAACCATTGTTGATGCTCGAAATGGAGGTGCATCAGGCTGTGTCGAGACAGGAGCCTTTGGAACAGAATCATACTGGCTCACCGGTTATTTTAACCTTGCAAAAATTCTTGAGATAACACTGCATAACGGAATAGATCCCCGCACAAATGAAACCATTGGCCTGCCAACGGGAGAGCCAGAGGATTTTAAGAACTTTGATGATCTCTTCAGAGCTTTCAGCCAACAGCTTGAATATTTTGCTTCAATAAAAATTCGTGGAAATAATGTCATTGAAAGAATCTTTGCAAGGAATTTGCCTGCACCTTTCCTGTCATTACTGATAGAGGACTGTATAGCTAAGGGAAGGGACTATAATGACGGGGGAGCAAGATATAATACTACTTATATACAGGGTGTGGGATTGGGAACCATAACTGATATGTTTAGTTCGATAAGGTATAATATCTATGATGAGAAGAAATATACATGGAAGCAGTTAAAGAATGCCATGGAGAATGATTTTGAAGGGTCTGATGATCTTCAATATGATCTTGTATATAATTCACCGAAATATGGTAATGATGATGATTATGCCGATCAGCATGCTGTTATGGTATTTGAGACATTCTATGATGCAGTAAACGGTCGTCGCACACCACGGGGCGGTATTCACAGGATAAATATGTTGCCAACAACCTCCCATGTCTATTTTGGGTCGGTTATCGGAGCAACTCCTGATGGAAGACGGGCTTATGTACCCCTGTCTGAAGGAATATCACCATTCCAGGGAGTCGACAGGCTGGGTCCGACTGCGGTTATAAAATCAGCTTCAAAGATAGATCATCTGAAAACGGGAGGGACCCTGCTTAACCAGAAATTCAGTCCTCAGTTCTTTGAGGATGAGGATAGTTACCAGATGCTTACTGCCCTTATAAGAAGCTATTTTAAGATGGATGGTCACCACCTACAGTTTAATGTTGTTAATGCAGATACATTAAGAGATGCGCAAAAACACCCAGAACTTTACAGGGATCTTATAGTGAGGGTTGCTGGCTACAGCGATTATTTTAATGACCTTGGAGAGGACTTGCAGAATGAGATAATAAGAAGGACAGAACATGAAACAGTTTAAAACAAACAACCAATAATATTATGTTTAAAAAAGAAGTTTACATTAAAAGAAGAGAAAAACTTAAGAATTCAGTTGGCTCAGGCCTAATCTTATTGCTTGGTAATGATGAAAGCCCTATGAATTATGCTGATAATCCTTTTCATTTTCACCAGGATAGTACATTCAGGTATTTTTTCGGGCTGAATTTCCCATACCTTGCCGGTATTATGGATTGTGATACGGGTGAAGATATTATTTTCGGTGATGATCTCACAGTTGAAGATTTTGTCTGGATGGGGCCACAACCCACAATACGTGAAAGAGCTTCAGCATTTGGTATTGAAAAGGCCGTATCCCTAAAAGATCTGGTTGAATTGCTCCGAAAGGAGAACGCCGGGGACAGGACAATACACTTCCTTCCTCCTTACAGGCCAGAGAACAAGATCAAACTATTTGAATGGCTGGGTATTCTGCCCGCAGAATCTCATACTGAATCATCTCCTGCACTCATAAGATCAGTGATTGCACAGCGAAATTACAAGACTTCCGAAGAGATAGAAGAAATTCGCAAAGCAGCTGATATATCGGTGGATATGCACCGTACAGCTATGCGGATGGCAGCCCCCGGGGTAACAGAAGCACAAATAGCGGCAGCTGTAAACCATGCAGCAGAGTCAGTGGGAGCAAGGATATCATTCCCTATTATAGCTACCATTAACGGGCAAACACTGCATAACCATTATCATGGGAACACATTAAAGAGCGGACAAATGTTCCTCCTGGATGCAGGCGCAGAAGTCGAATCAGGATATGCTGCCGACCTTTCAAGCACAGTTCCAGTTGACCCTTATTTCACAGACTTACAGAGGGATATTTATAAAATTACCCTTGACAGCCATGATACTGCCATAAGTATGCTCAAACCCGGAATAGCTTTCAGGGAAGTGTACCTTGAATCAGCGCGCGTTATCACGAGGGGTCTTAAAGATATGGGGCTTATGAGAGGTAATGTCGATGATGCGGTAAGTAGTGGTGCCCATGCACTTTTCTTTCCCTGTGGACTTGGTCATATGATGGGAATGGATGTACACGATATGGAAGATCTGGGTGAGACATATGTAGGATGGGATGGTCAGCAGAGGCCTACCCAGTTTGGAATAAAATCACTCAGACTGGGACGTAAGCTTGAACCCGGTTTTGTACTGACTATCGAACCTGGTATATATTTTATACCTGAGTTGATTGATCAGTGGCAGCAAGAAGGAACCAATAAGGAGTTTATAAATTTTGACAGGGTTAATGAATTCAGGAATTTCAGCGGTATAAGGAATGAGGAAGATTTCCTTATTACCGAGACAGGTTATGAACTGCTTGGTAAGCAAAAACCAAAGACTATAGAAGATGTAGAGGCAGAACATGCCAGGGACCTGCCACTTTAATCCTGAATATCAGCTACCCTGTATCTTTGGATCACTGCCTGCCACGGTGGACTATTGGAATGCTTGAACCGAGGAACCTGAGCCCCGAGAAACCTTGGCGGAGCAGGAAGCCTTAACCTTAGCTTATAACCCCTTCCAGATGCGACTAAAATATTTTCTTTATTTTCATTTTTTTCGTAACTTTTACAAGCGCTCATCCGGCTGATCGGGATAATTATGTTTTTTTTCAGGTTTTCTCATAATTATAAATATGGCAGAGAAATTTTTCAGATATTTTGATGAAAGATACAGGGGAAATATTTTAAAAGATTCCTCGGATGCTTATGGACCTATAATTACAATATCCAGGCTCACGGGCTGTGATGCTGTGGCTATAGCCAGAAGGATGGTAATTAAACTCAACAGGGAAGAGAACACTACAAAATGGAGATGGATTGATAAGGAAATATTGCTGAATACTGCTCGTGAGCTGGAAACAGGCGCCCATAATGTTGAAAGTTATGTTAAGCGAAATCAGCTTTCAGGTTTCTCGGAAATGCTTATGTCCATATCAGGTAAATATATTAGTGATGCAAAGGTAAGGAAGACTATTAAGGAGGTTGTGCTGACAATATGCAAAGAAGGATATGTTGTTCTTGTAGGCAGGGCAGGGGTCGCCATGACAGGTTCTGTTAAAAAAGCCCTTCATGTTAGGCTTGTGGCACCTTTATACTGGAGGGTGGGAAATATTATGAAGAAAAAAGAACTTGATATAGAGGCTGCAGAAGAGTTCGTTATTGACACGGATGAGAAAAGGCATAAACTGATACTAAATTTTCTGGATAAGAAACCTGTAAATCTTGACTATCTGTTTGATGTCACACTAAACAGGTATTCTTTTTCCGTTGAACAGATTGCCAGCATTCTATGCCTTCTTTACAGGGATAAGATGGAAGCTGTTTCGGGTGGTGAATTGACTAGCAGGAAGGGGCCTCTTATGGATGCATACGGATAAAAAAAGAGGATACCACACCAGGTACCCTCTTAGCAGGTCTTATTTCTCTAATATTCTATAGGTTTTATACAAACACTCGCTATATCCTGGATGTGTTTTCTTACCCTGTCGTCCAGATTTTTCTTATAGGCATCCCAGTCAGTTATTTTCTTCCTCGCAACACCTGAATCCATTGCTGCTTTAGCCACGGCCGAGGCAACCCATGATATGAGTCTCAGGTCAAGTGGTTTTGGAATAATATAATCCCTTCCGAATTCAAGCTTATCAACATTATAAGCCTTTGCCACCTCATCAGGAACTGGTTCTTTTGCCAGTTTGGCAAGTGCATAGGCAGCTGCAAGTTTCATTTCTTCATTAATGTCGCTTGACATAACATCAAGTGCACCACGGAAAATGAAGGGGAAGCCCAGTACGTTGTTTATCTGGTTTGGGTAGTCTGATCTTCCGGTAGCAAATATGAGGTCATCCCTTGTAGCCATTGCATCTTCATAGCTAATTTCAGAGTTGGGGTTTGCCATGGCAAAAACTATTGGATTCGGAGCCATGCTGGCAAGCATATCCTTCTTCATCATATCAGCAACAGATAGTCCAAGAAATATGTCGGCGTCAACACATGCTTCAGCCAGTGTAGATATATCCCTTTCGGTTGCAAACAGTGCTTTGTACTTATTAATATCTGTCCTTTTTTTATTTATCACTCCTTTGGAATCGACCATTACAATATTTTCCTTTTTGATACCAAGGGCTTTGTAAAGTTTAGTACAGGATATGGCACCTGCTCCAGCGCCACATACTACCAATTTTACATCCTCTATCTTTTTGCCTGTGATTTCCAGGGCATTTAGCAGGCCTGCTCCGGATATAATAGCTGTGCCGTGCTGATCGTCGTGGAAAACCGGAATATCAAGGTCCCTTTTTAATCTTTCTTCAATCTCAAAACATTCAGGTGCTTTGATATCTTCAAGATTGATGCCGCCAAATGTTGGTGATATCTTCGTACAGAACTCGACCATTTTATCAACATCTTTCTCATCTACCTCAATATCAAATACATCAACATCGCCGAACACTTTAAAAAGAAGCCCTTTTCCTTCCATTACCGGTTTGCCGGCCAGAGCTCCGATATCACCCAGGCCAAGAACAGCAGTACCATTTGATATTACTGCAACCAGGTTTGCCCTGGCTGTATATTCATAAGCATCATGGGGATTACTTTCTATTTCCTTACATGGGAAGGCTACTCCTGGCGTATAAGCCAGACTCAGGTCAAACTGTGTACTGAAAGGTTTTGTGGGAATTACTTCTACCTTTCCTTTCCGCCCTGTACGGTGATACTTAAGGGCATGTTCTTTTGTAACTTTTGGCATAGCTTGCAATTATTAGGTTAAGTATTAAGGTTTATTAATGAAATATTTAATCTCTTTGTGCCTGTCACTGTGAATATATATAATATCCATGTTATTATCCTCTGATGCATTTATCTCTTTTAGAGCTTCTTTTACCGCAATGTATGCAGTGTACCCTGCTTTATGTAATAAATCATTAATCATACTGCGATTATTCGGGTCCAGTTCTATCTGTATTATAGGTTTATCACGATTTATTATATCAATAAATCCTGGAATAACCCTGTTCTCGTAACCTTCGATATCACACTTTATGTAGTCAACCTTGTCGAGGTTGCCAAATAACATTGATGGTGTCTTTACCTCAACACTTACATTTTTATTCTCAGGCTCAACATCCTTTATAATGCGCATTAGTCCGTGCCTGTAAGGCTGATCACCTGGTATTCCCATATTTTTAACAGATTCCTTATCACCAAGCGCGAATGGCAGTATTATAATGTTTGAAAGGCCGGAAGTGTTTCTTTTTAATATTTCACGGTATAGGGGAACCGGTTCAACAGCCCAGACTATACCATCCTCCCCTGTTGCCCTGGCAAAGATTCTTGTATAGTAACCAAGGTTAGCTCCTATGTCAATGATCGTATACCCCTTTCTTACCAGATTCGTGACAAAATAGTGTATTTTGAATTTCCCGGAAATCTTAAGGAGACCTGAGAAATAAAGTATAAAAAAAAATCTGCTAATTATCCTGAAATAAATCCTTTCATTAAATATCAGGTATAATGCTTTTTTAATGAACTTCATTAGTATCTAGTAATCAGGGATGTATGGTAATGATACAAAGTCCTCTTACAAGTACTAAATTACAATTTAAAATAGAACTATGAAATAATTGTAGGAAATGATTGTATGTCTGATAACATGTTTTTGTACGGGAGAGCAACTACAGTAATGATGGCCGGATTATCGGATCTGGACTGAGAAATAATATGAGCCCGGCGAAGGCAAAGAAATATATTAGCTCAAATATGGATTTCTTAATCCTTATTTTCATTTTTTAGTAAAACTTCATCTATTGCCTTAATAAATAATTCTCTTGTAGCTTCTTCAGTTTGTCCTATTCCACTGAAAATCTGGGGTCTTTCTCCCATTGGTATGAGTAGAAATGTGGGGATACTCCTGATGCCGAATGCCGCTGCCAGCTCCCTTTCCTTTTCTGTGTTGACTTTATAAACGTAGATCTTTCCATCGTATTCCTCCGCAATTTTATCAAGAATAGGGCTCGCAATTTTACATGGCTGACACCAGTCAGCATAGAAGTCTATTATTGCAGGTTTATCACCTTCATATACCCATGATTCATTATTTTTCTCGTAGTTGTAAACCTTGGCCAGGAACTGCTCCTTCGTAAGTTGTATGGAGCCTTTTTGATTATCTGAATCACCTGATTTATTAACTGTTGTTTCCTTTTTGTCCTTATCGGCTGCAGTACTGGTTGAGCATGCGGTAACAGAAATTGAGACAAATACTGCAATCACGATGTAAAAAAGCTTTTTCATGTCGAACATTTTAAATTATTTTCTGGTTTTCAAGCTAATTATATTTTAATTCCTTCTAGGTAAAACACCCGGATAAACACTTTTGTTTACCGGATCACTATTTATTTTTATTAATAATTTAAGTATACATATATTTACATATATCGTGCCAAATAAAATATCAAGATTTTAATATGACAATCATGGCAATCTGTCATAAATAGTATTATGAAATAAATTTTTATTCAGAATGTACCTGCTCATGCTTATTCTATATTTGGTGATAATAATTTAATTGGATATTTTCACCACTTATTATTTTGATTGAAATATGAAGGAAAAACATTGCTCTATTGGTGTTGATATCGGGGGCAGTCATATTACCTGTGCAGCTATAGACCTGGAAGAAAGAATAATTTTAAGAAGCACTGTATCTGAAAGGCCTGTCGATAATAAAGGCACAGCAGCAGAAATTATAAGCAGGTGGTCTGAGGCGCTTGCTGAAACTATCGAAAAGTCAGGGAGGGAACATATAAAGGGCATTGGATTTGCCATGCCCGGTCCCTTTGATTATGTAAATGGAATATGTCTTATCAGAGGGGTGCCTAAATACGAGAAGCTATATGGGACCAATATTGGTGAAGCCGTTGCTCATTCTCTTGATTTACCAGAAAGTATACCTGTAAGATTTATGAACGATGCTTCTTCCTTTGCCGTAGGTGAGGCCTGGGCAGGAAAAGCTGCTGGAAGCAACAGGTCGATGGCTATAACACTGGGAACCGGACTCGGTTCTGCATTTATTGCTGATAAAGCACCTGTGGTAAAAGGGGATACGGTTCCAGAACTGGGTTGTGTTTATCATATCAGTTTTCGTGATGGTATAGCTGATGATTATTTCAGCACTCGTTGGTTTACTAATAATTATAAAGATTTAACGGGAAAGGAGAGTAGCGGGGTTAAGGAAATTGCTGACGAAGCAAGATCCGATGATAACATACATAATCTTTTTATAGAGTTTGGTTCATCACTGGCAGCATTCCTTTCTCCCTACCTTAAAAGCTTTGGTGCTGAAGTCCTTATTATGGGTGGAAATATATCACGTGCGTATGATCTGTTTGGTCTGGCCATGAAAGAAGAAATGAAAAAACAAAACTGCGATACCATACCGCTCCTATCTGAGCTTAAGGAAGATGCAGCACTTCTGGGGAGTGCATACCTCCTTGATGCTTCGTTCTGGAGTTCAGTGAGGGGATCACTTCAATATATGTAACAGAAAAAACTAATAACATGAGTTCAAAAATCAATTTATACAGGGTACTACCTGTTTTGATGTCCTTTTTTGTGATGAGTTTTGTCGACCTGGTGGGAATAGGTGTCGACAGGGTCAGCTCTGACATGAACCTCACTGCCACAGTTGCGCAGCTTATACCTTCTGCCGCGTTCCTGTGGTTTTTTCTCCTTTCGGTTCCCGTGGGTGTATTACAGTCGAGGCTGGGTAAGAGGTTTATGCTCAATATAGGAATGCTTGTAACAGCTATAGGTTTGCTTGTGCCTTTTTTCTTCTACTCCTTTTCAATGGTGCTTATCGGTTTTGCACTGCTGGGTATAGGTAATACTATTGTACAGGTGTCAGCAAATCCACTACTGGTTGATGTGGTTCCCGGAAACAGGGCATCAAGTTTTTTGAGCTTCTCCCAGTTTATAAAGGCAATAGGTTCAATGCTTGGGGCTCCCCTTGCAGCTGTTTTTGCATCGTGGCTCGGTGACTGGAAGATCCTGTTCCTCGTTTATGGTATAGTATCCCTCATAAGTGTTTTGTGGCTTGGATCGGTAAAAATTGATGAATCCAGTGAAAGTGAAATAAAGGCCTCTTTTGCTTCAGCTTTTAAATTGCTCGGTACAAAGTTTGTATTATTAATGGTGCTGGCGATATTTGTGGTTGTTGGTGTTGATGTTGGCTTTAACTCCAATTCCGGACAGTTTTTTATTAACAGCTTTGGCCTTGAGCAGACAGTTGCAGAGTCAGGCAGGAGTGTATATTTCTTTGGTCGAATGCTCGGAACCTTTGGAGGTGCATTACTTCTAACCAGAATTGCTTCCCGCAAGTTCTACATATGGACAACTATTCTGGGAATTCTTAGTTTCGTTGCACTATTGATTTTACGTTCGGAAGCAGCTGCCTGGGTTTTAACATTTTTAATCGGAATTACAGTGGCAAACATATTCCCTCTTGTCTTTTCAATAGCTGTGGAAGAGTATCCCAGCAGGAAAAATGAGATTTCGGGGTTAATGATGATGGCCATTTCAGGAGGAGCAGTTATACCCCTGCTTATGGGTTGGGTAACCGATATAAGTACCAACCTCTTTGGAATGACAGTTCTTCTGGCATGCATGTTCTACCTGCTGGCTGCAGCTTTTTATGCATACAGATTCCATGCCTCTCATAGTAAATGAAGAAAGCTGTAAGAAATACTACACAATACCTTCTACCACTGACTAAGAAGCGGGATAAACAGGGTAGTTATGATATTTACCCTGTTTTTGGTATTGAGAAGGGAAAGATCTTAAGCTCCCTCTCAGACCTGGTAGCACTGATCCCAATGGAAGGGACTGTTATAATCGATGGCTTTGCAGGCATTCTTTTCGATGATTTTGTAGAGGATCTAAAAAGATGTTTAAAAGAGAACAAAAGACGTTTACCGGTATTTATAAATATTGAAGTTGCATTAAAAAGAAGAGGTGACATCGAAAGGGAAGTATCGAAATTTACCGGGGGAGGAGATCAGCTGTTCGGAACAAGAACAGATATGGAAATGCTGGATTTCTTCCATGAAGATAAAATCAAAGAATTGAAAAGGCCCGGGAATAATGATTACCGGATTATTTACGGAACGGGAGCTTCACTGGTCGATAAAAATTCTTTCCTAATCTACATTGATCTCCCAAAAAACGAAGCTCAATTCAGGTCGAGAGCAGGTTTAAAGACCCATATTGGTACACCCCCGCTTAATCCTAAGTATGATTATAAGAGGAATTATTTTGTTGACTGGGTTGTCCTGGGAAGGCACAAGAAAGGCCTACTGCCGGAAATAGACATTTTCGTTGATGGTCAAAGATCTGGAGAGCTAACATTCATAAAGGGGGATGACCTCAGGGACGCTTTAAAGGAGATGTCACAAAACGTTTTCAGGGTGAGACCATGGTTCGAGCCCGGTCCGTGGGGAGGAACATGGTTAAAAGAAAGAATAAGCGGTCTGAATAAAGATGTTCCCAATTACGCATGGTCATTTGAACTCATAAGTCCTGAGAATGGATTAATTCTCGAAAGTAACGGGATTATGCTTGAATTTTCTTTCGACCTGCTTATGATGCAAGAATCACAGAGTATCCTTGGAGATTGCCATGAGATATATGGTGATGAATTTCCCATTCGGTTCGATTACCTTGACACATTTAATGGCGGGAACCTGTCGATACAATGCCATCCGCGACCAGGATATATTAACAAAGAATTTGGTGAGAATTTTACACAGGAAGAAGCATATTATATTATGGATACCCGGGATAATGCTTACGTTTTTCTGGGGTTCAAGGATAATATCGACCCGATGGAGTTTAACGATCTACTTGAACGAAGCTTCAATGAGGAGCAGCCTCTGGATATTGAAAATTTCATACAGTCACATCCTGCATTAAAGCATGATCTGTTTCTTATACCATACGGAACAATACATGGGTCAGGTAAAAACAATCTTGTCCTGGAGATCAGTTCAACCCCCTATATTTTTACCTTTAAGATGTACGATTGGCTCAGGCCCGACCTGGATGGTAAGCCAAGAGCTTTGAATATAAAGAGAGCTATGGAGAACCTTTATTTTGACAGGAAAGGCGATAGGGTGAAGAATGAATTGTTATGTAAGCCTGAGCTAATAGCAGTGGGTGAGGGCTGGGTACAGGAACACCTGAAAACACATCCAACGCATATTTATGATATACACAGGTATAAATTTAACAACAGGGTGCTAATAAAGAATGAGAATAAATGCCACGTACTTAACCTTGTGGAGGGAGAGAGTATAATACTTGAGACAGTAAATGGTGTAAGAATGCAGTTTAATTATGCCGAGACTTTTGTTGTTCCGGCTGCTGCAAGGGAGTACATCCTGATTAACCAGTCAGGCAAACCGGCAATAGTGGTAAAAGCCTTCATAAAATAAACCAGGCCTCAGCCTTCCCTGTCAGACGAAACCTTGGGGAAGTCGGAAGCCTCAGCCTCTTTTATTATTAGGGTATAATTATCCTTTTTTGTAAATTGCCTGCTGGAAAATTTAAGGTAATAATTATGCAAATAATTCCTATCCTTATTTAGCTCCGAAATTATCCTTGAAGATAAAATGAATCAACATAAAAAAAAGCATTATCTATGAATGGAAATAAGACAGGCAGGAGGGATTTTATAAAAAAATCCGCTACTGCCGCATTTGCTTTCACCATTATACCCAGGCATGTCCTTGGGGGAAAAGGGTACACTGCACCCAGCGATCAGCTTACCAAAGGGATCATCGGGGTTGGTGGTATGGGCCGTGGTCATATACCTTATGAAGGGACAAAGGTACTTGCCGTATGCGATGTCGACACAGAACACCTTAATCTTGCTCTTTCACAGGCAGGTGAAGGAGTGGATGCATATCATGACTACAGAGAGCTGCTCGCACGGGCTGATATTGACATTGTGCATATAGCAACGCCACCGCACTGGCATGGCATAATGGCAAAGATGGCTGCTGAAGCAGGTAAGGATATATGGTGTGAGAAACCCATGACCAGAACCATAGGCGAAGGCATAGAAGTTGTCAAAGCTGTGAAGAAATATGGCAGGATGTTCAGACTGAATACCTGGTTCAGGTTCAAAGACCAGTTTTATGGACTTGGTACCACTGTTAATCCATTAAAAAAACTAATTGACAGTGGGGCACTGGGCTGGCCATTGAAAGTAACAATAAGCGGAATTACGGGTTTTGATTGGAAATTTTATTGGAGTGGCGAACATAATCTTGAGCCAGTGCCAGTGCCTGATAATCTAGATTATGATTTCTGGCTGGGTCCGGCCCCATACAAACCTTATAATCCTGAAAGAGTACATTCAAAATTCCGCGGCTACTGGGATTACGATGGAGGAGGGCTGGGGGACATGGGACAACATTACCTTGACCCTGTTCAATATATTCTGGGTAAAGATGATACCAGCCCCATATATATTGAGGTGGATGCACCACAGCAACATTATGATGCTGTAGGATCATGGAGGAGAATTGAATATACCTATGCAGATGGTTGTAAAATAGTGCTTGACGGTGCAAATGCTGACAGGGATGCGGCGTATATCGAAGGCCCTTACGGAAAAATATTCAAGGGATTCCGTTCAACGATAACCGGTAATCAGAAACTTATTGAGAGTCTGCCGGAACCTGAGCCTCAGGTCACCATCTTCAGTGACTCTGTCCGTACAAGGAATAAATTTGCTCTTAATGAAGAGAATGGGCACAGATCAGCTACAATAGTGAACCTTGGTGTTACTGCGGTTAGACTGGGTCGTAACCTTAGTTATGACCCTGTTAAACAAAGATTTATTGATGATGAGGGAGCTAACAGGTTAATTTACCAGCCTATGAGGGGGCCTTGGACAATTTAATATCCGGAAACATGAAAAAATTATTTATCATATCATTTCTTATAATTAGCACATTACTGGGATATGCACAGGACCAGCGGACAACAGATACAAAAGTGGCCGATCTACTAGCCAGAATGCCGGTTAGTAATATTTTTGATCTGAAGCTGCAAATGCAGGAGATGAGTAATCTTGGCCCTTTGGGACGGCAACAGATTATTGACATGGTAGTACCTCCGGGAAGTGGCAATGATACAAGGGCAAGGTTTGCCATAGAAAGCTACTCCAGGTATCTGTCTGAATACGGGCATGAGCAGGAAAAAGACACCTGGGAATCAGAGTGTATAGAGGCTATTTATGGATCCGGATATCCCACAGTTAGGTCATTCTTCCTTTCCCAGCTGAAATATATCGGATCGGAACAATCGGTTGAATTTGCTTCGGGGTTTTTAACCGATACAGATCTGTGTGAATCTTCAATAGCTGTAATTGCTTCATGTGACTCACCCGGTAAGGAAGACATCCTTGCCGTAAGCTTGCAGATAGAATCACTGCCCTGCCCGGCATCAGTGATGAATGAGCTTGCAAGGATGAAATCGGATAAGGCTAATATGGAATATATATACTGGTATCTCAGGGGAGATAAAGGTATTAAGACGGCAGCTCTGAATGCCATGGCTGAAAGTGCACATGAGAATGTATATGAAACACTAGTCGCAGCTGCTGCTGATGTTTCATATGGATGGGATGAGACGGGAGCTACTGCAGCACTGGTGCAATATGCAAGAAATGTGGGCGATAAAGGTGATGTAAGTTCGATGGAGAGAATATGCAGCGACCTGTTCAGTAAGGCTGCCATACAGTATAGAACAGCAGCCCTTGAAGCGCTGGTTCACTATAAAGGTTACGAGGCAATTGAATACCTTCTTTCAGGTTTTCGATCCGGAGACCTTGTTTACAGGAAAGCTATCCTAAACATAGCCAGAGATATCCCGGGCAAGGCAGCTACACGGAAATGGATGAATTTAATAAGTGATTTGGATGAAACTCGTAAAGCCGAAATAGTAAGTATGCTTGGTGAAAGAGGTGATGATTTGGCTATCCCCACCATTAAAGGCACCCTGTTTTGTCCTTCTGTTATTGTTCGTACTGCTTCAGCCATGTCACTGGCAAAACTACAGGGGCGAGACTCGGTCCGGGAGCTAATTGATTATATAAGATCTTATGAGACCGCCGATGATCAGATGGCGGGTTACTGGGCTCTTCTTACAGTTCTTGACGCCAGGAAAAGGGACCTCATAGCAGATGCCCTCGAGGGATCAGGTAATAATACCAAAGCTACAATGTTGATCCTGCTGGCTTCGGGAGGGGAAAACAGGTTTTTTGATACCTTAATGCAGTATACCTCATCTGAGGATCAAAAACTAAGAACAATCGCATTTATGGAGCTAAGAAGTGTGGCAGAGCCCACTAACCAGCAACAACTGATTGACCTACTAATCAATACAACTGAAAATACCTACCTTGAGCATGTCCGGAATGCTATTGCAGCAGCTGCAAACCAAATCAGTAATAAGGAGGAGAGAGCAGCACTACTGCTGAGTGCAATGGAAGGCTCCGGGCAGAAGCATAAATTTATACCAGTTCTAGCTGAAATAGGTGGACAGAAAGCTCTGAAAACTGTCCATGAAGAATTTGAAAATGGGAATGCGGAAATGAGAGAAATAACTTATGAAGCTCTAAGAAACAGTGCTGATTACAATTCTTATGATGCACTTTATGATATATGTGCCTCAGGGAATAAAAACTATTCCGAAAGAGCCTTTTATGATTATATTAGAAAGGTAGAAATTGCACCTTTGCCCGGGAAACAAAAGCTTGCTTTATTGCAGGATATTATGCCATACGCTTTGAAAGAAGAACAGAAGACCATTCTTGAGGATAAACTAAACTCGGTTAAGGAATTAATATCAGACGGGGATATGACACTGGAAGTACCGGGTGCAAATGGCGAATATATAATTTCTGAGGAAGAAAAGGTGGATGGTTTTGTGGCTCTCTTTGATGGGATAGCACTTGATAACTGGATTGGAGATAAGGAAGCATACATCGTAGAGGATGGTTTAATTGCTGTAAAGCCTGAACAGGGCAGCGGAGGAAACCTTTATACCAGTGATGAATACAGCGATTTTATCCTGAGATTTGAATTCCAGCTGACCCCCGGTGCCAATAACGGCCTTGGGATCCGTGCACCACTTACCGGTGATGCTGCCTACGTAGGTATGGTACTGCAGATCCTTGATAACACGGCCGAAATATATTCCAACCTGCAAGCTTACCAGTTCCATGGTTCAGTATATGGTGTGATACCTGCGAAAAGAGGTTTTCTGAAACCGCTTGGTGAATGGAATGAGCAGGAAGTGATAGTGGATGGAAATAAAATAAAGGTTATACTAAACGGAACGGTGATAGTTGATGGGGATATTTCTGAAGCAATTGAAAATGGTACTATGGATAAACGGGATCACCCTGGATTAAAATGCAGTAGCGGACATATTGGATTTCTGGGCCATGGCTCGCCTGTAAAGTTCAGAAACATAAGGATTAAGGAGCTGTAGTAATTTTAATATAAAGAAATTTATACATTTGTCACCTGTATTCCTTGATTGATCAAAACTTTGCCTGGATATTTTGTACTTTATTTTTATTATGGCAAATTTATATCAAGTTTAAGGGAATCAGGTATTTTAAAAGCATATTTGAAAGATGAAAATACTGATTTGCGAAGATAATAAGCTGGCATCACTGGTTATTTCCTCTGTTTTGAAACGAAGGGATTATACTGTTGAGATAGCTGTTGATGGTAATGAAGCCATGGAGAAAATTAGCTCGGGGAATCCTGACCTGGTGATTGTTGATATTCATCTTCCTTATCATAGCGGGCTGGAGCTGGTCAGATACTTGCGGAATGATTTGGGAAGTGAAATTCCTGTTATTATCGTTTCTGCTTTTAGTGACCATCATGTGCAGGAGCATGCCTGGGAACTGGGAATAAGCGATTACTTTGTTAAACCTATTGACAATGAGGCGCTTGTTTCAAGGATTGACTCCCTTTTGAAATAATATATTATGAAGTCTTTGTACATTGTTACAGCCCTGCTGGCAATTTTATTTTTCGGATTCGCTCCTGACGGTTCAGCACAGGTAATTCCGGATAATCCGGAAGCAGCATTTGATACTATTCGTACAACTGCCTTTGAAGGAAGGCTGGGAGAGGCAGAAACTCTGGCACGTGAACTGGTGAAGAATAATCCCGGATACGGGGATGCTGCTGTCCTCCTGGCAAATATAATTGCCTGGCAGGAAAGGTACGATGAAGCTTTAGTGATGCTGGATTCACTGCTTGTTGCACAGCCCGGACATGAAGATGCAATGATAGCCAGGGAAACAATAAATGAATGGTTAAAGTCCAGTTCAGACAAGGAGTCACAGTTAGCTGACTCATCCTTAATACAGACTGCTGATAAACAGGGGGTTGATGAATTTACCTCTGATACTCTTGACAGGGGTGTAGATATTTTCCTTGGATATAATTTTGATACTTTTCAAGAACCTTATTCCAGGTTCTGGCAAATATTCAGGGTTGGTGCAAAATATGAAACATCGGTAGGACCAATCCTTGGGACAGTAAATTTTGGCAACTTGCATGCTGATACTGATCCCAGGATAGTAGAAACAGGTATCCAGGTGCAGGCAGAATTCTGGCCAAAAATAAGCAAAAGGACATATGCCTGGCTTGCATATGCCTATAGCCCGTTTAAATATTTTCCAAAGCACAGGGCGGCAGCCGAATACTGGTATAATCTGAATAAGGGATGGGTGATGTCGGCCGGTGCTTCATACTACTATTTTGACAGACATATTGTTATACCTACCGTTTCGGTTGAGAAATATGCCGGTAAGTACTGGTTATCAGCAAGAACATATATTCATTTAAAAGAAGCCGGGTCGTCAGCTTCAGTTTTCCTGAGTATCAGGAGATATTGTAATGATACCGATTATCTACAATTTACTGCAGGTGCAGGTACCGCACCTGATGAACCCTGGGACCTGGTTGTTGACCTTGACAGACAGAAGGCTGCAGCATTTAAGATGATATTTAATAAAAAGTTGAGCGATAGTTTTACAGTGAAAGCCGGTGCAGGATATTCACGTGAGGAATACCTTAATGAACAGAGACGTAACAGGTTTGAAGGATTTTTGAATATTTTTTTTAGTCCAATTAAGTAATTATGAAAATATCAGGTTTTCTGATAGTTTTGATACTGTCCCAACTCATGGGGGTACATGAGTTGAAAGCCTGTATTTTACCTGTTAATGAACCGGATTATTCCAAGCCACTTACAGTTAATCGCAATGTAACTGAAGAGCTTGTAAATATAATCCAAAGAGGTTATGCCATACAGCTTGGGGCATTTAAGGATTATAAAAATGCTGAAAAGTTGAGAGATGCAGTTGAGGAAGTACTTCCCGCGATATTTGAAAATAAAAACCTGGAGATTGTTATTGAAGATAACTTTTATAAAGTCAGGTTATTCACATTTAAAGACAGGGAAGAGGTTAATGATGCTATTACCGTACTTGCCAGTCATAAAATTATTGATTATCAGTTAGTCTGGTTAAGAACAAATCAACAACAGCTTCTGCTAAAGAAAAGACAGAATTCTGTAACACAGATTGGTGAAGGATTCAGGAAAACAACTAAACCGGCATTAGCACAGCCTTTACCGGCAGACACAGTTTACAGTGAGGATGTATCCATGGTAAAAGCAATTATTGACATGATATTATTTTCAATATCCGTTGATTCGGTAAAGATTCCTTTCCTGAGAGAAGACGAGGTTATGTTCCCGGGGTTCCAGTCAATGATAAGCGGAGATGTAATTCCGGGCAGTGAAGGGCTTATTGATTTGAACAACCCATGGCTTAAGAGATTTGAGTATTTCGGCAAATCAATAACACTGGTAGCATTCCTCATTGTTATTATTGTAGTATCCATAGCCTCTATGGTGGTTTTGCTGGTTATTATACTTTTGAACAGGAGAAGAATGGAGAGGAAGGAAAGACTTAACCAGTATCTTCTTGAGAATTACCAGGAACTTATTATTAATTACCTGTATGGTGAAACCGATCCGGAAATGTTCAGGCAAATTGCATCTAACAGTTACCGCAGGCAGGTCCTGATTGATCAAATGAAAGATGTTTCAGTAAACCTTAAGGGTGATTCATGGGAAAAACTGAGGGCATTATACCTTGATCTGGGGCTTGATTATGATTCTGTGAGGAGGGCTCATTCCAGGCGGTGGCATATAAAAATAAAAGGTTTCCGGGAACTTGCCTTCATGAATATCAAGGATGCAAATGATGAAATATATAAGTGTCTGAATTCACATAACGAGATATTGAGAATGGAAGCTCAGATTGCACTCGTCAGGCTGAGTGATGATGATCCCTTTGAATTTTTATACCATCTTGAAAGACCATTTTCTTTATGGGAACAGATCTCATTGCATGAATTGATAGTAATGCATTCAATAGAAGTGCCTTTATTCAGCAAGTGGATAGATTCTCCAAACGATACGGTTGTTATGTTTGCACTGAGGATGATAAGGGAGTTTAAGCAGACAGAAACTGAAGAAGAAGTCAGAAGGGCTCTTGAACATCCGAATGAAGAGGTCAGAGAACTTGCCCTACAGGTTGCCGGGGATTTAAAGATGGAGACCACTCGCGGGGTAATGAAGCGCATGTATAAGAACGAGGATTACGCTAATTCACTGGAGATACTCAGGTCACTGGGAAAAATGCCGGACGAATCATTCCTTGGTTTTCTCAAGCTGGTACTCGACAAGGAAGATGATGTACAATTACAGATAGAGGCAACAAAAGCAATAGAAAACATGGGAGAGGTTGGGATAAAGGAACTGGTTAAACTCATGAAGTCAGAATACAAGAACTATAATATTATTATAAGGCATGTACTCGATCGAAGGATTTATTAATAAAAAATAATGGGTACTTTTTCAACAAATATTATTTTCATAATCACCCTGTGTATTATGGGGTCCTATCTCCTTCTTGGGATTTTTTCAGCACTGAGGCTGAGGAGATACCTCCGCAAGAATAGCTATGTTAACTATAATTCATTGGTTAGTAGTCTGTTAAGCCCCAAGGTATCGGTGATTGCCCCGGCTTACAATGAAAGTCGTACAATTATTGATAATGTGCGCACCCTTCTATCTCTTTATTATAATAATTTTGAAGTAATTATTGTTAATGATGGTTCAACGGATGACACCTTTGAAAAGATACAGAAAGCATATAAACTTGTAAAGGTTAACTACTATTTCGATTACCGTATTCCCTGTGAGAGGATACGGGGTGTTTACAGGTCTGAAGATCCTTCATTTAACAGGTTAACTGTGATAGATAAGAAAAATGGAGGGAAAGCCGACTCACTAAATGCAGGTGTCAATATTTCAAGAAGCCCTTTGGTGGTTACCATTGATGCAGATTCAATTATTGAACCAGATTCATTATTAAAGCTCATTAAGCCATTTATTGAAATAAAAGACAGGAAGGTAATTGGCACGGGCGGTGTAATCAGGATAGTTAATTCATGCGATGTGGAGAAGGGTTATATACGTAAAATTAATATCCCGGAGAAGATCCTACCGCGTCTTCAGGTACTCGAATATACCAGAGCATTCCTGCTGGGTCGTATGGCATGGAGTCATCTTGACGGACTTATGTTGATTTCGGGAGCTATGGGTATGTTCGACAGGGAAACGATGGTGGGTGCCGGGGGTTACAGCATTAAAACTGTGGGAGAGGATATGGAACTGGTTCTTAGAATGAGGCGCTACATGGCTGAAAAAGATGTGAAGTATGAGGTAACTTATATCCCGGATCCGCTCTGCTGGACAGAAGTTCCTTCAGATATCAGATCACTGAAGCGGCAGCGAACACGTTGGACCAGAGGCCTTATTGAGTCACTTGTTAAACATAGAAAAATATTGTGGAGAAGAAAATATGGCAGGCTCGGGCTTCTTGGCTATCCCTACTGGTTGTTTTTCGAGTGGCTCTCACCCCTGATAGCATTTGGAGGTATCACTTATACCATCATACTGGCAATACTGGGATATCTTAACTGGCCTTTCTTCCTCTTGTTGTTCCTGTTTATATATTCATTTGCTTTAAGCCTATCAACCTGGTCAGTATTATTTGAAGAAATAACCTTCCATAAGTATGAAAGGAGGCGTGATGTGATACGCCTGCTGCTGGTAGCTGCTTTCGAACCATTCTTTTACCCCGTCCATGCAACCTTTGCTGTAATAGGTAACATTCAGTACCTCAGAGGTAAAAAGGGATGGGGAGCTGGTGCCGACAGGCGTGGATTTGATATGAAGGACAATAAACGCAAAAGATTCAGTAATAATAATCAGGTATAAGAGATAATCCATCGCTGATTATGCTGAGAGATGCTTTTTCTCTCTCCGTCGTAGGAGGCACCACCAGCCATCCGGGCCACATAAACCGGGAAAGAGTGCCTGTATTTTCACCATTGAATACCACGTTAAGGGCAATACCATCACTTTCGCTTTCTTCAATAATCCAGTGGTAACCACCATCCCAGGATGAAGCCCCGTCGATAACAGACATTCGTGTGGGATCAAAGAAATTGAGTAGTGTCCATGGCATTTCAATGGCAATTTTATTTTCGTTCCAGCTCATCCCTTCCCTGAATGCAGGATCAGGGGCAGGCCCATATCCAGTGTGTATGTTCCCCGGTACTGTTTCACTTTCAGTGTACCCGTTGTTAATCCACTCAACCCTTTTCCATGCTGCCCCGTCACTCACCACAGACCTGAATTTTTGTACTTCAGGATCGGTGAAGTTAAACCGCGGTGTCAATCCCTTCATATCATATGCTTCAGTTACATATAAGGTTGAAGTATCTCTTCCCCTGGTACCTATAAGAAGAAACTCTGCCCTGTTGTTTGTTGTAAATCCTCCGGGGAGTACTGATTCTCCAAGGTCATTACGGTACGTGTCAAAGGCAACAATAATTGAGTCACCAACAGGTATTGGATCGTCTGTTTCTACAGTAATTTTCAATGACCTGTTATCCCCGCTGGCGCTAATTGAAACAGTGTTGCTATTCCCGTTATCTGTAATAAATTCATGTTGTGGGAAGTCATCTATCTGTTCATAGCTTAAAAGGCCGAAATTTTGTTCAGGAGATGCCAGATTTTGCCATAACTGCCTTGTATATATAAATTCTTCTCCGGAATAGAATCCGGCAGCTTCAAGGTACTGGACTATCCATGTTCTCTTAAACCACTCATCCATCCATGCAAACATAAATCCCCCGCCGCAACCGGCATTGAGAATATTTCTCATCAACCTGATATTCATCTCACCCTGTTCGGTTTCCGAGTTACCACCATGATTCATTCCACTGAATGAATTGTGTGCATTACCCCATGATGACGGAACACCAAATTCTGCAATTATTAAAGGTATTTCCCCGTAATAATTGCGAAGATTAATAATATATCCGTAATAGCTGTTTGGTCCTACATCATCACTGTATTCCCGGTATTCAGGTTCCTCACTGACAAAATCAGGATAATAGGGATAGGCATGATAACTGGCAAACATAAGTTTTTCATTTCCCTGTTCGGTAATAACCTTGATGTCAATTGATTCTTTATCCTCATCAGTATATATCTCTGTTGGGTGTGTAAGTGGGTCAAGTGTAGGCCAGCTTGAGACACTCACGGGTCTGCCGGATGAATATTGTGACTGTTCATAGTGAGCGGTTTCATCAAGCATCCTGGCAAAGAAAACTTCTGAAGGGTCTCCATCGGTAACGGAGAAACGGTAGCCGCCAAATTCCGTGATACCGCTATTAAAAATATTGGTCGAGTCAATTTCCTGTGGAGCTACTTCCCTGCCAATGATATATCCTGCCACCCAGGGGGAGATATCGGTAAGATACTCACCATAAGCCCTTCCTGGTCTGAAAGGCAGGTTTCTTTTCCCATGAATACAGTCTATTACCTCATGAATACTTTCACTGAACTGTAGTTCTCTCTGGAAGAGGTCGTATTCATCAGGAGAGCTTCCATCAATAATTTCATCCAGCCATATTCCCTGGAAAAGGAGGAGTGGATCGGATGGGTTTTCAGCATTGTATTCAGCAAGTTTCTCATAAAAAACAGGAGGATGAAGAGTATAAACCCTGATGGCATTAAAGCCTGTCTCAGCCATCATTCTTATCCACCTCTCATATGTTTCGTCCGGGATGGAATATGCTATCTCCCCAGGAAAGTATCCGGGGGGTGATGAACCCAGGTTTATGCCCTTGAGTATAATTGGCAGGTAGCCCGAACCATCTCTTTTCCCTATATGATCACCCGTTATTGCATAAGGCATATTGTCAAGCGGCATCAGGGTGAAGTTAATTACAGTATCTGTTCTGAAAGTTATTCCTGTATGTCGGAGAGTATGATAACTTTCTGCTGTGACAGTGGTTAAGGCCGGCAGGATTCCGGGTAATGTTTCCTCTACCTCTTCACTTCCGGGTATAATAAAGGATTCTATATATGCAAGTCCACTTCCTGCGTTCTTATTTCCGGTAATTATTATGCGACCGGATATTGTCTTGCCACCATAGGTCAGGGCATATATATAAAGACCGGCTCCGGTGCGTAAACCGGCTGTAATTGATCCGTCCCATACCACCCGGTAGCTGCCGGCATCCAGGTTGCTGAATTCTTCTTCAAATACTATGGCCCCGGTGAGGCTATACACAGAGAACCTGACATCTCCCGTGGCCGGTATGGAGATTGGGATTCTTACAAAACCGTCTGAAGGATTCGGGAATGGGGGCCAGCTTCTGAACCCGGCATCTTGTCCCAGGTAGGTGCCATGTATATTAATCGAATAATAGCC
>CAZSJH010000015.1:0-27187 GCA_964607105.1 uncultured Rikenellaceae bacterium | reverse complement strand
GGCACGGATCTGGCTTTGTCCGCCGTAGCATGGCACGGATCTGGAGATCCGCGCCAGCGAAGGTGGGAGATCCGCGCCAGCGTGTTTATCGTTAATCTTTTGTCTTTCGCCGTTAGTCGTTCGTCGTTTTAGTATTCCCAGAGGTCGTTTTCGAACGTGCGTAGTTCGTTTTCTATTTTTTCCGCTTCATAAAGAGCTGACTTTCCCACCTTATACTGGTTTATAAGCCTGTCGTCAAACACATTTGATTCGGCATATACGGTACCTGAGAATCGTCGTTGCAGGAACAGGTCATCGAAAGATATTCTCTGTGCGTCATTAAAATTGTTGAAAGCTTCATGTTTTGCGAAGGTATCGCGAAAATCCTCATATTTTATCCAGAACAGCTGCACACGAGACATCCTGTCGAGTTGAGGGTCAAAGAACACTTTTATGGGGCTTATACCGATGATTCTCACCGCAATGGTTGAATGTTTTTTATCAAAAAACCATTCTTCGAGAACCATCAGCTGTTTGATGTCAGCGGGGTCGGGTTCATAATATATCACCGTATCCCTCATCACGCCCTGCATATCGGGCACCTGTACAGTATCAGCCCCACCGCCCATCAATGTTTCTATGTCGGAATAAGTAACGCTTACGTTCATTGCATCAACGTCGTAGGCATTAAGGTTTCCTGCTTTTACTTCGCCGAGTATTATGCTAATAAGGTTCTTTCTACCGTCCGGTCTGTATGTCAGGGGATAATAGAGCGTATGGTTCATTTTTTCCCTCATGTCGATCAGTCTCCAGACACGTCTTGACCATGGTACATCGGCCTCTCTGAGAAATGGATATGGTATTGCCTCGCTATTCTCAATTGATTTTGTATAGATATCGCCAAATGACTGGCTGAATCCTGATGATGAGAAGAGCAACACTATTAATCCAATAAGAAGTATTCTATTCATGATCCTATGCTGTTTTTAATTTATCGTTAATATTATAGGTGGCAGTCTCCTTGTTGACTTATCAGGTGCAATTGCCCTGACATTTATGATAGATAGTTTCTGTCCCCTGTTCAGGGATTCTATAAGTGTCCTCTGTTCCTGTGTTAGCCTTGCGCTGGTGGAAGTTTCACTTCTGTCGAACCCTCTTTGTTGTACTGAAACGGTAAACTGTGTTACCCTGTATTCAAGGTCGAAGAGGAAATTTTCGAGCACGGCAAATACACCTGGTTGTGCCAGGGCAACGTTTTTATCGACCGTTCCTTCAGTCATGCCTGCAAATTTGGCTACAGGGTCAGGTATTCTCTGCACCCTGAACTCGTAGGGCGGGAATCTCATTCTTTCACCGTTCATCGTTGCGCTGACATTAATAGCGGCAGTCTGCCCTATGTTCGTAGGACTGGCTGCCCATTCGCCGCGGTATCCTTCAACGCGTCCCCTGCGTATGTTTCCGTTTGTCATGGAAGCCTGTATCATATTAGAGGCCACTCCCGGGACAGATATGTCTATCGGGTTAGGTATACCTACATACAATACATTCATGGCTGTAGGAGAAACTATCACGTTAGGAGCACCCACGTTGAAAGATTCTTCGAAGGGGTATGCCACTTCAGATCCGTCGGGAGCCTGTAGCTTTATCAATCCCCTGTAATTTTGGTCACCAAGTGATGTAGCCTGTCTCCTGAATATACCGCGTCCCCTCTCATTAACTTCGAGAGTGCTATAATCGCCTACCATTTCATATGACCTGCTACCATCGGCATTCATTGTCTCGCGGTAATCACCCACCAGTATTTCAGGCTGCTTTGTGGTGTCGGAAGCAGCTATGAATACTTCTGCTTCGTACATACTACCTCTCAACACATAATCAGAGGTTGCCTGGACTGTTGCTTCGATATCAGTGAATTTAAAGTCACCGGCGGTTATCTGGTCATTCAGGAACATAATAACGTCTGTTTCGGAGTTCCTTATATCTACCTGTATTTTAGAGAGCATCACAATGGCTGCTATCAGTGGCAGTTCAGCAAGGGTGTTTTCCTCCCAGTTTTCCGCTGAACCGTCGGGTGCCTGCCCGGGTTCTGTACTCAGGGTTTCCATTATCGATTCTTCAACAGATATATTTTTGCCCTGAATTATATCCTCCATGAGCCATGTCCTGTATTCTTCTATCAGTGAGCGCAGGGCATAAGCCTTCTGATCATGGTTGGCACCTATTAGCACTTCGGAGGGAACATTATTCTCATCGTATTTTTTTACCGAGTCGATAACCACTGTTCTTCCCCTGAGGCCATCGGTATCTTCACCGTCGGCCTTAAGAATTATTTCTACCTTGAGGTCCTGGACATATTCATATATCTCATCGGCTCTCTGTTTAACTTCATATGCTTTTCTTCTCCATTCTCCCGCTTTTGCTTCATTTTCCGCTGCTGCCCGGTCAAATTCTTTATAGATTTCGTTATTCTTTTTTTCATAGTTGGCAAGTGTCTTTTCCAGACCTTTTTCAACTTTTGCGAATGCATCCACGGCTTCTTTTGATACGTTGAGTGCCAGCATAGCCGTAAGAATCAGGTACATCATACCGATCATCTTTTGCCGTGGTGTTTCTTTTCCTTTAGCCATATTCCGGATTAAGTTTGGTTAGGAGCTTGCTTTATTTAATATTCATGGCAGATAGCATATTTCCATACACTGAATTGAGTGAAGCCAGGTTTTCGTTCAGTTTGCCTATTTCAGTACGGTATTTTGAAGCTTCATCAGCAGAATTTTTAAGGTCGTTTAACATATTCTGCACGCCTTTCATCATTTCCTCTGTATCTTTCACCTGTTCATTTGCGCCTTTAAGCTGCAGTTCATAGACTGCATTCAGTGCTGAAAGGTTTTTATTTACTGTTTCGAGCTGATCCTGGTATGACTTGCTGCTTCCTTCAATCTGGCTCAGTGCTTCGGTCATATCCCTGTAGCTGCTTCCTGTTTCATTTATTATTTTAGCAGTACTGTGGTAGGAATGCTCAAGCTTTTCGAGTGATGATCCCAGATCTTCGCTTTTCTTAGCGTAGTCATCTGTTGTTGTACTGAGTGTTTCGGCAGCTTTCTCTACAGAGTCCACGAATTTGCCTGTTGCTGCTGTGGCATCACCCATGGCATTGAGGCTTTCTGTTGTATTATTTAATTTCTTAAGTCCTTTACCCAGTCTTTCAAAAACATCGGGTGTTATATCGGCATTAACCAGCAGTTCATCGAATTTGGCCAATGCTGCTGATCCGCCTGTTGGGACTGCTCCCAGGTGCGCTTTCGGGGAGCCTAATCCCAATTCCGCCTCATCATCAGCCATACCAGCCAGCTCAGGGTATACCAGTGACCAGTCAGGTTCTTCATGAAGTGGCTCAAATGCTGAGAAGAAGAATATTATTGCCTCGGTAGTAAGACCGATGAACAGTAAGGTGCCGGCAAATTGATAATGTTGTATTTTAAATAGGGCTCCAATAATTACGATTGAGGCGCCAATGCCGTAAAGCTTTGCCATAAAACTTTTCCAGCCGCTGCTTTGTACCATTTGTGATAGTCCCATATACCTGGTTTTAAGGGTTGTGTCTTAATGATTATTTTTTTGATATACTAATCAACTCCAATATAGGTTCTTACGTTACGGAAACCGATGAAGCATTTAGCTGAATCCTGATATTCGAAATCCCGGGCGCTAACCTGGAGATAATATCCTATATCCTTCCAGGAACCTCCTCTTATGACTTTGCGTTTAAGCACTGGGGGATCGTCAGGTTTTGCGTTATATTTGTAATCGGGGTTAAGGTCGTGGGTGAATATATATGATGAAGGATGATAGGCACAGGAAGTCCACTCAGCCACATTACCTGCCATATCATACAATCCAAACTCATTGGGTTCAAAGGATGCAGCTTCGGAGGTATATGCAGCTCCATCGTCAATATAATTACCCCTGAGTGGTTTGAAGTTTGCAAGGAAACATCCTTCGTAGTTTCTTGTATAAGGTCCGCCCCACGGGTACATTGACAGGTCGAGGCCACCTCTTGCGGCATATTCCCATTCTGTTTCAATGGGTAACCTGTAATTCTGTACGTCCACCATTCCCTGTGCGCGTAGATGAGCGTTCATAAAATCGGTTCTCCATATACTGAAAGCTGATGCCTGTTTCCAGGTAACGCCAACCACGGGATAATCATCGAATGAGGGATGCCAGAAATATATTGTTGCATGTGGCTCATTGAATGAATAGGTGAAGTCGCGTATCCATGCCAGTGTATCAGGGTATACATTTACCTGGTCCTGCATGATGAATGATGAACGGTCCTGTACATCTGACTCGACACCGTCAAGGTCATAGACCTTGCCTTCATATCTTTCATTTTCATAATCGTATGTTGCTCTTGCTGCTTGCTGATAATCAACCCAGAAATAAGTATAGTCAAGCTTTCTTATGTCAATCTGTTTCCTGTTGTTAAATCTTTCATTGGGTGGGTAATACATTTCTTCCACCACATCAGCTATTTCCAGCACATCCATATCAATTTTTTCATCCCAGTTGATTACAGGAGGGTCGATTTCATTGCCTTCGTCATCTACCTTGAAAAACTGATAATCAGGTATTTGGGCTTCTCCCAGTTTTGTCCTGAGTATTGAATCACGAACCCAGTAAACGAACTGCCTGTATTTATTATTGGTTATTTCAGTCTGATCCATCCAGAATGCATTGACTGTAACTGAACGTGACACTGTATTCATTGAGAACAGTGCGTCCTGGTCGCTCGGTCCCATTATGAAATTGCCTGCGGGAATGAATGACATTTCGAACGGTTCTGGTTCAAAAAATTTCTTTCTTCCCGGCACACCGACAAGCTCTCCGTTATTTCCGGGTCCGCATGCTGTAATAATTACGGTTATTGTTATAACTAATAGGATTACCTTTTTCATATTGCAAGATGATTTAGTACTGCAAGTAAGTTATTTTTTTTAAATAATCATAAAAATCTAATACTTTTATAGCGCTTGGAACTCCTCCCCAGGCTTATGTCAAAGCAATAATTAATCATAAATTCGTGACTGCCTGAAGTGCCTTTTCTGATGTCGTTCATCGGAAAATCATAAGAGTATCCAATACGTATTCCATTATATAGTTCCAGCCCTATCATTCCAATCAGGGCGTCACCTGCTCTATAGGAAACGCCACCCCAGACTTTTTTATTGTATCTTACTGTTGTATTAATTGTAAGCTGGAATAATTTACCATCTGTATACACGAAAGCAGAGGGTAGAAGTTCGAAGTTCGGATTTGGCAATCTCACTGTGTATCCGGCAGTTGCGTAATATTGCCTTGCTATGTAGGGAGTGGCTGTAGTATATTTTATTTTTGGTTCATTAAGATGGGTTACAGACACTCCGGCATAGTAATTTATTGAATTATAGAACAATCCGAAGCTCATATCATAAGTCAGGTGGCTTTCCTTACCATCGGGTATAAGCGGGTCGCCGGAGGGTTGTACAAAAATATCACCCGAAGGGATATTCCAGGTTGGGTCAATCGACTTGTTCAGTATACCTGCATTTATTCCTATCCCGAGGTTACCATTACCCAGCTCAGTAATATAAGAATAGGTGAGCAAGAGGCTGTTATCGCTGTCAAAGCCTGTCTGGTCACTTATTATAGTAAGCCCCACACCTGATCTTATGTTAAAAGGCTTCACTTCGGCATTGATATGGAAGACTGTTGATTTGGGAGCTCCTTCGAAGCCTACCCATTGCTGCCTGTTCATTGCTGTGGCGCAAATCATCCCGGTACTGCCCGCAGCTCCGGGGTTATACAACATATGGTTGAACATAAACTGGCTGCTAACAGGATCATTCTGCGCAGAAATACCCGTAAGCAAAATTGTCGACAGCAGTATTATCAAGACCTCCTTTTTCATAAAATCATCCTCTTACCATGAGTGATGCAGAATAAGCTTTTAAAGAGACTAAAGTAAAAGAAAAATAAACACTGTTGATAAAATATTATCAAAAATTAAGCCAATAGTTCAAAAAGTTATCAACGGATTAGGTTAACGAATCAAAAACGAGAATGTTGCGAAAAAACCACTTTTTTTGTCCTCATCATCAGTTAATACGCTCAACAGCTTTCATGTATCTCCGGGGTATTTCATTTTCACCTGCCAGCAGGTAGTCGTTATATGAACAGGCAATGAAGTGTTTTGCACCCTTTTTGCTGGTATATTCAATCCACCATCGGTTGGTGATATTGCTTCTTATAAATACCAGGTCTTCATTACTGTCTTCAATGCTGACGTGGTAATTGACAAATCGACCTGACTTTTCCTTATCCAGGATCGAGGACTCATTTTGTTTCTGCATGAATCCTTCAAGGAAGAACCATATCATCTGCGCGGCCATTGACGTTGTCTGCCTGCGGTTGTCGAGCACCGGGTTAACTTCGAAAAATCCAGCTGCCTGCAAAGAATCAGAAAGCCCGGCATACCTGGCGAGCAGGCATATCTCTTCTCCATAGAATCCATTTACAGAGGGTGAGAAGGTGCCTGGAGCATCTGCCTGTCGAACCGATGAGATATCAAAGGTGATAAGGCCTGAATCACGGAAAGCTGGTTCTATCTCATGTATATCATCCCTTACTTCACCTATTCTCATAAGGTCAAAGTTAAGTTTCCTGAAGCGGTTGATCACCTGCGGGTCATTCAGGTATGACTGATAGCCCACGACCATGAAATTATCAAGGTTCTTGTTTACATTGATAATATCAGAAAGGTAATTGTACGAGTCTTTTTCCTTACGTTCATTGACCCAGTCGATCCGTGAATCTACGGAAGCATAGTTAAAGCTGCCATGAATTTTTTTTGTTATGGCAGGTATCAATGTACTGCTGCCTCCAATTACCAGGGGGAAAGTATTGACAGAAAGCAGGTGTTCTACAATATCACTGAGTGCAACAAGGGTATCATCAAAGCTCACACCCTTTTTAAGGTTACCAAGGTCGGCTATTTTTATTTTCCCGGGCAGTCTTGACAGCTGGTACAGGTCAGCTCTTATCTCATCCGGGGCAGAGGCACATCCTTTATTTGGTGAGCGTCTGTCATCGGGCACACCCACTATGGCCAGACTGAAGTTGTCCGGGTCGCTTATCTTTCTGCTCTCTGTGTTTATGACAAGATTATGTGAGAAACGTGAAGGCTCAGCCAGGTGAGCCCAAAGTGGTTTATCTATGCTCACGGGATCAAAATAGTCGTTCAGATCTAGCATGGTAGTGAATTTATTTCTTTTTTCCCGGGCCTGAATTCTTTTCAATAATCTTCAGGCAATCCTCTTCAGTTAATGATTCAGGATCAGTTCCCCTGGGTATTTTAAAATTTTTCTTATCATGAGATATATAAGGGCCATAGCGGCCATTAAGTATCACAATATCACCAAAGCGTTTGATTTCTTTCTTTATGTCTGCTTCTCTTTTCTCTTTTATCAATTCTGTTGCGCGCCCGCCTGTGATATTATAAGGATCGTCTTTTTCTTTTTTGAGAGAATAGAATTTATTTTTATGTTTAATGTATGGGCCGAAGCGTCCTATTCCCACCTGCATTTCTTCACCCTCGAATTCACCCAGATTGCGTGGCATTTTGAACAGTTCAAGAGCTTCATCGAGCTCTATGGTCTCAATCAGTTGATCTTTACGCAGGCTGGCAAATCGTGGTTTTTTATCTTCTGAGGCATCACCCAGCTGTACAAGAGGGCCATATCTGCCCATTTTAACATAAACAGGTTCTCCTGACCCGGGATCAGTCCCAAGCTTTCTCACCCCCGTTTTTCTATCGGCTTCTTTAAGCGTGGAGCTTACTTTGCTGTGGAACGGACCATAGAATTCCTCGAGCATCTTGTCCCACTCCTTCCTGCCTTCAGCTATCTTATCAAACTGTACTTCGATATTGGCGGTAAAATTATAATCGAAGATATTACTGAAATGCTCCACCAGGAAGTCATTTACTATAATACCTATATCTTTTGGGAACAGTTTTGATTTTTCATAACCAGCTTTCTCGGTTTTCCCCGATGACTGGATTTTGCCTCCATGGAGGGTCAGTATATTAATTTTCCTTGGGTCGCCGGGCCTGTCTTCACGTGCCACGTAGCCTCTGTTCTGTATGGTTGAAATTACGGGGGCATAAGTTGAGGGTCGCCCTATTCCGATTTCTTCCATTTTCTTCACCAGGCTGGCCTCGGTATATCGGGGCGGAGGTGATGTATATTTTTCCTGTGCAGTGATCTTATCATATTCAAGGGGCATCCCCTTCTTTACCGGTGGTATTATTGTATCAGATCCATTCTGCCCGTTATCGTCACTTGACTCCCTGTATACTTTCAGGAAGCCGTCAAATTTTATTACTTCAGCCTGTGCAATAAAAGGTGTATCTGAATTAGACATCCCGATTTTAATACTGGTTCTTTCGACCTTTGCATTACTCATTTGCGAGGCTATCGTTCTTTTCCAGATCAGGTCATAAAGTTTCTTTTCCTGGTTGTTTCCCTGGATATTCTTGTTCTCCATGTAAGCAGGCCTTATGGCCTCATGTGCTTCCTGTGCTCCTTTCGACCTGGTTTTATACTGCCTTGGCCTGGAATAGTCATCTCCATATTCCAGCCTGATAGTTTTGGATGCCGTATTTATTGCCAGCTGAGAAAGATTTGTTGAATCTGTTCTCATGTAGGTTATTTTCCCGCTCTCGTATAGTCGCTGGGCAACTGACATTGTCTGGGAAACTGAAAATCCCAGTTTCCTGTATGCTTCCTGTTGAAGTGTTGAGGTTGTAAAAGGGGGTGCCGGCGACCTGGTCCCGGGCTTTACACTAATGTCAGCTATCTCAAAAGAAGCATCGGCGCACAGTCCGAGGAATGTCATTGCATCCTCTTCCTGTCGTAATTTTTTTGATGCTTCGGCCTTAATCAGGGCTTCCTCATCGCTACCTTGCTGAATAAGAAATTCACCAGTGACCCTGAATGAGGATTCGGGTTTAAAAGATATTATCTCGCGTTCCCTTTCTACAATCAGCCTGAGGGCAACTGACTGGACCCTTCCGGCCGATAATGAGGGCTGTACTTTTTTCCACAGTATAGGGGAGATCTCATATCCTACCAGCCTGTCAAGCACACGGCGTGCCTGCTGGGCGTTAACAAGTGACAGATTTATCCCGCGTGGTGAACTGATAGCTTTCTCAATAGCTTCCCTGGTTATTTCATGGAATACTATTCTTTTTGTTTTCTCGGTGGGAAGATCAAGAACCTGTGCAAGGTGCCAGGCAATAGCCTCTCCTTCACGGTCTTCATCAGAGGCAATCCATACAAGCGATGCACTTCCTGCATGTTTTCTCAATTCACTTACCACTTTCTTCTTATCATCAGGAATAATATATTCCGGTTTAAAACCGTTTTCAATATCAACACCAAGATTATTTTTTTTAGAAAGATCGCGTATATGACCAAAGCTGGATACTACCTTAAAATCCTTTCCAAGAAATTTTTCGATTGTTTTAGCTTTTGCAGGCGACTCTACAATAACGAGGTTCACACTCATATCCATCTGAATTACTTTCCACAATTAGCTGGACAAAGTAAAGCATTTATGTATCATAGTTCAAAATTAATACCGATAATTCTTTAATTAATATTTAGTACTTTTGGCGCAAAGACCACATAAAAATGGCAAAGAAAGAAGATAAATTCAGGAAATATAAAATATGGTTCTGGGCTATATTTTCTTTTCCTTTTGTATTGATAATCACCTTATTCATTCTCATATCCCTTGAGCTTTTCGGACCTATGCCAAGCTTTGAGGAGCTGGAGAACCCAGATAATAACCTTGCTGCTGAAGTATATTCGGCCGATGGCGTTCTGCTTGGCAAATTTTTCCTGCAGAACAGGACCTGGGCCGATTACGATGAAATATCTCCTTATGTTGTGGCTGCGCTTATAGCAGCAGAAGATATCCGTTTTCATCGTCATTCAGGCATTGACATAAGAAGCCTGGTGAGGGTAGTCGTAAAGACTATCTTAATGGGGCAGGAAACGGGTGGAGGCTCAACTATAACGCAGCAACTGGCCAAGAATCTGTACAGTACACGTGAAATAATGAAAGATGGTACCGTCAAAAGCCATTCATTAGGCCTGGGCCTGGCAAAATTCAAAGAATGGGCTACAGCTGTGAGGCTTGAACGGAATTATACCAAGGAGGAAATAATAGCCATGTACCTTAACCAGTATGATTTCCTTTATAATGCAGTTGGTATCAGTTCGGCATCTTCGGTATATTTTAACACCACTCCTGACTCACTCAATATTGAAGAGGCAGCAATAATTGTGGGTATGCTGAAGAACCCCATACGTTATAACCCGAAGAGAAATCCGGAGAATATGATTTCAAGGCGCAATATTGTGCTTTCGCAGATGGGGAAATATGGCTACCTTGATCAGGAAGTGGCCGATTCACTGCAACAGCTACCCATTGAGATCGATTTCAAGGAAGAAGGACATGACACAGGACTGGCTACCTATCTAAGGGAATATATAAGGACTACGATGATAGCCTACGAGCCTGAAAGTAGAATGTTCCTTCTCAACAGTCAGTACCTGGATGCTAAAAAAGAATGGGATAATAATCCACTCTATGGATGGTGCAGGAAGAACAAGAAACCTGACGGTTCAACCTATAATCTCTACAGTGACGGGCTGAAAATATTTACCTCCATAGATTCGAGGATGCAGAAATATGCAGAGGAAGCTGTTACTGAGCACCTTGCCGATGACCTGCAAGCGGAATTTAACAATATTGCAAAAAATTTCCGCAACCCTCCTTACAGTAATGATATTACATCAGGCCAGGTTGAACGGCTGATGGAGGTGTCTGTAAGGCGTACCGACAGGTACAGGAATATGTCCGGAAGGGTATCAGAAGATTCTATCTGGAAAGCTTTCAACACACCTGTACCCATGGAGCTTTTCAACTGGAAAGGGGATATAGATACAGTAATGACCCCCTTTGACTCGGTACTTTATTATAAATATTTCGTCAGGTCATCGATGATGGCAATGGATCCTCACACAGGTTATGTCAAGGCATATGTAGGAGGTCCTGACTTCAGATATTTTAAATATGACGCCGTAAACCAGCAGAGGAAGCAGGTAGGATCAACAATAAAGCCCTTCCTGTACACCCTGGCCATGCAGGAGGGTTTTTCGCCCTGCTACGAGGTTGAGAATATACCCAGGGAATTTGAGGATAATGACACTGTATGGTCGCCAAGGAGCAGTGGTCCGAAGGAATATCATGGTAAAATGGTAACATTGAAGTGGGGACTGGCAAATTCAGAAAATTATATCTCGGCCTGGGTTATGAAGCAATTTACACCTCAGGCAGTAGTTGACCTGATGGCCAGAATGGGCATTAACCCCAGATACATCGAAGCTGTTAATTCAATATTCCTGGGCACCTCGGTGCTAACCCTTAACGAAATGGTAGGCGCTTTCAGCACTTATGCCAATAAGGGTGTTTTTACCGAACCGATAGTCGTCAGCAGGATAGAAGATAAGAACAGTAATGTTATTTCACAGTTCACACCGCATATTGATGAGGTAATGAGTGAGGAACAGGCCTATCTGATGGTAAGCCTTCTTCGTGGTGTTGTTGATGAGGGCACTGGCATAAGGCTGAGATATAAATACGAACTGGGAGGTCAGATAGGTGGTAAAACCGGAACTACACAAAACCATTCCAACGGGTGGTTCATGGGTGTCACTCCAAACCTTGTGGCAGGCGTATGGACTGGATGGGAAGACCAGGCAATACATTTTGAGGATATGACCCACGGGCAGGGAGCAAATATGGCATTACCTGTTTTCGGGCTCTTCTTGCAGAAACTATACGCTGACCCTGAGCTGGGAATAATGGAAGCTGATGAATTTGATGAGCCTCCCGGTTTTGATATTGAGCTTGATTGTGATAAGGTAAAGAGCCAGAGACCTTCAAGAGATATTTATGACCTTGAAGAATTTTAGCAATCAGGCAAACAATTTCTTTACCAGTTCTTCAACCTTTGCAACTTTTACAATATTGATCTTTTCACTTCCGGCTCCGGCCGTGCGGGAATACTTGGAAATATAAATATTATTGAAACCCAGCCTGGAGGCTTCTTTTATCCTCTGGTCGATATGACTAACGGGTCTTATCTCCCCCGACAGACCTGTTTCACCTGCAAAGCATGCCGTACGTTCAACCGGTATATCAAGGTTCGAAGACAGTACGGCGCTTATCACTGCCATATCTATGGCAGGGTCGCTTACTTTGAGTCCGCCGGCAATGTTCATAAATACATCTTTTATGCCCAGTCTGAATCCTGCTCTTTTCTCAAGCACTGCCAGCAGCATGTTGAGCCTGCGGGTATCAAAGCCCGTGGAGCTTCTCTGCGGGGTGCCGTAAACGGCGCTGCTCACCAGCGCCTGTGTCTCAATCATAAAAGGCCTTATACCATCAATGGTTGCTGCTATGGCTATGCCACTCAGCACCTCTTCATGCTGGCTAATAAACATCTCGGAAGGATTGGATACTTCGCGCAGGCCAGTCGTAAGCATCTCGAAAATACCAATTTCCGTAGTGGCCCCGAAGCGGTTCTTCACAGCTCTCAGTATGCGGTAGATATAATTTTTGTCTCCTTCAAACTGCAGCACCACATCGACTATATGCTCCAGTATCTTTGGACCTGCAAGGCTGCCATCTTTAGTAATATGACCTATCAGCATTACCGGTGTCCCGGTTTGTTTGGCATATTTAAGCAACATGGCAGCACACTCCCTTACCTGGCTGATGGTCCCTGCCGATGATTCCAGGTTGGTAGTGCTGATGGTCTGTATACTGTCGATAATTATTATCTCAGGTTTTATTATCCCTGCACTGTTTATTATTTCTTCAAGTGATGTTTCTGAATAGACGTAACAGGATTCATTGGTATATCCGAGGCGTCCTGCCCTCAGTTTTATCTGTTCACCGCTCTCCTCGCCGGAGACATAGAGTATCTTTTTGTTTTCCAGCTTCATGGCCAGCTGCAGGGCAAGGGTTGATTTACCCACTCCCGGCTCTCCACCCAGCAAAATAAGGGAGCCCGGCACTATGCCTCCTCCCAGTATGCGGTCGATCTCTTTCATGCCCGACCTGATGCGATTTTTCTCCAGGGCTGAGATATCATCCAGTAGCTGTGGTTTTATTTGTTCCCTGCTGAAAGATACCGATCCTTTATTCTTTGCCTGTAATATCTCTTCAAAGTAGGTATTCCATTCGCCGCATGAACTGCAGCGGCCCACCCATTTTGGCGATTCGGCACCACAATTGCTGCACACCCATATGGTCTTACTCTTAGCCATCAGTTGTACTTTTTAAATTAATTTTCCTCTTTCCTGCCTTTCCCATGATAATATAGAATGAGATTGTGCCCAGGATGGCAATCAATAATAACTGTGACTCATGGGACAAGGTGGCATATGCCAGAGCGTCTTTGAGATCAATGTCATAAACAACATTAAGTCCGCGTGAGACAATCCAGTGAAATGCACCAATACCGCCCTGCACCGGTGCGGCCATTCCCAGGCTGCCAATAACGAGAATAAAGACGGCATCACCAAAATGCAGGTGTGAGGTTGAAGGCAGGGCATAGAAAATTACCCATGTCATAGTTATATAGAACGACCAGATAACCAGAGTGTGAAAAATAAACTCAAGCTTATCCTTCATCTTAATGAAAGTTTTAAGGCCGCTTAATATACCTTTCATTATATCGCTGATCTTTGCTAACAATTTTATTTTCATCAGCCTTTCCCTGTACACAAGAATCATGATTAACATAGCTGCAGGGAAGAGGATCAGTATTATTATGAACATTGATGAGAATCCGAAAGCAGAAGATAGTTTATCGCCGAGGGGATTGAAAATATTCTCCCTCATGAAAGAGTTCATTAGATCACCTCTCAGCAGTATCATAACAACCATGATTATCACCATGCTTACCAGGTCAAATGCCCTTTCGGCTATTACTGTGCCGAAGAGCCTGTCGACGGGTATCTTTTCTTTTTTTCCCAGTGCCACGCACCTTGTCAGTTCGCCCAGTCTGGGGGCTGCAATATTGAAAAGGTAACCTGTCACTAATGCATGGTAAGCAGATGAGAGCCCCGGACTATAACCAAGGGGTTTAATTAATAAAATCCAACGCCTTGCCCTGCTTATAAATGCCATTATGGAGGCTACAAATGCCAGCAAAACCCAGGAGTATCTTGCATCTTTCAGTTCCCTGAGAACTTCCAGGAGGTTAATATCCCTGAAGGCAATAAACAAGAGTATTACACTGAGGCTTATGAATACCCCCAGTTTAATTATCTGCTTAATTCTATCTTTCAATATCAGACAAGTTTGTTTGTGTCGGTATCGGGGAAGATAAGTCTGGGTTTGAATTTTTTGGCTTCCTCATAATCTATAGAAGCATACGATATTATGATAATGATATCTCCCACAGCTGCTTTTCTTGCGGCAGGACCATTCAGGCAGATTGCTCCGGATCCCCGTTCTCCTTTTATAACGTATGTTTCAAGCCTCTCCCCGTTATTGAGGTTAACGACTTGTACCTTTTCGTTTTCCAGAATATCCGCAGCCTCCATCAGATCCTCATCGATGGAAATGCTCCCTACGTACTGAAGGTTGGCTTCAGTAACTCTGACTTTGTGAATTTTCGATTTCACTACTTCTATAAACATGACTGCATTGAATTATTTAGGTAACAAAGTTAATTAACCTTTGTGAAACAGGAAAGAAAACTTAAGATTATCGATTAACCTCACATCACCTGCATATACTGCAATACATCCTGTGTAGTCTTTTTCACTATTGATATCGGTAGCGTAAAGTAATGGTTTCAGTTCATCATCATCCACAATCTCGAAGTATTCCACAATAAACCCATCTTCCCTGTTTATTTCCTCTATTATACTTCTCTTTAACGTTTTAACATCAACTGCCAATGTTTGTTCATTATATTTCTTCAGTGTCTGATAAATAATGCCAGCTTTCTCACGCATTGCTGGAGAGAGCCTGGCATTTCTTGAGCTCATGGCCAGGCCGTTGGCTTCCCTGATTATGGGGCAGCCTATTATTTCTGTAAGCAGGCCTGTTTGATTAACCATGGTTTTTATCACGGCCAGTTGCTGGAAGTCTTTAAGTCCGAAATATGCCCTGCCGGGCCTGCAAAGGTCGAAGAGTATTTTTACTATACGGACTACTCCAATAAAATGGCCCGGCCGATGCTTCCCTTCCATAATTTTATCCAGGTGGCCGAGATCTACATCAGGTATCTTTTCATCAAGATAAATATCATCTGCCCCGGGGGTGAAAACAAAATCACAAGGACTCATTATGCCTGAGAGTCTTTCAATGTCGGCATTAATAGTCCGGGGGTATCTTGCAAGGTCATTCGAGTTGTTGAACTGGGTTGGGTTAACAAAAATGCTTACGACAGTGATATCATTTTCGTTTACTGATCTTTCTACCAGTGAGATATGACCCGCATGCAGAGCACCCATTGTTGGGACTATCCCGATGCTTTTACCCTGCTCTTTTCCCAACTCGCTTTTAAGATCTCCTGTTGTGGTAATATGTTTCATCCTCTATTGACATAAGGTTGATTGCCCCGTCAAATTTAGTCAAAATTGCTGAAAATGATAATCTTCATTAATCAATAAGCTGGCAGAGGAATTCCTGTATTGGAATATTTTTGTTATCTTTGCAATCTGTTATTATTAGGCCAAATGGATAGCAAGAAGGTATTATTCGTTTCACAGGAGATAACCCCTTATTTAACAGAATCGGAAATTTCCAAAATCAGCAGGTACCTGCCTCAGGGTATTCAGGAAAGGGGTAAGGAGATAAGGACATTTATGCCACGGTATGGTTGCATCAATGAACGGCGCAACCAGTTACACGAGGTTATACGTTTGTCAGGAATGAATCTGATAATTGATGACACCGATCATCCCCTTATAATAAAGGTTGCAAGTATACAGGCTGCAAGGATGCAGGTTTATTTTATTGATAATGAAGATTATTTCCAGCGTAAACATGTGGTCAGAAATTCAAAGGGTGAGGAGTTTTCCGATAACGATGAGCGGTCAATATTTTTTGCGCGCGGGGTGCTCGAAACAGTAAAGAAACTCAGGTGGGCGCCTGATGTGGTGCATTGCCATGGATGGATGGCCGCACTTGTTCCGCTCTACCTGCGGAAGGTGTATTATGATGACCCGCTTTTTGCCGATGTGAAGATTATTTATTCAGTTTACAATAATGAGTTCAAAAAACCGTTCAGGGAATCAGTCACCGATAAGCTTGTATCTGACGGAATAGATAAGAAACACCTGGATTTTCCGGGCGGGGCTAATTATTTTAATATATCCAGGCTGGCCATTGATAATTCAGATGGCATAATTATTGGTAGCAAAGATATAGGTAAGGATGTAGAAAAATATATTAAGTCACAGAACAAGCCTTTACTTGGATACCAGGATGAAGAGGATTATATTGATGCGTATAATGAATTCTATGATAAAATTGTCTGAACGTTCAGTTTCTGCAACTGCAATAATAAGAACATTAAGAAAACAAATTCATAACATACTGATACTGCTTGCAGCAGTACCTTTATTTATTGTGTCATGTGAGGAGGATCCCTCATCCATAGGAGAGGGGATATTGCCGCAGGCTGATTTTGACAGCATAGTGGCAGTTGATACAATGCATGTTGATATGTTTACTCTTTTTACTGACTCTGCAACTTCAATAATTCCACAGACTTCATTCCTGGGCAGCGTTCTTGATCCTTATTTTGGTCTTACAAACTCTGACTTTTTTACCCAGTTATGGCTTACGATAGGATGGCCCGGGGATGGAATCACAAGCGTGGATTCGGTTAAATTGTACCTTGACGTAACAGACGTGATGGGAAACATGCTGGGCATCGGTTCCTTTAATATTTATGAACTCGGCGAAAAACTGTCTGCAGACTCCACTTACCTTGTGGGCAGTGATGTCCCTGTAAATGACATCCTGGCTACAGTTGATTTTCCTCCGATACCTGAAGGTTCTGACAGCCTTCTGACCCTCGACCTCCCGCTTTCTTTCGGCGAATATATATTGAGAGATACATCCAAGCTTTTTCTTGGGAGTGATACTATTGACTTCAGGGACTATTTCTACGGCCTTTATTTTGAATATCCTCAGACCGGCAATTACCATATGCTAGAACTTAATGTGCTGGGCAATAATACATATATAGTGGTTTATTATACCAATGCCGCTGGCAACTCGAAGTTTTATGAATTCCTTATTAATTCAAAATGTTTGAATTACAACAGGTTTTTACATGATTATGAGCAGGCTGAGCCGGAGAAGAAAATAAAATACATAAATGAACCCATTAAGGATACACTTGCTTATATACAACCCATGGAGGGAGTATATGCAAGGCTGGCCATACCAGGCCTTGAGCACATGAGGTCATTACAGGGAACAATAGCAGTTAACAAAGCAAGGATATACCTGCCGGTTTACCTTAATGAACTTGACTATACGGAGGATATGGTTCCTTCCAGTATACTTGTGAGGTATGACAGTGCGGGAGTAAAAAGGCTTTTGCCTGATTATTATGTTGATTCCGATGGCGCTTTTCTTGACGGCAGCTACAATAAAATAACGAATCAATACCAGGTTAATATATCGAATTTTGTGCAGGAGTACATTGAAGGTAATATTGTTGACCCTGTAATCGAGATTTATTTACCCGAGCTGGGTACCAAAAACCTCATTGTCAAAGCTAACAGGGAAAGTGAAGATGCTGTCAGGTTTGAACTTACCTTTACTGTTCTGAAAGAATCCGGGGTAATTATCTTTTAATATACTGTTCCTCGTAATATTTCTCATACTCTCCTGAGAGAACATTCAATAACCATTCTTCATTATTCAGGTACCAGTCAATTGTTTTACCCAGCCCTTCACTGAAGTTGTGTGCAGGTGACCATCCCAGTTCATTCATTATTTTAGAGGAGTCTATGGCATAGCGTTTATCATGCCCGGCACGGTCCTTTACAAAGGTGATTAATTCTGCCGACACGCCGGTCTGCCTTCCCAGCTTATCGTCCATCAATTCGCACAACAGGTGTACAAGGTCAATATTCTTCCATTCATTATTCCCCCCTATATTATATGTTTCACCATTTACTCCCCTGTGGAAAATAAGGTCTATTGCTGCCGCATGATCTTCAACGTAAAGCCAGTCTCTTATATTTTCACCCTTACCGTAAACCGGCACTTCCTTTCCGCTCTTTATATTATTTATGGCCAGAGGTAGAAGCTTCTCCGGGAATTGGTTGGGGCCGTAATTATTTGAACAGTTGCTCAGTACAACAGGTATCCCGTAGGAATTGAAATATGCACGTACAAAATGATCTGATCCTGCCTTGGATGCGGAATATGGACTTCGGGGGTCATAGGGAGTGTTTTCTTTGAACAGCCCTTCGGGACCTAGTGAGCCATATACTTCGTCGGTTGATATGTGGTAAAATATTTTACCTGAGGTATCATTCCACATTTTCCTTGAGGCATTCAGCAGGTTAACCGTACCTATTATATTGGTAAGGACAAATTCCTTTGGAGATGAAATTGAACGGTCGACATGCGATTCAGCCGCAAGATGTATTACCCCGTCAAATTTATATTTATCGAACAGTGAAAATACTTCTTCTTCATCAACTATATCTATTTTCTCAAACCTGTAATTATCAGCATTTTCAATATCGACAAGATTCTGGAGATTACCTGCATATGTAAGCTTATCGGCGTTTACCACCAGGTATGATGGATAATTCCTCACTAAACGTCGTACGACGTGTGAGCCGATAAACCCTGCCCCGCCTGTTACAAGCACTGTTCTTTTCATATTATGCAGGCTGTTATTTGTGATTATTTCATTTTATGATAATTCAGCTCCCAGTCCCAGGCCGATTTCATGGCATCATCAAGGGTATAACGTGTTGACCAGCCCATTTCCTTATTTGCCAGTGAAGGGTCGGCCCATATTTTCTCAATATCTCCCGGCCTCCTATCTACAACCCGGTATTTCAGCTTTTCACCTGATACCCTCTCAAATGATTTTATTGCTTCAAAGACTGACACCCCTTCTCCCGTACCGAGGTTAAATACCTCATAGTTTTCTCTGTTTTTCCCTTCCAGCATTCTTCTAAGGGCTACCACGTGTGCCTGTGCCAGATCGACAACGTGAAGGTAATCGCGAATGCATGATCCATCGGGTGTGTTATAATCATCGCCGAAAACTTTCAGTTCATCCCTTATGCCGGCAGCTGTTTGTGTTATAAATGGCACGAGGTTCTCCGGCACCCCTATGGGCAGTTCCCCTATTTGTGATGAGGGGTGTGCGCCTATGGGGTTGAAGTACCTGAGTGATATTGCCTTGAGTTCCTTACATGAATTCAGAGTATCCCTTATTATTTCTTCTCCTATCTGTTTTGTATTACCATAGGGAGAAACAGCTTCCTGCACCGGGGCATCTTCCGAAACAGGTAATATGTCAGGCTGCCCGTATACAGTGCATGAAGAAGAAAAAACCATTGAAGGGATATTGTAATTCTGCATACTGGTCATCAGGTTTAACAATGATACCAGGTTGTTGTGGTAATAAAGCAGGGGTTTTTCCACAGATTCACCTACTGCTTTATAGGCTGCAAAATGTATTATTGATTCAATATCGGGGTTCAGTGAGAAGAATGCCTCGAGCCTTTCACGGTCACAAAGGTCAATTTGCTCAAATACAGGCTTCTTGCCTGTAATACGTTCAATACCGTCAAGCACTTTGATATCCGAGTTTGCAAGGTTATCAATTATGAAGACCTCAAATCCTTCATTCTGCAGTTCGACAACAGTATGAGACCCTATATACCCTGTTCCTCCCGTTACAAGTACTTTTTCTTTCATGTCTACAGGCTCCAGTATGTTAGACTTTTAATTTTACCCCTGTATATTCCTTTAATGTCAACAACTATCCCCTTATCGTCGAGCAGATTTCCGAAATACTTTTCATCCAGGTTCAGATAAGGGGCATGATTGACTGCAACAATAACGGAATCATATTTACCTTCAGGTTTATCTTTAAGATCGAGCCCGTATTCTTTTTTAACCTCCCCCTGGTCAGCGAAGGGATCGATCACATCAACAATACACCCAAAATCAACCAGCTCATCAATAACATCAATCACTTTTGAGTTCCTGATGTCTGTAACATTTTCCTTGAATGTTATTCCCATGATGAGCACCCTGGCTCCTTTGGGGCTTTTGGCTGCAGATATTATTTTTTTTACGGTTTGTTTTCCCACGTATCCCCCCATACTGTCGTTCACAAAGCGTCCCGAATCAACCATCTGGGGATGGTAACCCAGTTCCTTGGCTTTGTAGGAGAGGTAATAGGGATCAACACCAATACAGTGACCACCAACAAGGCCTGGAAAGAATTTAAGGAAGTTCCATTTTGTTCCTGCTGCTTCCAGCACCTCATAGGTATTGATACCCATCCTGTTAAATATTATTGACAGTTCATTCATAAAGGCGATATTGATATCCCTCTGGGTATTCTCAATTATTTTTGCGGCTTCGGCCACTTTTATTGAGCTTGCCCTGTGAACACCGGCATCTATTATTGTTTCATATGTGAGTGCTATCTCCTCGGCCGATTCAGCATCGCAGCCACTGGTAACCTTTACTATTGAAGTGAGTGTATGCAACTTATCACCGGGGTTTATCCTTTCAGGTGAAAAACCGGCTTTGAAATCACTGCGGTAATTGAGCGAAGAGAATTTTTCAAGTACCGGTACACAATCTTCTTCAGTGCACCCCGGGTATACCGTTGACTCATAAACTACATAGTCTCCCTTTTTCAGTATTTTACCCACCGTTTCCGATGCTGCCATTACCGGCCTGAGATCAGGAAGCTTATGTTTATCTGTCGGGGTTGGTACTGCTATAATGTGGAAGGAAGCCTCCCTGAGGTCTTCGGGATTGGTGGTAAAATGTATGCTAAGGTCTTTAAAGGCTTCGTCCGGCACTTCTTCATTAGGATCCACTCCTTTTTTCATGCTTTCGACCCTGTCGGCACGTATATCAAAAGCTACCACATCTATTTTCCTGGCAAACTCCAGGGCTATTGGAAGACCAACATATCCAAGGCCAATTACTGATAGCTTGGTCTTTCTTTCTACTAGTTCTCTGTACATCTTTATGATTTATTATTTTATTATTTTACTGGCAAAAGGGTGTATATCTCCCTTCCTTGCAGCTGATTTACTGTTACGTATTTCATATACCGTTTGCACGGAATTGCGGGCATCATCCAGTCCAAACCCTTTTCCTTTAAGTATATGCTTGTATGTTTCGGTATGCAGATCAGTGAACCCTCCACTGAATTCAATCTCATTATCTTCAATGCGTATTGAGCGGTAAGTTCTCTGTCCTTTCTTTTTAATTTCTTCAGGGAGGTCATTATAATCAATGCTGAGAAACCATCTTACCCTGGCATTTTCGAGTTCGAGGTAACCTGCAGCCTTATCCTCTTCGAGCAGGTGAACGTGATTATTTTGCACCGCACCAAAAACCCAGCTGAGCATATCAAAGAAGTGAATACCTATATTGGTAGCCACCCCTCCTGATTTGTGAATATCTCCTTTCCATGAAAATTTATACCATTTACCCCTTGTGGTGATATATGTCAGGTCTATATCATGCTTGCTGTCTTTTTTCTCCTTCATTATTTTTTCCCTGAGTGCAGTGACTGAAGGGTGCAGCCTGAGTTGCAGCACTGTGTATACTTTCTTACCCGTTTCCTTCTCTATTTCCTGAAGTGCGTCAATATTCCAGGGATTAAGGACGATCGGTTTTTCGCAAATGGCATCAGCCTGGTGCCTGAGGGCAAAGCGTATATGTGAATCATGAAGGAAGTTAGGTGAACAGATGCTTACATAATCCACCTTTATTCCAGATCTTTTAAGCTTTTCAAAATGTCGGTCGTAGCGTTCGAATTCAACAAAAAAATCACTTTCGGGGAAATAACTGTCAATGATACCGACGCTATCAAAGGGGTCGAGGCTAGCCAGGAGTTTATTACCGGTTTTTTTTATGGCTTCAAGGTGACGGACCGCAATATAACCTGCCACGCCTATAAGACCAAAATTATTTGACTTTTCACTCATGGGGTCTTAATTAATTTATGTAAAACTACTCAATAATTTTAGAAACTTCACTCCCGGAAAGCCTGTATTTCTCTCTACTCTCGGGGCATTGGGCAATATTGTCATCATTGAATTCAAGTTTGTGGCCATACTCACTCATCCAACCGACATGCCTTGCAGGATTGCCTATGACAAGCGAATAGGGTTTGACTTCCTTCGTTACTACAGCACCGGCGCCTATAAATGAATACTTTCCTATATTATTACCGCATATTATTGTGGCATTCGCCCCTATGCTTGCCCCTTTGCCGACTATTGTCTTTACATACTGGTCGCGCCTCACCACCGCACTCCTGGGATTGACTATATTGGTGAAAACCATCGAGGGGCCCAGGAATACATCATCTTCACAAATAACCCCTGTATATATTGAAACATTATTCTGTACCTTGACATTATTACCGATGATAACTCCCGGTGAAATTACCACATTCTGTCCGACATTGCACTTTTCTCCCAATTCAGCTCCGCTCATTATATGGGAAAAATGCCATATTCGGCATCCTCCACCTATTCTGCAGCCATCATCTATAACTGCCGTTTCGTGGGCAAAATAATCTTCCATAATCTATCTGTCTTTAAAAAAATTGTAAATATTATCACATATATACTGCAACTGGTCAATAGTCATTTCCGTATGCATGGGCAGCGACAGTACGCAGTTGCAGAGTGAATCAGTTACCGGGAATATTTCATCTTTCATGTCCGGCTTACTGTAAGCTTTTTGCCGGTGCATAGGCACGGGGTAATATACCATTGATGGAATGTTCTTTTCTGAAAGGTATTCCTGGAGCTTATCCCTGAGCCCGGGTTCAGTTTTAATGGTATACTGGTGAAAAATATGGGTTGACTTGTTCGACCTGAAAGGTGATTCAACCTTTGGAGCACGGCTTAATTGCCTGTCATAAAAAGAAGCAGCATTTCTCCGGGCATTATTAAATTCATCGAGATACCTCAGTTTGACCCTTAGTACTGCAGCCTGAATTGAGTCAAGCCTTGAATTAACACCAACATCGTCATGGTAATACTTTTTTGTACTGCCATGGTTAGTAATGCTGCGCAAGAGTTTTGCCAGGCGGTCATCGTTGGTGAAAATAGCTCCACCGTCACCATAACAACCCAGGTTTTTTGAAGGAAAGAAGGATGTACAGCCAATATCGCCCATAGTGCCTGCTTTTCGTCTCTTTCCGTCTGAAAAAATATATTCCGTTCCCATCGCCTGGGCTGCATCTTCAATAATGTAGAGCTTATGTTTACGGGCAATTTTAAGGATTTCTTCCATGTCGGCTGACTGGCCGAAGAGATGAACAGGTATTATAGCCTTCGTTTTAGGGCCAATAGCTTTTTCGATTGCTTCGGGTGATATATTGAAAGTATCTGGTTCGGGATCAACAAAAACAGGTTTAAGCCCCAGCAATGCAATTACTTCCACCGTGGCAATGAAGGTGAAATCGGTTGATATTACCTCGTCACCCGGCTTCAGGTCGAGTGCCATCATTGCCACTTGCAATGCATCTGTTCCGTTGGCACAGCTAATTACATGTTTGACACCGAGGTAAGATGCCAGCTCTTCTTCGAAACTTCTAACTTCAGGACCTCTTATAAAAGCCGAAGAATCCAATACTGATTGTATGGCAGAATCGATTTCGGTTTTTATTCTATCATATTGACCTTTAAGGTCGACCATTCTCAGTTCTTTCATTTCATTCCTTATTTTCAGAGATAGGAGAAGCGAAGATAATATTTTTGATTGCTTAGATGAAATAATTATTCAAAGACTTTTACTATTTTTGTATCTAATACATGAGATAATTTATGAAAGACCTTAGCCCGTTTATAAGAGAACTGTTATTCAACAATGATTGTGTGATCCTCCCCGGTTACGGGGGATTTATCGGTAATTACACACCTGCAAGGATAGACAGGGAGAGCCATACTTTTTATCCGCCTATAAAATCAATATCTTTTAACAGCAAGCTCAACCATAATGATGGATTGCTCATAGGCAAAATATCAGAGAAAAAAGATATGGGGTATCCCGATGCAAAGAAGCTTGTCGAGGATTATATCAAGGGGCTGAGGAATAAGCTTGAAAAAGGTGAACGCGTACACCTGGATGACATTGGTCATTTTCAGCTGAATGGTGAAGGCAGTATACAATTTGAACCTGACAATAATGTAAACTATCTCCTTGATTCATATGGCCTTTCAGCTTTTACCCGTGAGCCTGTTGAGGATTATGATATCTCAAAAGCAATTATCCGCAACCGTGATAAGGATCCCATAGTTATTGCCAACCGCCGCAGGATGGTCTGGAGGGCTGCAGTGGCCATACCATTTGTCCTTGCACTGGTGATTGTTCCGCTGAAGACTGATCTCCTGAGGTCAGAAGCCGGTCTGAACCCGCTGGCCAAAGTTGAATTTGAGGAAATACAGTTAGCCCAGGAAGCCCTGTTCAGGGAAATGCCCGAAACAAATCGTGAAAACACACTGAGAGATGTTACTGACCGGGGTGTCCCCGGTGATGAAAATATCATCCTCAAGGAACAGGACAGCACCCGGTTAACAGAGACTGAAGAAAAGCCGTTAATGAAAGAACAGACCACGGGTACGCGTGGGGCAGGTGTTTATTACCTTGTAGTTGGAAGTTTCGAGGATGATGATAATGCCAGCCGGTTATTACTTGAAATAGCCACCAAAGGATATAATGCTGAACTGATAAAGGCTGCTAATGGTTATTACCGGGTCTGTGCGGAATCTTACGGAACCATACAGGAAGCCAGAAATGAGCGTTCCAGGGTGATTGATCTTTTTCCGGGAGTCTGGATCTGGAAGAAATAATAATTACCTTATCCTGCTTCCTTTTTTTGTGTTCTCAGGTGGTGAAATAAAGACAAGCCTGCCATCGTCCTCCTCAGCCATCAGTATCATTCCCTGTGATTCAATACCTTTTATCTTTCTTGGTTCAAGATTAGCAAGTACCGATACCTGCTTTCCCTTAATAGCTGACGGATCAAAATGTTCAGCTATGCCTGCAACAACAGTTCTTGTATCTATCCCTGTATCAAGTGTAAGCTGAAGGAGTTTCTTTGTTTTTGGCACTTTAACGGCCTCAATAATGGTTGCCGTTCTAATATCCAGCTTTGTAAAATCTTCAAAACTTATATTCTCTTTCAAGGGTTCCACCTCTTTCATGCTACCGTCATTTTGTTTTTTTGTTTCCATTAGTTTATTAACCTGTTTTTCAATCTCTTCATCTTCAATCTTCCTGAAAAGCAGACCCGGTTTGTTGATTTTGTGACCGGGTTTGAGAAGGTCATCACTGCCTGCCATGCTCCATTTAAGCGTTTCTATATTGAGCCATTCCCTAAGTTTAGCTGTCGAGAAAGGCAGAAAGGGATCGAGCAGAATAGTAAGGTTTGCTGTTATCTGCAATGAAATATTTAGAATAGTCTTAACCTTTTCACTGTCGGTTTTAATTACTATCCAGGGTTCGGTGTCGGCAAGATATTTATTTCCCAGCCTTGCCATGTTCATAGCTTCTCTCAGTGCTTCCCTGAAGCGGAAGGCATCAAGTGATTCAGCCACTTTATCTTTCATTCCTCTCATTTCTGACAATACTTCCCTGTCATAATCATCCAAAACGGATATTTCCGGCACTTCGCCGTCAAAATATTTATGAGTGAGAACCAGTGACCTGTTGACAAAATTACCGAGTATTGCTACCAGCTCATTATTATTCCTTGCCTGGAACTCTTTCCATGTGAAGTCATTATCTTTCGTTTCCGGTGCACTGGCACACAGGGCATATCTCAGCACATCCTGTTCCCCCGGGAATTCTTCCAGGTATTCATGCAGCCATACAGCCCAGTTCCGGGATGTGGAGATCTTATCATTTTCAAGATTTAGAAACTCATTGGCCGGCACATTCTCAGGTAATATATATGAGCCTTCGGCTTTGAGCATTACAGGGAAGATAATGCAGTGAAACACTATATTGTCCTTACCAATGAAATGGACCATCCTTGTCCCGGGATCTTTCCAGTATTTTTCCCAGTCACTTGTAAGCTCACGTGTTGCTGAGATGTATCCTATAGGGGCATCAAACCACACGTACAGCACTTTGCCTTTTGCATTGTCCACGGGAACAGGCACACCCCAGTCAAGGTCCCTGCTGACAGCCCTGGGCTGCAGGCCATGGTCGAGCCATGATTTACACTGCCCGTAAACATTGGGCTTCCATTCCTTATGCTCCTCGAGGATCCATTTCCTCAGCCATCCTTCATACCTGTCAAGGGGCAGGTACCAGTGTTTTGTTTTTTTCATCACGGGTAAGGTACCGCTGACCATCGAGCGGGGCTTGATAAGCTCGGTGGGGCTTAAGGAAGTGCCGCAGTTTTCACACTGGTCCCCATAAGCAGCATCGTGGCTACAATGAGGGCAGGTGCCGGTTATATAACGGTCGGCCAGGAAACATCCGGCTTCATTATCATAATATTGGTCGGTCGATCTCTCAATGAATTTGCCTTTTTTATACAGAGTACTGAAAAAGTCTGAAGCCGTTTCGTAGTGTATTTTGTTACTGGTTCTCGAGTATATATCGAATTCTATACCGAAGTCTTCAAACGCTTTTTTGTTTAACTGGTGGTAGTGGTCGACTATTTCCTGGGGTGAAACGCCTTCTTTCCTGGCTTTAAGAGTTATTGGAACACCATGTTCATCAGATCCGCATATTGATATAACATCCTCACCTTTAATCCTAAGGTACCTTGTATATATGTCACTGGGCACATACACCCCTGCAA
>CAZSJH010000014.1:0-27245 GCA_964607105.1 uncultured Rikenellaceae bacterium | reverse complement strand
ATGCGACCGTTGAAAGCACCGGTGGCATAATCATCAAGCACTCCCTTGAAAAGTTGATTGCTCGTACAGTTAGGAAAGGTATGATCAATACTTACAAAGTTATCTATATGCTGCCACTTGTCGGATAGGTACAGACCCAAGGCATTACACTCGGCTCCATCGCCGTTGAGCTTGTGGTAAGTACTGTTACGCACGAGACCACCGTGAAGGGTTATATTATTCGAAACAGCATAGCTTTTCTTTTCCTGGTGTATGAAGGTATGTGTTAGCTTGGCAGCATTATTATGCTCATTCTGAACCCTGAGAATATCAAAATATGCATTTTCTCCCACATATACCTCGGTAACTGCATTTGTAAGGAATTTCTGTGGTGACAGTGCATGGTCGCAAACTATCATCGGAAGTTGCCCCCCATCTTCTATAACTATAAGGTTACGATGCTGCACGAACATATCATGATCTGAATGAACCAGGTTAATAATCTGTACCGGCTTTGTAAGTTTAACATCCTTTTTGATGTAAACGAATATTCCATCGGATGCGAGCGCCGTATTCAGGGGGATTAGTCCGTCTTTCCCGTTTTGTGCATATTTCCCGTAATGCCTGGACACTATGCCCGGATATTTTTCGGTGGCTTCAACCAGGCTGCCAACCCATATTCCTTCCGGGAGATCTGCGAGTGTTCCATTGTACCTCGGTGGAATACCATTCAGGAGTACAAGGTCATAACTATCGAGGTCAGTAACCTCGCATTCAAAATTTTCAGCAGCTTTAAAGTCTTCTTCCTCAGGAACAAAGTATGACTTATAATCAGTGTTGAACCAGGGATCAAGATTTGTATACCTGTAAGATTCATTTTTACGGTCGGGTATACCCAATTTTTTGAATTGTTCCATGGCATCCTTACGGAAGTTATTTATCAGTCCCGCAGAATTATTTTCAATCCTGCTACTGTTATCTTTGAACAGCTTTGAGAACCTTTTTATTGTGTCCGCTTTCTTATCCATAATTAACTAAATCAGCACCTTTTTTTATCCAGCCGTAACCCTGCTTTTCGAGTTCAACAGCAAGTTCCTTGCCTCCTGTTTTTACAATCTTGCCATCATATAGCACATGTACCACATCAGGGATTATGTAATCAAGCAAACGCTGGTAGTGAGTAATCACTATTGCAGCATTTTCTGTAGTCTTTAGTTCATTGACCCCGTTAGCCACTATTTTGAGTGCATCAATATCCAGGCCTGAATCCGTTTCATCCAGTATAGCCAGTTTCGGTTCGAGCATGGCCATCTGGAAAATTTCGTTTCTTTTTTTCTCACCACCTGAAAATCCTTCGTTAACTGATCTGTTGGTGAGGCCCGATTCAATTTTTACAAGCTCTTTCTTTTCCCTCATCAATTTAAGGAAATCAGATGAAGACAAAGGTTCTTCCCCTCTGTATTTCCTGTGCTCATTGAGGGCTGTTTTCATAAAATTAACCATACTTACGCCAGGTATTTCAATAGGGTACTGGAATCCAAGAAATATCCCTTCCTTTGATCTCTCTTCGGCATTCATTTCCAGGAGGTTATTCCCCATGTACATTATTTTACCTTCTGTTATCTCACCAAAATCCCTGCCTGCAAGAACCCCGGCCAGGGTACTCTTGCCCGAACCGTTTGGTCCCATAATGGCATGAATCTCTCCCTTTTTCACATTCAGTGAAATACCTTTCAATATCTGCTTGCCTTCTATTTCAACCTTAAGGTTTTCTATTTGTAACATATTTTGTTTTGTTGAATCGTTGAAACGTTAAACTGTTGAATCGGGTTTATATATAATTCATTGCTCGCATCTCGCAATTCATATTTCTTCTTATCCTACTGATCCTTCAAGACTAATCTGCAATAATGTTTGTGCCTCAACAGCAAATTCCATGGGCAGCTTATTAAGCACTTCCTTTGCATAACCATTTACTATAAGTCCAACCGCATCTTCTGTGCTTATACCTCTCTGGTTGCAGTAAAATATCTGGTCCTCTCCTATCTTTGAAGTTGTGGCTTCGTGTTCCACAATAGCCGTCTGGTTATCAACCTCTACATAAGGAAAGGTATGAGCCCCACATTTATCTCCGAGCAGGAGGGAATCACATTGTGAAAAATTTCTTGCCCGAGATGCATTCTTAAGTACTTTTACAAGTCCCCGGTAGCTGTTCTGGCTTTCACCAGCAGATATACCCTTTGATACAATGATACTTCTGGTATTTTTACCTATGTGTATCATTTTAGTCCCTGTATCAGCCTGCTGGTGATTATTTGTTACGGCGACAGAATAAAACTCACCACTTGAATTATCACCTTTCAGTATACATGAAGGATATTTCCATGTTATTGCTGAGCCCGTTTCCACCTGTGCCCAGGATATTTTGGAATTTTCACCCCTGCATATACCACGCTTGGTAACAAAATTATAAATTCCTCCTTTCCCGTTCTTATTCCCTGGGTACCAGTTTTGAACCGTTGAATATTTTACTTCCGCGTTCTTCTCCACGACAATTTCAACGATGGCCGCATGTAACTGGTTCTCATCCCTCATCGGGGCTGTACACCCTTCCAGGTAACTTACATAACTGTCATCTTCAGCTATCATCAATGTACGTTCAAATTGCCCTGTGTTGGCAGCATTTATCCTGAAATAGGTTGACAGTTCCATGGGGCATCTCACTCCTTTAGGTATATAACAGAATGATCCATCACTGAATACTGCACTGTTTAATGCGGCAAAATAATTATCAGTGTAAGGAACCACAGAACCCATGTATTTCTTAACCAGGTCAGGATGTTCACAAACTGCTTCACTGAATGAACAGAATATAATTCCCTGTTCAGCAAGAGTTTCCTTGAAAGTAGTTTTTACTGAAACACTGTCCATAACTGCATCTACTGCAACACCCGTCAGTCGTTTCTGTTCTTCCAGCGGTATTCCTAGTTTATTGAATGTATCAAGGAGCTCAGGATCAACTTCATCCATGCTGCTCAATTTCGCCTTCTGTTTCGGGGCGGAATAATAAACTATATCCTGGTAATTTATTTCCGGTATATCCAGATGTGCCCATTGCGGCATTTTTTTCTCCTGCCAGGCTTTGTATGCCTTTAGCCTGAATTCAAGCATCCATTCAGGTTCCTTTTTCTTGGCCGATATCAGTCTGACAACATCCTCATTTAGTCCTTTTGGGATGGCATCGGTATCAATATCAGTATAAAACCCGTATTTGTACTCCCCTGAAGTAACTTCATTCAGTATTTTGTCCTGTTCTTTTTCCATCTCCTCAAGCCAAATTATATATAAATATCCCTAATGCTAACACATAGAATCCGGGTATTGTTTCATTAATTATATTTAATCCAAATAAATAACAGGCAAAAATACAAAATTTTGGGCAGGATATTTTAATAGATGGAAGGATATTATAGGAAGTAGAGCCCTTGCATGCAAGGTCTCTACTAATATTTTTATCTTTGGTCTTTAATCCTACTTCTATGAAACTCCTTGGAAACATAATCTGGCTCCTTTTTGGAGGAATTATTATATCTATTGAATACTTCATTGCGAGCATAGCTCTGTTTATAACCATAATAGGTATACCATTTGGCATTCAAACATTAAAACTTGGTGTGTTCGCCCTCTGGCCTTTTGGAAGAGTAATCCGTACTGACGTCAGGGCATCCGGTTGCCTTTATATAATTGGGAACTTATTGTGGTTACTGTTGGGTGGACTCGCTATTGCTTTATCACATGCCGTATTCGGAATAATTCTATGCATTACCATTATTGGTATTCCCTTTGGAATGCAACATTTTAAGCTTGCAGCGATAGCACTTTCTCCCTTTGGCAGGGACATTATAAGGGGTTGAGAATGGGTTGAGAGAGTGTTCCTCCTTCGCCTCGAGTACTCGGAACTACGGAGGTCGAAGTGAGAATGAATTGAAGAACTTGCGTGTTAGCAAGGGGCTTGCTGAAATTTTTCATTAACTTGCATAACAGCAATAAATAAATCTTTCAATACAAATGAAAACACCTATTCTATCCATAATATTCCTTATGATTAGCCTTTGCGCAAGTCCACAGGAATATATAAATATCGACTCAAAAATTACTCATGCGAGGATTTTCCCGGACAGGGCTCAGCTGACCAGAGAAGCATCGCTCAATATAAGTCAGGGGAAATCGCTATTAAGGATTCCGGGCTTATCGCCCTATACTGATCCCTCAAGCATACAGGTAGAGGGAAAAGGAGAATTCATGATAATTTCCGTCAATCCAGGGATGAATTACCTTGAACCAACCGAGGAATCAGAGGAACTTAAGAATATGCGTCGCAGGATAGAAGACCTAAAGAAAAATATTGAGGATGAAAGAACTGAGATTGACATATTAAAGGAAAAGGAAAGTTTCCTGGTAGCAAACAGGACTTTTACGGGGAAAAATGAGAATATCAGTGCCCAGGAGTTTAAGAGTATTACCGACCTGTATACTTCTTCCATCGAGTCTGTAAGGAAAGGTATCCTCAAGAGAAACAGGATTATAAATAAATTTGAGGAAGAAAAACAGAAACTTGAGAACCAGATGAACCAGTCTCTCCGTAAATCAAAAATGCCCAGTTCCGAAGTCATGATATCTGTGTCATCTCCATCTTCAGGCAGGGGGAAAATAATTCTCAGCTATCTTGTTTCCAATGCAGGGTGGTACCCATCATACGACATCAGGGTTGATGATATTAACGAAGATGTCAGCATGTGCTATAAGGCAAACGTACACCAGAATACGGGTAAGGATTGGAAGAATATAATACTCAGCTTCTCAAGTGCCAACCCATCAGAGTCAGGTGACATACCTGTTTTATTGCCGTATTATCTGAATTTTTATACTCCCCCGGCCCCTGGTTACTACAAATCAGCCAGAAGCATGGCCCGGACTGAAATACAGGATATTGCAGCTGACGAAGAAATGGCATTTGAACTAGCGGAGAATGCTGTATTACCACCTGCAAACATGCCTCCCGTTAATATAATAAAAACCAACACCAGTTTTTCATTTGAGGTCGACCTTCCACAAAATATCAGTTCCGACGGAAAAACAAACACAATTGAATTACAACAATTAAGTGCTGAGGCTAGTTACAAATATGTTTCAGTGCCCAAACTGCGTGAGGAAGCATTTCTAACGGCTGATCTACCGGACTGGGAAACATTAAACCTGATAAACGGGGAAGCTAATATCTATTTTGGAAATACTTATACAGGTACCACCATGTTGAATACATACCAGATATCAGACACACTAAGTGTTTCTCTCGGTATCGATAACACTATTAGTGTTAAAAGGGAAAGGCGGAAAGAGTATACACTGGTAAGGACAATAGGCAGCAACAGGATTGATACACGTTCATTTGAAATCAGCATAAGGAACAACAAGTCTTCTGATATCCATATTATTGTATACGATCAATTACCTGTATCACAGAATAAGGATATAATGGTTGAAGCAAGGGAACTGTCAGGAGGAATGATAGATAACACCAGTGGGGAAATAAAATGGGACACCACTATTCCTGCCGGGAGTACCAGGCAATTCATATTTACCTATGAAGTTAAGTATCCGAAGAACCAGAAGGTTATACTGGAATAATGAATAATAAATATCGATTGATGATTTATGATGTTTTGAGGTTCCCTGAATAAGGTTGATTTCTGTTGCACAAATGCTTATACATTTGTTATTCGATATTAATCATTCATCAGTCCATCCCTGTGCTTTCAGTTCGGCAAGGCTTCCATCCTGGAGTACCAGGCTGTTACCTTCACTGGTACTTACAAGATGGCCAATTATGCTTATCCCCTCCGTTTTCTCTATCTTCTCATGCTCATTTACCGGGGCAGTAAATATAAATTCAAAATCATCTCCCCCGTTAAGGGCAGCAATCACCGGTTCAAATCCCAGTTCCTTTCCTGCCGTTATAGTAGCACGGTCAATGGGCAGCCGGTCATGGTAAATTCTGCATCCCATGCCTGTCTCCTTACTTATATGTATAATCTCGGATGCAAGGCCATCCCTGATTGTTCTCACTATACCTGTAGAAACCTCAGCATTTTTTAATTCTTCCAGAATATTGATTTTTAAGTCAGGCTTCAATTGCCGGCCTATAACATATTCGAACCCTTCCAGCTTTGGCTGTGCTCCACCTGTATCCTCAAATACCTTCCTTTCACGTTCAAGCAACTGCAGGCCCAGGAAAGCAGCTCCAAGATCGCCTGTGACACAAATCAGGTCTGTTTCTTCCGGTTTATCGTTCTTAAATCCTCCGGGCTTTCTCCCAGACGATGCAATACTTATAGCGAGGCCTGTCAGGGAGCTGCTGATATCCAGTGAGGAGATCTTTACACCATATTTTTTGCATGCCACTGACATGCCTTCAAGAATACTGCCAATGTCTTCCTTCTTGAAACGTGCACTTGCTCCAATGCTTACGCTAATATTTACAGGGAGCTGGCCCCTGCAATATATATCAGCTATCGAATTGATGACTGATTTATAGCCCAGGTGCTGAAGAGGGAAATATATAAGGCTAAAATGTATCCCTTCAAGATATAGTATTCCTGAAATAACACTGACTGAATCATCTTCATCAAAAAGCTCAGGGTATTTATTTTTTAATTCGTTTATCAGGGTATATTTCCCAAAACCCTGTTCCATTGGTTGTTCTTTATCAGGCATTCTACTGAAATTTGATACAAAGTTAAGATAATAAACAAGGACACAGACGCGCTATGGTAAGGGGTTGAACCTTACACTATCCCTGGACTTCATCTACTTGATAGCTGATTTGAGGATTCCGCGTTTTGATTTTGATATGAAGTCAACAATATAAAGTAATTCTTCAGTGGACTCAAAATTATCTTTAAGGTATTGCACAGCCTGGCTTATATTTCTCCCACTGAAGTAGATTATTTTATATATTTCCTCAATTTGATTAATGCTTTGCTGGCTGTAACCCCTACGTTTAAGACCAATTTTATTTATACCTGCAAACCCAACCGGGGAATTTTTTATGAGGGAATAAGGAGGGATGTCTTTCTTGAACATAGCACCCCCGCTTATCATTGCATGAGCCCCCACATGAGTAAACTGGTGCGCTGCTGATCCGCCTCCCATTATTGCAAAATCGTCAACATGCACTTCCCCCGCCAGCAATACATTATTTACCAGTATGCAATTGTTACCTATTATACAATCATGTGCAACATGTGAATTTGCCATCATAAGGCAGTCATTACCCATTACAGTTTTGCCAAGGGCTGCTGTTCCCCTGTTTATGGTTGCTCCTTCCCTGAATGTACAGTTATCACCTATTTCTGTCGTTGTTATCTCCCCGGCATATTTCATATCCTGGGGTATAGCCGATATTACTGCACCCGGATAAACACTGCAATTTTTACCCATCCGGGCACCATCAAGAATTGTTGCATTGGGACCAATCCAACTGCCTTCACCGATTATAACATCACCAGCTATGTAAGCAAAAGGTTCAACTGTGACATTCTTTCCCAGCCGTGCATCCGGATGAATAAAAGCCTGGTCTGAAATCATTATTATTTATTTTTAACTACCTGGGCAACCATCTCTCCTTCGACTACAAGTTTATTACCGACATATATATGTCCGTACATTGACACTATTCCCCTTCTGGGGGCTTCAGACATATTGAGATTGATTATAAGTGTATCACCAGGTACAACTTTTTGTTTAAATTTGACCTTATCAATCTTAAGAAAATAGGTTGACCAGTTTTCAGGGTCCTCCACATTGGCCAGGACAAGCATCCCACCAACCTGTGCCATTGATTCAACCAGTAATACACCCGGCATTACCGGCTCGCCGGGGAAATGACCCTGGAAGAAGTGCTCATTAAAGCTTACGTTCTTTATTCCAACCACCGAGCTTTCATCCATCTTTATAACCTTATCTACCAGTAAGAACGGATACCTGTGTGGCAGTCTTCTCTTTATTTCATCAATTCCAAAAACAGGGTCAACAGTAGGATCATATACGGGAATGTCTTTTTTTGAAGCAGCTTTCCTTATCTCCTGTATCACCAGCCTTGCCAGGTTTGTGTTTGCCTGGTGACCTGGCCTGGTAGCAACTATTTTACCTTTTATATGTTGCCCCACAAGTGCCATATCACCCAACAGGTCAAGAAGTTTATGACGTGCCGGTTCATTGGGATAACGAAGAGCTGTATTATTTAATATACCTTCTTTATGAGCGGTGATATTAGGCTTATCAAACATTCTGGCAATACGGTCAATCTCAGACTGGGGCACTTCCTTCTCAAGTATAACTATGGCATTGTCAAGATCACCCCCCTTTATTCTGCCAGCTTTGAACAGTGGTTCGAGCTCATGAAAGAAAACAAAAGTCCTGCTCTTAGATATCTCTTCTGCAAAATCTTCTTTATTATCTAAAACAGCGTACTGGTTTCCCAGTATCTTCGAATTATAATCAATCAGAACATTAATACTCAAATGATCATCAGGATATATTATTAGATCAACACCATTATCTTCATCTGAATAAACAATTTTTTCCTTTACCTCAAAGTATTTTCTCAGTGATTTCTGTTCAACTATACCTGCTTCTTTTATTGCGTCGGTAAACTTCATTGCACTTCCACCCATTATCGGTGCTTCAGGACCATCTATCTCAACAAGAACATTATCCAGGTTCATTCCATAAAAAGATGCCAGCACATGTTCAATAGTAGCAACAGAAACACCATGCTCCTGCAGTGTTGTTCCTCTTGTTGTATCCGTAACATTTTCTGCCACTGCCCTGATAATAGGCTTTTCAGGAAGGTCAACCCTGCAAAACTTATAACCATGATCCACGGGAGCGGGTTTGAAGGTTACAGAAACATCTATCCCTGAATGTAATCCTTTCCCTTTTAAGCTGACTTCCCTGGCAAGAGTTCTCTGGTTCTTTATACTCATCTAATTTTCTTATTTATAATTTAATTTGCATGCAAAGAAATAAAAAAAAATTCGAACGTGCTATAAAAACCCGGTCTAACATCGTTTATATCAAATAAATTCGATTAGAACGATTATGATTATCTGTTTTTTATCTCCTTGATTTCTTCCTCCAGCAATTCCACTTTTTGTTTCAGTTCCGGTAGCTTCCTGAAGATAATATATGAAAGCTGTGCTTTTCTGTATTCAAATGCAGGTGTGCCGTACACTGTAGTATTTGACTTTAAAATATGAGAATTGACGCCAGACTGTGCAGCAGCCTTTGTCCCATCTGCAATCCTTACGTGGCCTGTAATTCCTACCTGCCCTCCAAACATGCAGTTCTTGCCAATTTTTGTTGATCCGGCTATGCCTGTCTGACCTGCCATTACCGTGTTCTCTCCCACCTCGACATTATGTCCTATCTGTATCAAGTTATCCAGCTTAACACCCTTCCGTATAATTGTTGATCCCATTGTTGCCCTGTCAACCACAACATTGGCACCTATTTCAACATTATCTTCCAGAATAACATTTCCAATTTGTGGTATTTTCTTATAATTCTCATCCAACTGTGGTGCAAATCCAAATCCGTCACTTCCTATAACCGAGCCAGCATGAATTGTACAATTATTCCCTATAATACATTCATGGTAAACAGTAACACCAGGATAAACCATGGTATTTTCACCAAGCCTGCAGCTATCACCTATCCTGGCATGAGGGTAGACCGAACAATGGTTGCCCAGTACTACATTTTCACCAATATAAACCATAGGGCCGATATAAACATCTATACCCAGTGAGGCACTATCTTCAATAACTGCTGTGGGGTGTATACCTTTCTTCCTGGGTAAGGATTGTTCATATACAGTTAGTAATGTCGCAAAAGCCTCATAAGAATTATCAACCCTTATCAGGGTTGCACTCACCGGGGAAGACGGCTTAAAATCCCGGTTGACTATAACCACAGACGAACCGGTGGTGTAGATATATTTCTCATAGCTCATATTTGATAGAAAAGAAAGAGCTCCTTTGTGCCCTTCTTCTATTCGGGCTACAGTGTTGATGATAATTCCGGGGTCACCCTCAATATCCCCGTTAACGTACTTTGCAACTTCCTTTGCTGTAAATTTCATTTTAATAATTTTTCTATTTAAAAATGTTTACATTTCAACAACAATATCTCTAATATCTTTCGGATAACAAAGATAGTACCTGGTAGTATTTTTCGACAAGGTCTCATGCTTCAGAATACTCGATAATTCCGTCAGTTCCTTCAATGACCCGTCCTTTTTCAGTATTTTAATGCTTGGTGACGCAGGGGCATAGGTAAGATTTGATATACAACCGGTATATACGTAGCTTCCTGTATCCTGTGACCTGAAATCATTCAATCCCTTTAATGATCCTTTTATGGCATTGATAACTGCTTCGCGGAAAGGCTGATCAGAAAGTTCAATAGCAGGCAGGCGCCGGTAAAGGAATGCTTTAGCGAGGTTGGACAGTATCGGATCTCCATTCTCTGCCCACTGCCTTACTGAAGAAATCAGTTCATTATCATCAAGTTTAAAAAACATGCAGGCAAAATCCTTGTTCCCTGAGTTCAATAATTCCTCCCTGTTTATTTTGGTTCTTATAAAATAGTCTACAGGGACAGTTGATTTAACAGTGTTACTGCTTTCAATCAGGAATCTTGCCCTGTTTATTATTCTTTTAAGCATCTGGTCCGCAGCCAGAACAGTTTTATGCATATAAACCTGCCAGTACATAAATCGTCTTGCGATAAGAAATTTCTCAATTGAATAAACTCCTTTTTCCTCTACCACCAGCCTGTCTTCTGAGGTATTAAGCATGCTTATAATCCTATCAGACCCAACCGATCCTTCAATCACACCTGTATAGAAGCTGTCTCTCAACAGGTAATCCAGCCTGTCCATATCCAATTGACTAGATATAAGATCATTAAAGAAATTACGATAATATGTGCCACTGAACATTTGAATAGCCATATCCATCTTCCCCTGGTATTTTTCATTCAGGATTTTCATTACCAATAAAGAAATATTCTCGTGGCTGATTTTGCCGGAAATGTTAAATTCAAGTGAATGTGAAAAAGGACCGTGACCCAGGTCGTGGCAAAGTATTGCTACAAGTGCTGCTTCAAATTCCTCATTACTGATATCTATATCTTTCATACGAAGGGTTGACAGAGCATGGCCCATGAGATGAAGGGTTCCGAGACTATGTAAAAACCGGCTGTGGGTTGCGCCCGGATATACCATATCAGTAAGTCCCAGCTGCTTGATAAACCTGAGTCGCTGAAACCATGGATCCTCCAGAAGATCATATATAAATTCTGAAGGTATCTTTATAAACCCATGTACAGGATCATTTAAAATCTTTAATTTGTTTATCCCGGTATCCACCTTTATGCTTTTGTTTTACAAAATTAGAAATTACTTTTACACGGTTGCAGGAAAATTTAAATCATTGCAAAATGTTAAACATATTTAAAAACAGTAAATCTTACGAATATTTTACCATCTATTTGAAATATTATAAGTCTTTAAAGAGTCTATTTAACTATATAGCATATCATCAATAAATATTTAAATAAACAATGTCCATCGAAATTAGGGGTCTTGATGTAATATACAAAAACGGGAATCACGCCGTTAAAAACATCACTCTGACAATTGAAGAAGGGATGTTTGGATTACTTGGGCCTAACGGTGCAGGAAAATCCAGCCTGATGAAAGTACTGGTGGCACTTATGAAACCATACTCCGGGGAGGTGCTGTTAAATGGCAAAAATATACAGGGTAACAGGAAAAAGCTACGTTCTTGCCTTGGCTACCTGCCCCAGGATTTTCGTTTCTTCACACGCTTAAAAACATGGGAATTCCTCGATTATGCAGGTTCACTGGCGGGATTAAAAAACAGGAAAGAAAGAATAGCTATGGTAGACGAGCTGCTCGACAAGGTAGGCCTGCTGGAAGCCCGGGACAGGAAGGCGAATAAATTATCAGGCGGAATGAAGAGGCGACTTGGCATTGCACAGGCACTTATAGGTGATCCAAAAATTATAGTGGTGGATGAACCAACCACTGGCCTTGACCCTGATGAAAGAATACGTTTCAGGAATATTCTTTCTGACCTCAGCCAGAATGATGTTACAATAATCCTTTCAACACATATTGTTGGTGATATTTCATCTACATGTCAGAAAATGGCCTTACTGAACATGGGTGAGATGGTATTCTCAGGATCTCCCGACGAGCTGGTAAAGCAGGCCGAGGGGCATGTCTTTAACCTCCGGCTTACACAGGAAGAGTATGACCGTATAAAGGATAGTTATCATATAATATCATCCATACCCAGCGAGCTGGGATGGGATGCACAGGTAGTGGCCGATGACGTATCGGGCTTTGACAGCCAGGAAATAGAACCTAACCTGGAACATGCATATGTTTATTATATGGAGCATAAAATAAACGGAACAAAGATTAATTTTTAAGCTGCATAAAATGATCTCCATACACAATATCAGGACTGTTGCCCACTATGAAGCTAAAACACTGCGCCGCAGCTGGCTTTTCAGGCTATTTTCCATTGGTGCCCTCTTCATCCTTACCTTAATGAATATAGGGCTTTTCAGCCCTGTAGGTGATGGGGAATGGAACTTCCTTGCAATTCCTTCATCCATGCCCCTGGTGAACCTCTACATGCTTAATATAGCACAGGCCCTTATAGTAATATTCCTTGCATCAGACTTTCTTAAAAGAGATAAAAAGCTGGATACCAACGAGGTACTGTATACAAGACCCATGTCTAATCTTGAATATATTTTCGGTAAATCACTGGGCATACTGAGACTCTTCCTGGGCGTTAACCTATTAATCCTGGCTATCTGTCTTATAATAAATATAATTTCACCACAAGCAAAAATAGAAGCAAGTGCTTATATAGAATATCTCCTTATTATTACAATACCGACCTTAATATTCAGTCTTGGCTTTGCATATATACTAATGTCCCTGATACGCAACCAGGCAATCACCTTCCTCCTTCTGCTGGGACTGGCAGCACTGGATATGTTCTACCTCTACAACAGGATGAATTCTCTTTTTGATTATATGCTCTTCGGTTTTCCTGTTTTCAAAAGCGGACTCACAGGTTTCAGTAATTTAAACCTGATTCTGGCCCATAGAATTATGTATACATCCCTGGGGCTGGTTTTTATTTTCGCCTCAATACTTATTTTTAAAAGACTGCCACAGTCAAAAACTCACAGGATTATAAGCACTGCTTCCCTGTTTGTTTTCCTGCTCATTACTGTTTTTTCAGCTTATTATTTCCTTAATGATTACTACAGTACCCGTAATCTGAAAAATGCGGTAATAGAAACCAACAGTAAATACGAAAACAGCCATTTCCTGAAAGTCACGGATGCTGATATTGAAATTGATTACTCTGACTCATTTATTAATGCCCTGGCGACATTAAAATGTGTTAACAAAACTGACATATTAATCACGGAAGCTACATTTTCACTTAATCCCGGCTTATCGGTAAAAGAGGTTTATGTTAATGGCTCGGTTTCGGATTTCAACTCTGATGGCCACATCTCAATTGTTGATCTTGGCCATAGCCTTCAACCGGATTCTGCCATAAGCATAAGTTTTAGGTATGAAGGGACAATAGAAGAAGGTTTCTGCTATCCCTGGTATAATGAAGACATAAAGGAAAATCCATTTACCATAGGACCCGTAAGGGTTCCAAAAAGACAGCTTATTCAAAAAAATGAATTCCTGTTACTGACACCTGAAGCTCACTGGTACCCTGTTGCAGGACTTAACTTCTATCCGGGCACCCCGGCAAAGATACTTATTAACTTTACAAATTATACATTGAAAGTTGCCAGGAACAACGAACTTGTTCCCGTATCACAGGGAGCAAGAGCATCTGATAATAATTACTGGTATTTTAAAAATGAAGTGCCTTTGACCGGGATAAGCCTTATTGAAGGTAAATATATCAGTGATACTATTACGGTTGATTCAATAGATTTCATTGCTCATTATTACCCGGGGCACGATTACTTCAGGAATGACCTTAATGAGCTGGGTGATACTATTGGCAACCTTATATCAGGAATAATGACTGAGCTTGAAACAAATTTTAGTACTGATTATCCTTTTAACAGCTTGAATTTTGTGGAAGTGCCTGTTTATTTTCACTCTAATGAGAAGAAAAATACCCAGACGAGGGCTGAAGTACAACCGTCACTTATACTGATGCCTGAAAAGCTTGCTACAATTAATGATGCTGGTTTCTTCCAGACCATAAAGAGACAGAAAAGAAGAATGGAAAGGAATAACGAGGTAATAACAGACAGGGAACTCCAGGCCAGGGCCTTTAATAATTTTGTAAGGAATACATTCATCACAAGTTCTGATTTCAGCTTCAACAGGGGTAACACATCAATAAACCCGGGAAGATATTTGCTAGGTCCCAGTTTTTATTTTTATAAGAATAATTTTTATTCCGATGAATACCCGGTTATCAATGCCGTTTTTGAAACACATCTTCAAAAAGTTGAAACAACGCAGACAGGTTTCCAGAGGATGTTACTCGGTGGCCTGGGTGAAAATGACAGGGCAAATACCATCCTCAAGGACCACAGCATGCATCAAATACTGGCATTAAACCCTTCAACCGATACCACAAGGTTGATACTTACATTAAAGGGTGATTACCTGTTTAACCTTTTGCGTGCAGAGGCCGGAATGGAAGAATTTAATAACTGGTTTTCATCATATCTCGAAGAGAATAAATTCCGGAATATAAGTATAGAAAAGTTCAACAATGATCTTCGTGAGAGATTTGGATTCGGGATTAAAGATTACCTTGATCAATGGTACAATGGGAAGGGGCAGCCCGGCTTTCTTTTCTCTGATATTGCAGTTAACGAAATAGTCGTTGGAAACCGGACCAGGTATAAGGTGAGCTTTACAGCTTCTAATCCTGAGGAAACAGCAGGCATTTTCAATGTTGGCTTTCGCACCGGGGGGCCTGGCCAGGGAGGCGGACGTGGAATGGGGGGAAACGTTACAATATCAATGAATGCTTCAGGAAGGGGAAATGTATCTATAGGCATGGAAGGAAGGGGTATGCAGACCAATGATGTGGAAAAAATAGTTAAGCTTGAAGCAAACCAGGCAAAAAGGGTAAGTGTGATTCTGGATGCCCAGCCCCGTGGCATGTTTGTAAATACACTCTTTTCTATTAATAATCCCGGGGAACTACAGTTCCCATTGATGGATCTTATGCAAGGTAAAACAAATGATAATACGGAAGGGGAAGTAATACTTGAAAAATTGCCTCTTTTCCAAGAGGAAAATGAAATAATTGTCGACAACGAAGATCCTGGATTCAGGATCTACCAGGAAAACTCATCCGGTAGGTTGAAAGAATGGCTTAAAATAAGTGGCGATAACAGGAATGACTACCGCGTAATGTTCATATGGTGGGCACCTGAATACTGGCAGAAAACAGTCGAAAGTATCTACTACGGAAAATATGTTAAGTCAGCCGTTTATACACGTGCCGGGGGCGGGGAAAGATATATCACATGGACAGCTGGTTTAGAAGAACCAGGGTATTACGATGTTTATACCTACATAGGTAAACGCGGTGGCCAGAGAATGATGATGAGACGTGGCGGTGATGATGTAGTGCAGGATCTGCATTTCACGGTTGAACACGACGATGGCAGCGAGGAAATAACAGTTGACTGGGGAAATGCGGAAAGTGGATGGAACCACCTGGGATCATATTATCTTTCACCCGACACTGCAAGGGTAATAATGACAAACCAGTCGGAGGGAAGAACAGTTTCCGGTGATGCAGTGAAATGGGTAAAACAAAATACTTATAAATGACACCATATGAAGAAAATAATATTACTATTTGTAGTACTTAATGTTGGTTTTAATGCAATCGCTCAACAGGGACTGACACTTGAAGTGGCCATGGGTATAGCCGAAGAGAACAGCCCTTCAATTAAGAGGACAAGATTAAACCTGGTAAGGAGCAGGGAAAACCTTAATGCCCAGAGAGCTGCACTTAAATCCAATTTTTCACTCACAGTAAATCCTCTTGAATATACTCATAATAGGGAGTTCAGTGACCTCGTATCACAATGGAATACTCGCGAAACCACTGCCAGCTTTGGGACCTTCAGAATATCCCAGCCTATTGTTGCCACGGATGCAACAATATCTTTAAACAACAGGTTCTCATGGCAAAATTCATACAGTGAGTATAATGATACTCGTACCAAAGGCTTCAGTAATAACCTCTCCCTTAACATAAACCAGCCCCTTTTTACGTATAACAGGACAAAAATGCAAATAAGGGAACTGGAACTGGCACTTGAAAATTCACAGCTTAACTATGCCATACAGAGACTCGCACTGGAAAGACAGGTAGCCCAATACTTTTATCTTGTCTATCAGCAGCAACAAAGCCTTGTTATAGCAAAGGAAGCATATGAAAATATGAAAAATAGCTATGATATAATTAAAAATAAAGTGGATGCAGGCCTGTCGGCACGGGAAGAATTATTCCAGGCCGAGCTTAACCTGGCAACATCAAGCTCTGACGTTGATAACCAGATGGTCAGCCTTGCAGATGCCAAGGACGATTTTAAATTACTGATAGGAATAAGCCTCTATGATGACATTGTGGTACTGCCCGACATTTCAGTTGACACCATCGATGTTGATGTTACTTTTGCCATAGACCACGGGCTGGCAAACAGGATGGAACTCAGGCAAAGGGAAATAGATATTGAAAATTCTGAGTTTTCACTTACTCAAACAAAAGCACTCAATGAATTCTATGGTGACCTTAACCTGTCAGTAGGACTCTTTGGCGATAATGAAAACCTTCCCGATATATATTCCAATCCAACTGATAACCAGCAGGTATCTCTCTCTTTCTCAATACCCCTCTGGGACTGGGGTGAGCGTAAATCCCGGATAAAGGCAGCTGAAGCTTCTATCGAATCACAAAAGATAAATTATGAGGAGGAAGAAAACGACATTATTATTAATATCAGAAAAGTACACAGGAACCTTATTAACCTGAAAAACCAGATTGAAATTGCACGACAGAATATTAAGAATGCCCAGCTTACCTACGAACTTAACCTCGAAAAATATGAAAATGGTGATCTTACGGGCATGGATCTAAACATATATCAGAACCAGCTGTCGGAAAAACAACTGTCGCTTACAAATGCCGTTATATCCTATAAACTGGAATTACTTAACCTTAAGATTCAAACATTATATGATTTTGAAATGAAGGAAGCGGTAACTCCAATTAAAACTCTTGAGCAGCAATAAATAACGAAACAATATCATATCATGAAAATCAAACTGACATACCTGATATTCTTCTCCCTCCTGTTCGCAGGATGCAATAACCAGGATCCGGGACTTGAAGCTGATGTTGAGATCCCTGTTACAGTAGAAGACATAAAGCTAAAATCCATTGAGGAATTTGTAAGCACTACGGGCACTGTATACCCCGTGGTGGATGTTGAGCTGGAATCAGAAATAAGCGCAAGTTATTACCTGGAAAAAAAACCTGCTACAGGAAGACAATGGCAGCTCGGTGACAGAATCAGGAAAGGATCATTGATTGCACGACTCGAAGACAAAGAATATGAGAATAATATAAAGCTCGAACTGTATGAACTCAACCTCGAGCTGGCTAAAAGCAATCTTGAAAAACAGGAGTCTCTGTATGAAAAAGGAGGTGTCACACTAAATGAAATGAAACAGGCAGGTTACGATTACATCAATGCCGAGATAACAGTGAAAAATGCACGCCTGCAGAAGGAAAAAATGAAAATAACATCCCCCTTTGACGGAATCATTACTAAACTGCCATATTATACCCAGGGATCAGAAATACAGGCCGGGAGCATGATTGCAGGCATCATGGATTACAAATCGATGATACTTGACATTAACCTCCCTGAAAAATACATTAATGATATCCAAACGGGGCAGGGTGTGAAAATTACCAACTATGCTCTGCCGGAAGATACCCTGAGAGGTGAGATCACACAATTATCGCCTGCAATAAACCCTCAGACAAGAACTTTCCAGGGAAGCATAGAAATAAATAATCCTGAATTGAAACTCAGGCCGGGTATGTTTGTTAAGGCTGATATAATTACCAACAGTGCCGACTCGGTTGTTGTAATACCAAAAGATATTATCCTGTCAAGACAAAGAGGAATGACCGTATTCATTGTAAACAGAGGTGTTGCAAATGAAAGGATAATTAACACCGGCCTTGAGAATAACGAAGAGGTTGAGGTAACAAGAGGGCTCAGTACTAATGAGAGAGTAGTTACCGATGGCTTTGAAACCCTGAGCCACAATGCGAAGGTTAAAATACTGAAATAAGCATCTCCACAATGAAAAAAATAGCCCGATTTGCAGTTGAGAATCCGGTAACAATACTTATGCTGGTGCTGGGTATCATACTGCTAGGAATAATATCTTTTGGCAAGCTGGGGACAGACCTTTTCCCCGATCTGAACAACCCGAAAATTTATATCGAACTGCAGGCCGGTGAACGACCACCTGAAGAGATGGAAAAACAATATGTTGACCAGGTTGAATCAATTGCTATGCGGCAGAAAGACGCGATCAATGTTTCATCTGTTTCAATGGTGGGAACTGCTCAGGTAATTGTGGAGTATGCCTGGAACAAGGATATGGATGAAGCCTTTCTCGATCTTCAGAAAGATATAAGTTCATTCAGCCAGAATGCTGATCTTGATGAGTTCAATATTACTCAATATGATCCCAATGCCACCCCTGTAATGATAATTGCCTTAAAAAATGACAGGATAAGTAATATGGACGAACTGAGGCAAACAGCCGAAAATTATATCCGCAATGAGCTTATCAGACTGGAAGGAATAGCAGATATACAACTGTCAGGTCATGAAGAGAGTGAAGTGGTAATAGAAACCAATCAATACATGCTTGAAGCATATGACATGACCACCTCCGATATAGCACAACAGATTAACAGTTATAACCGTAATGTGTCAGGTGGTTCTATTACCGATCTTGGAACAAGGTATGTGGTTAAAGGAGTAAGTGTTATTGAAAAAGTAGACGACCTGAGGAATATTATAATCGGCTTCCGGGAGATTGCAGAAGGATCTCAGGCAGGAAGTTCTGCTGAAACACTGGATGCGGCAGAAAGAACCCCGGTATATCTCAGTGATGTTGCAGATGTGTACCTTGCAAATAAGGACCCTGAAAATATTGTGACCATAAATGGTGAAAGATGTGTCGGGTTATCCGTTTATAAAGAACCCAGCTATAATACCGTTAATGCAGTAGAGGAACTGACTGAAGCCATAGATGAACTTGAAAAAGCACTTCCCGGTTATGAATTTATAATAGTACAAGACCAGGGTCAGTTTATTGATAAGGCAATAGATGAAGTGGAGAAAACAGCTCTTTTTGGTATAATACTGGCTGTTTTTGTACTCTTTATCTTCCTGCGCCGCATAGGCACTACCCTGGTTGTTAGTATTGCTATCCCTATCTCGATAATAGCCACTTTCAACCTAATGTATTTTAATAATCTAACAATTAATATAATGACCCTCGGGGGACTGGCCCTTGGAGCAGGCATGCTGGTTGATAATGCTATAGTAGTGCTGGAAAACATATTCCGGAATTATGAATCAGGGATGTCTCTTAAAGAAGCAGCCATTGAAGGAACGGCTCAGGTGGGAGGAGCAATAACAGCATCAACAATAACTACAATCATCGTTTTCCTGCCAATAGTATACCTGCAGGGAGCCTCAGGAGAACTCTTTAAGGACCAGGCATGGACAGTGGCATTTTCACTTCTTTCGTCACTCTTCGTAGCTATCCTGGTAATACCGCTACTTGTGACAAGCTTCTTTAAAGACAGAAAAACAAAAAGGAAAGAAAGAGCAGTCAGTTTCAAATGGTATTCCAGCTGGCTGGAAAAAATAACTGCAAGAAAAGGACTGGTAATCATTCTGGCTCTGATACTCCTGGCAGGAACAGCATTAATATTACCGAAAGTGGGAAGTGAGTTCATGCCAGGAGCTGAATCTTCAGAATTTACTATTGAGATGAAATTGCCGGAGGGTACCAGGCTGGAACGAACAGCAGAAACCACCCGTAAGGTGGAAAATATTATTAAGGAACTCCTTGGTGACAGGGTCGCGATGTTATACAGCCACTCAGGTCTTACAACTACAACAGGCTCAAGTGAAACAGACCTGTTCAGGGATGAAAATACTTCGGTAATAAGAGTATTTCTGACCGATGAATTTGCAGCCCGCTCGGATGAGGCCATATTGCTTGTAGAAGATAAACTTTCTTCTCTCAATGATGTGGAGATCAGTTTCAAGAGGGAAGAAACATCCCTGCAAACAACGCTGGGAACAGATGAGGCACCTGTGGTAATTGAAGTGAGAGGTGAGGATCTTGATGTTATACAGGATCTGACAGAAGAAGTAAAAACCCGTCTGAATGAATCAGAAAATCTGTATAACATAACCAGCTCAGTTGACGAAGGCACTCCTGAGGTTGATATAGTAATCGATCGATATAAAGCAAGTTTTTACAGTGTGAGTGCAGAAAGCATAATCTCACAGGTGCAGTCTTACCTCACCGGCACACAGGCAGGTGACTTTGAACAGGGAGGTGAATTGAAGGACATAACAGTTAAACTGGAAGAGATACCTCTTAAGAGTCTGAATAACCTAATAATAAATGCAGGTTCGGTATCGGTACCACTCAGTGAACTGGCTGAAATAAAAAAGGTTAGGGCCCCGCGGGAAATAAACAGAAATAACCAGGTTAGAACCGCCTATGTATATGCAATGGCAGATGAGGATATCCCTTTTGACCACATAGTAAGAAACACTGAAAAAATAATCGCAGGAATAAGCCTGCCTGCAGATTATCGGACCATCATTACAGGAGAGGAACTGAAGCGTAAAGAATCCATGGAAAACCTGACTTTTGCCCTCATCCTGTCAATAATACTTGTATATATGGTACTGGCCTCACAGTTTGAATCACTCATCCACCCCTTCGTTATACTTCTGACTATCCCCCTTGCAGCAGTAGGCTCGGTCTGGATATTTTTCCTTTTGGGCAAGACACTTAATATTATGGCATATATAGGTATAATAATGCTGGCCGGCATTGCCGTTAACGATTCAATCATTCTCATTGACAGGATCAATCAGCTCAGGGCAGACGGTTTAAACAGACGCCTGGCGATAATTGAAGCTGGAGGACAAAGAATAAGACCTATAATAATGACAAGTATCACCACGATACTTGCTCTTTTACCCCTTACATTCGGCTTTGGTGAAAGTGCTTCCCTTAGATCACCGATGGCCCTCGCAGTAATCGGGGGTCTTGTAACATCAACCATACTTACACTGGTGGTAATCCCCTGTGTATACTGGGCACTGGATGCCCTGAAGGATATGGCACGTGGTAAGAAAAAAACTGTTATTGCTCAATCAGAGTAGACTGATATGGATTTTATAATCAAAAGAAAAACACTTATTAGCATGCTCTTTATTGGGCTGTCGCTTCTTGGTTATGTTTCATACCAGCAACTGCAGGTCGAGCTTTACCCCAATGCTCAATTGCCCACTCTTATAGTACAGGTCAGTTCCGTGCTTGATGTTGATCCGTCATATATTGAGAACCAGGCTATAATACCGGTTGAAGGGGCTGTTGGCACACTTGATGACGTAGAGAAAATAGAATCCACCGTGACATCCCGCTATGGGATGGTGATGATATATTACAGCCAGAATGCTGACCTCAAATATTCATATCTCAAGTTACAGGAAAAAGTTAATGTCCTGTCCGGAACCCTCCCGGAAGAGTTTGTTATTAATATCATAAGAATTGACCTGGAACAGCTTAACAGCCAGTTTATGGACCTGCAGGTAAGGGGCAGCGGGGGCGTTGACAGGATAAGGAATATAGCCGACAGGGAAATAAAACCCGAACTCGAAAATATTGATGGTATTGCAGGGGTTGAAGTGTTTGGAGGAAGGGAAAGCTCCATAGAGATAAGGCTCGATGAAGAGGCCTGTAAGGCAAATGGTATAACATTAAACAGGGTAAGGTCACTTATCGCATCTAACAGTAACGACAGGGTATTTGCCGGTCGTGTTTATGAAGCTGAAAAGAGATTCTTTGTAAATATATCAGCCGAATTCGACAATGTGACTGATATTCAGGATATTGTGGTCAACACCCAGGGCCCCGTCCTTCTTAGGGATGTCGCAGAAATTTTCTTTGGCGTTAAAGAAGAGGAGTCATATAGCCGGGTTAATGGCCTCGATGCGGTAACTATCAACCTTGTTTATGATAACCAGGCTAACATAATCGACCTCTCTCACCACACCATAGATGTTATAGATGAACTGAATAAAAAGATGACTTCAGCAGGAGTGGAAGTTATTGTTCAAAACAATAACGCCGAAATAATGGAGAAGAACATTGACCAGATAATTAATCTTGCTCTTCTTGGCGGCCTTCTCGCTGTGGTAATACTGTGGTTCTTCCTGAGAAATTTAAGGCTGGTATTCATCATAGCTTTTTCCATACCCGTATCTGTATTCACAGCCTTCAACTTCTTTTATGCAATGGGCATAACCGTTAACAGCCTTACCCTTGTAGGCATGGCCCTTGCCATAGGTATGCTCATCGACAATTCAGTAGTTGTCCTTGAAAATATTTACAGGCTGGCGGGAAGTGGCGCCGGTACTGATGAATCAGTGCGGAAAGGAACTAAAGAAGTATACCGGTCGGTAATAGCTGCTACTCTTACAACCATAACAGTATTCCTTCCTTTTGTCTTCTCCGATAATTTCCTGGTAAAAATAATAGGTAAGAATATAGGCGTTTCGATTATATCGACACTGTTGGTATCACTTGCCGTGGCACTTCTTCTTATACCTATGGCCACCCATTATCTCCTTTCATCTTCCGGAAAAAGTCAATCACAGGTATTTAAGCGTTTATCTATCCATGATCGCCTCATACAATATTATCTTCTCATCCTCAAAGCAAGCATGCGCCGCCCGGCTGCTACAATAATCGGAACACTGGTCGTCTTCTTTGCAGCTCTCCTGATAAGTCTGGGACTGAGTATTAATACATTGGAGGAAATAGAAACAGATAGCTTCCCCGTGAGCATAATCATGCCGGCAGGATCAACGCTTGAAAAAACAGATGCGCTGGTAACCGAGCTCGAAAAAAGACTGGATAACCTGCCCGAGAAAGGAGACATAATATCAAAGATCGAAGAAGACCAGGCTTCTCTTACCGTACAATTGAAGGAAGACTGGGATAAGGAAAGTGATCGTAAGCTTGCTGAGATAAAAAATGATATATACGAGAGAGTGAATGATTTCGGGGGGGCTGAAATAACCATGGATGAGATTTCTTCCGGATCCGGCATGGGAGGAGGCGGTGGTGGCACCGGGGGTGTTAACCCCGGAGAAGGATTTACCCGTATGCTTGGCATTGGTGCTGAGTCAGAAAGCATAATAATCAAAGGCCAGGACTTTGGCAAGATGAGAGACATGGCAGATGATATGGAGTATTACATGGAAGACCTGAATACCATCAGATCAGTAGGTGTTAACATACAGGATAATACTCCGGAAGTGCAGCTAAATTTTAATACTGAGCTGATGAGCAGGAATAATATCAGCCTCAATAATATTGCCCAGGAACTGGCCTCATTTCAACCCGAGTATTCATCAGGTGTAAAATTCAAACAGGGTGATGAAGAATATGATATTATAATAAAATATGAGGGCAAGGAAGAAGAGGAAGAAGATTATAAAAACATAGATGACCTGAAACACCTGCAGATTTCAGGTACAGACAACAATATTGTTGAAATGGAAGAGATAGCCCGTATCGTCTTCTCCTATGGAATGGGTAATATACACCGTGAAAACCAGGAAAAGAGCATTACGGTTACATACAGGTTTAATGATGAGATTACTTCTTCCAAGACTTTACTTGAAAGTGCAAGGGAAGAAATAGACAATCTTATAGCGGGGATGAATATCCCTTCAGGTATTGCCATTGAAGTAATACACGAAGAGGACCAGTTGAAAGATTTCTATTATCTCATAGGTATTGCCTTCCTGCTGATTTTTATGATCCTGGCTGCCGTTTTTGAATCACTGTCGACACCAATAGTACTCATGCTGTCAATACCACTTGCTGCACTGGGTTCACTTATAACACTTATACTTACAGGTAATTCCTTGCTTAATGCAAATACTCTTACAGGTTTTCTTATCCTGCTGGGTGTGGTGGTGAACAATGGCATTATTCTTATCGATTACTCGAATATACTAAGGAAAAGAGGATACAGGAGATCACGGGCGTTAATGACAGCAGGCCTGGCACGCGTAAGGCCTATTCTTATTACAGCCATTACTACAATAGTTGCATTAATGCCACTGGCAATGGGCAAATCTGAGTACGCATCAACAATAGGGGCTTCATTTGCCATTACTGTTATCGGGGGCCTTGCACTGAGTACCTTGCTTACTCTTGTATTTATTCCCACTTTCTATACCGGCCTGGAGAATTCGATATCATGGATAAAATCACAGGACTGGAAAATAAAGGCAGCAATGCGTATTGTGTTTATTTTTCTTGTAACAGGGATATATCTTTATATCAACAAATTCCTGTGGCAACTCATTGCATGCATACTTGCAATCATACTTGTACCTGCTGTAACATGGTTCATCAGGACCAGCCTCAGGAAAGCGAGGGAGACAGTAATAGCCGAAGGCGAACCGATAAATATTGTGATCAGGAGCCTGGTAAAGATATATGAGCGTGATCCCAGGATGATCAGGGAATGGAAGGCGGGCAAAAAAATAAGAAGCAGGCTTGGCCTTGAGAAAGATCCGGAATCAGGGCGTGATCTGGATCAATATATATGGCAAATACCCCTCCTGGGGTTCCTGTTTTATTTCACATATATATATTTACAGAAAGGCTTCTGGACATTCTTCTTCAGTATAATATGCTGGTTTATGATAATTCTTATCTGGAACCCTCTATATTCAATCCTGAGGAAAAAGAAAACAAAACCTGCTTTTCTGAAAAAAGTACTTAATATAGCCGTTTACTGGCTCATACCGTTTATCAATCTGATAACATTCCAGCTTAAATGGGATAACCTTGCTGCCGTCATCGTTGTTGGTTTCTTGTGGTATGCAGGTCTTCTGATCTGGTCAACTGGCAGGTATCTTAATGAAAAAGGCACTGACATATACCGGATGAAAGGCAGATTCAGGAATCTCCGGAAAGCTTATTACAAGTTCGTACTGGCTACTCCCCTTATAGGAAAAGTAAGCAAACCGTTCAAGGCCCTGGGAGGAGTGTCCATGGAGATAGGTAATGGCATGTTTGGCTTGCTGGGCCCTAACGGCGCAGGGAAGACTACATTGATGAGAATTATATGTGGTATACTGGATCAAAGCTATGGTAAGATATGGATCAACGGTCTTGATGTAGCTGAAAAACGAGAGGAATTACAGGGGCTTATCGGTTACCTGCCTCAGGAATTTGGAACCTATGAAAATATGACAGCCTGGGAATTCCTGCAGCACCAGGCTATACTGAAAAATATTACTGACAAAAACACCAGGGACGAACGTGTCCACTATGTTCTTAATGCAGTGCATATGCATGAACGTAAAGATGAAAAAATAGGATCCTATTCCGGGGGAATGAAACAAAGAATTGGCATTGCCCAGATACTGCTCCACCTGCCACGCATACTGGTGGTTGACGAACCAACAGCCGGCCTGGACCCGAGGGAAAGAATAAGGTTCAGAAATCTCCTGGTGGAGCTTAGCAGGGAGAGAGTGGTTATATTTTCAACTCATATTATTGAAGATATATCAAGCTCATGCAACAAGGTGGCTGTGCTTGATAAAGGTTACCTTAAATACCTGGGACATCCCGGCCAGATGACAGAAGAAGCCCAGGGCAGGGTGTGGCAGTTCAATATAGATGCATCTGAATTCAGGAAATTTGCCTCGGAGAATATGGTAGTTCACCACATGTCAGAAAAAGGAAGCGTGAGGGTGAGATGCATATCTGAGATGAAACCCCACAAGAGTGCAATGGAGGTGAAACCCAATCTTGAAGATTCATATCTCTGGCTCCTGAGGAAAAGTAAAAATGAAATTTTATGACGAGAAGAATAGATAGAATATTGAATCTTGCCGATATTGTAGTTAAAATGATCACTTATAATCTTAAGATCATTTTTGCTAACAGGTTTATATGGTTTCTTCTCGGAGCCATAACCTTTTATATCGGCCTTACCCTTATTTATGTCTTCACAGAAGATGTATCAAGGGTTGAGGACCTGTACGGAATCTTTGTTTTCTGCGGCATCCTCCTTGTGTTTTATCCTACAGTGTTCGGTATACAGAATGATCAGGATGCCAGAACCATAGAAATACTCTTTGGTATTCCGAATTACAGGTACAAAGTGTGGCTCGTGAGAATTGCACTGATTTATATCATCAGTTTTGCCATCCTCCTGGCTTTTTCTTCACTTTCTTCCTTCCTGGTTATACCTATGCCGGTTTTTGCAGTTACCTACCACGTACTGTACCCTGTTTTTTTCCTGGGCGTAATGTCTTTCATGCTATCAACATTAGTGAGGAACGGTAACGGAACGGCTGTGCTTATGATAATCTTCGGCCTCTTCTTCCTTATTTTACAGGAACCTCTTGAAACAAGCAAATGGAACGTATTCCTCAATCCCTTTTCTCACCCCGACGACATAAGTGAAACAGCCTGGTCAAACATAGTGCGCGATAATCGTATAATACTACTTACATCAATAATAGTATTTCTCCTGGCATCTCTTTATAACCTGCAGAAGAGGGAGAAGTTTATTTAACACTACTATGTTTAGTTGAGCGGCCAATCTGCGATTGACCTGTTGAGTAGTGTTGAGATAGCTTGAGTTGATCAGCCTTCACAGTGAACTCAACAGGAATGCCACCGGTATTCCGCT
>CAZSJH010000013.1:16153-27488 GCA_964607105.1 uncultured Rikenellaceae bacterium | reverse complement strand
TTTATCCGGCAGGTCTATCTGGGTAATATCACCTGTCATAATAAACTTGGAGCTCATACCCATTCTTGTAAGGAACATTTTGAGCTGGCTTATAGTTGTATTCTGTGCTTCATCAAGAATAACAAATGACTGTTCCAGTGTTCTACCCCTCATATATGCCAGTGGTGCTATTTGTATCGTACCATCTTCAAGCCATGCTTCAAGCTTACGGAAGTGTATCATGTCTTTCAGTGCATCGTACAGTGGCTGAAGGTAAGGATCAAGTTTCTCTCTCATATCACCGGGAAGAAATCCCAGTCTTTCTCCTGCTTCCACTGCCGGTCTGGTAAGGACAATTCTTTTTACCTCTTTATTCTTGAGAGCGCGTACGGCAAGGGCAATGGCTGTGTATGTTTTTCCTGTCCCTGCAGGCCCTATAGCTATCAACAGGTCATTTACATTATAATCTTCAACAAGATGAAACTGGTGAATGGTGCGCGCCCTGATGGGTTTGCCGTTTATATTAAAAACCAGTGTTTCTTCCAGCCCTCCCTCACTTGACGCTTTCGACATTTCAGGATCAGAATAGAGTCTTTCTATATCCTCCTGATGCAACTTGTTATGCTTTTCAAAAAAATCAATCAGGTCATTTATTTTTAGCACAAATCTTTCGACCTCCTCCTCTTCACCGATAGCCTTTATTTCATTACCCCTGGCAATAATCTTTAGTTTTGGGAAGTAATTTCGTATGCTGTCGACCAGAATATTATTTGTTCCAAAAAATATTTTTGGATCTATATCTTCTAATTCAATTATCTTTTCAACCATACTATCTAACAACCTTTTTAAGTAAAAATACCTGTGTATTCTCAAAAAAAAACCTTAGGTTTGAATAGTACAAAGTAACCTATTTTTTTACAAGAATATCATCTAATCCATAAGTTTTTAAGGATGCCAGTAATTACTCTTACTACTGAATGGCAAGCATTTGATTATTATAACGGCATATTGAAAGGTAAGCTGGCCAGCCTGTGTCCCGGGACTACAGTAATTGAAAATGCTGCAGGTTTGAGTCCTTTCAATATTCAGAAGAGTGCCTTTGTTATCAGAAACACCTTTGAACACTATCCCACAGGGTCCGTTCACATAATCTGCGTACAGTCTGAATACAGTGATAAAAGTCCTCATGTTATTGTTGAAGCAAAGGGTCATTTTTTTATTGGCGCAGACAATGGTATTTTTCATTTACTTTTAAACTCCGAGCCTGACAGGATTATAAAACTCAATTCAGAAAAGAGTAATGGAAGGGTTGAGGAAGCTCAGATATTTGCTGAAGCTGCAGCTGCAATAATGAAGGGTAAAGGTATTTCCAGCATTGGAACAGAAAAGGAAAGCATCAGGGAAATGATTCCCTTCAGGGCTACAATTGAAGAGGATGCCATTTCAGGAAGTATTATTTATATAGACACTTATGGAAATGCCATTTCAAATATCACAAATGATTTATTTAAAAGGGTTTTTAGCAATAAAAGGTTCCAGATAGCCATCAGGTCAAATACTAATATTATTGACCATATCAGCGCTTCTTATAACAGTGAGTCCATTGGAGAGTTGCTGGCTGTCTTTAACGCCCTGGATCTTCTCGAGATAGGCATTAACGGAACCAATGCTTCAGAATTATTGAGCCTGCAGGTTGGAGATATAGTCAGGATTGCTGCCCCAGGAAGTAATAAGAAACCCGGCATGCTCTTTTAAATTTTTACAGATGGAGACAGACAGAAGACTTACAGCTTTTAAAGAACTACTGGATATCATGGACAGACTTAGAATAAGTTGTCCATGGGATATGGAACAGACTAATGAAACATTAAGGAAATTAACCATAGAAGAGACTTATGAACTTGCAGATGCCATACTGGATAATGATGATAACGCAATATGCAAGGAGCTTGGCGACCTGATGCTTCATATTGTTTTTTATTCCCGCATAGGCTCAGAAAAGAAGAGCTTTGATATTACAAGTGTTCTGGAAGGTATTAACAAAAAGCTTATTTACAGGCATCCTCACGTTTTTGGCGACACTGAAGTTGTAAGTGCCACCGAGGTGGCCGATAATTGGGAGAAGCTCAAACTGAATGAATCAGACTCATATAAACCTGTATTGTCGGGAGTACCTAAATCCTTACCTGCACTGGTAAAAGCCAACAGGATACAGGAAAAAGTAAGAGGTGTGGGCTTCGACTGGGAGGACAGAACACAGGTATGGGATAAGATACGCGAAGAGATGCAGGAATTAAAGGAAGAAGTAAGAAAGGGAGATAAGAAAAATATAGAGACTGAGTTCGGGGATGTATTTTTCTCACTTATTAATGCAGCCAGGTTATATGAAGTTGATCCAGAAGCTGCCCTTGAGAGAACAAACAAGAAATTTATCTCCAGATTCAACTATCTGGAAAAGATGACTATACAAAAAGGCAAATCTCTCCGTGATATGTCACTCGAAGAAATGGATGAGATATGGGAAGAAGCTAAGAACCTTGAATAATTCAATTATTTATTAAAGGTCCTTACCAGTCTGAAGCCTATATTATCATATCCCTTATTGAGATCGAAGCTTTTTATTCTTGTATAAACTGTACAAAAATCATCGCTTTCAACCCAGCTTCCTCCCCTGATTACTCTGGACACACCTTTGACCGGTCCCATTGGGTTTTCAGCAGGTGATACAGAATAATAACCGGCTTCATATATATCGTAACACCATTCGTTCACATTACCTGACATGTCATAAATCCCAAGATTATTGGGCTTAAGCTGGCCTACCTTATTCAGGCCCCTGTCTCCACTGGACATTAACGGACATGAAGCATCCCTGCTGTTCCTGTAGTACCAACCCACCTCATCCAGGTCATTACCACCAGCATAGCTATTAGAAGTATTCATTCCCCCCTTAGCAGCAAATTCCCATTCTGCTTCCGTGGGCAACCTTCCACCGGCCCATTCACAATACATACGTGCTCCTTCCCAGCTTACGAGTATTGCTGGGTAGTCGGCACAGTCGTCCCGCACATTGAATTTTCCATCCGAGTAATATATAGGTACATCAAAACCTGTCTTTTCGTAATCTTCTCCATAAATTTTAAGAAAATATATCGGGTGTTCATTCAGCATAACCACATCACCACCTCCTTCGAAAGTAACATTATCATGGTGATAATTAAGGAATTTAACGAATTCCGAGTTGGTTACTTCATATTTACCTATCATAAAAGAATCGACTTTAACCTGGTGTACCGGCTGAGCAGTTCTGTCACCATCGTCACTTCCCATGCTGAAATAATTACCTTTCACCAATACCATATCCGTTTTAATGTATGGCACAAACTCAACCGGATCAGCATATACATATCCTTTTTCATTCCTGGCATAGGCCCTTGCATAATATTTCCTTCCCGGTTCCAAACCGGTAATCCGGTACTCATATTTACCTGCTCCACCTTCAACAACGGCATAATTATTATTTCTTGTCGGGGTGCTTATGGTATCCCATACTACTCCTCTTTCTATTACATCCAGACCTCCGTCATCAACCACATCTCCGATAATGGTAACCGCTGAATAATCGACTTCAGCCACACCAGCAGAAGATACCTCGGGAATACCTAGTTTTGTTGACAGGATTATTTCCTCGCCATAGGATACACCTTCACTATTAATGGCATAAGATCTCAAATGATATCTTGTACCGGGATCAAGATTTTTCACAACATCCTCAAATTTTCCCATTCCTTTCCCGAAACTTGATACATTGGTATCAATACTTGGCTCCTTAAGCATAGAATAGCATACTCCGGCATCTGTTACCTCATGCCCTCCATTGGCAACAACCTCTATATTAATCCTTATGGAACTTACCATTATCCGTCCGGGTTTACCCGTAATAACCGTTGGGGGTCCTGTTGTTTCAAACTCTTTAATATCACCGTATCTCGAAGCGAACCTGTTTCTTGCGAAAGCCCTGAAATAATACTTCGTAAACGGTTGCAATTTATCCAGCTCCACTGTGAAAGAGGTTCTTCCGGATGCATAACTTATATTATCACTCAGCTGTGGTTGTGGCTTTTTCGAATAGACTATTCCATATCCAGTAAGCTTTTCTCCCCCGTTAGTTATTATGTTACCCGATGCATCAACTGTTTTTGAATGAATATTGCTGACATTCCCTGTCCTGATAACAGGGATGCCATTCTTAGTCTTGATAGTGATATATTCACTGTAACTTGTTCCGGCAGCGTTTTTTGCATAAGCCCTCACCCGGAGATCAGTATCTCTGGGAAAACCATCCACTATATTTTCAGTTTTTAGCCCTGTGTCATCAATTATTATCTTCTTCTCTTTAGCTCCAGTATCATCCAAAGGAATATATGCTATCCCCTTTTCATCTATATCCAGCCCCCCTGCACTTACTATATCAAAGTTTGCATTAACGTATGTTGCACCTATTTCCGAAATTGCCAGTTTTCCCATTGACGGGTTTACTCCTTTAATGTTTATCGTTAATACTTTTTCTGTAAGCAGGCTGTCTTCATCCAGCGCATTAATTTTAAAATTGTATTTTCCTGCATCCAGTTCTGAAGTCTGGAGTGAATATTTAAACAGAGTGTCGCTGCCTGTGTAAATTTCTTGGTCATTAAATGATACAGTCGCTGAGACCAATTCTTCCTTGTCATCGGCAAACTTCACTTCAAGGTCAAGTACATCACCATGTAATATACTTATCGTATCAGACTTCTGGTTATGTGAAACTGCAGGTGGATTATTTTTACATCCCCCAATGAAAAAAGCAAATATGGCCAGAAGTAGAAGGAGCCTAAGATAATCTTTGGAATGGTTCATTTCAAATGAGTTTATAAGTTTATTAGGTTAAGGTCAGTACTAATATATTATATAACTCTAACAAAAATATAAAAAAGAAACCAATTAATCCATTATCTTATCATATTGATTCCTCAGTGATTCAAATACGGTCAATAGTTCATCATACCTTTCACAGGCATCTCTACCCGGTTTCTGATCTGATTGTCCTATCATTGAATAGAGATACATAATCTGGTCTGACAACATAGGCTGGGGGTATCTAATATCCTCTCTTGTAACCAGTTGGTTTTTAATTCCCATTAGTTTTTCTCTTTGTACTCGTTCTCTCCTGGTATTATTTTCACTGACTTTGTTGTCTTCATCCTCGGGCTCCAGTATATCATCTATATCTGCTATGAGGGAGGAAGTCTCCCTGTATAGATTTGCTACCTTCATACACAGGTCAAATTGCTCCTGATAATCTGAAAAAGTCATTCCTGCTTCTATAATCCTGGGATCAGGAAGGATATCAAAACCTGCACTGTATCTTTGATCATCTGTCACCAATACTGCCGTATATCTCGCAGGAATGACCTTTGGTCCGCGAAACCGTCTGCTGGCAAAACCCTGAGCCAGATCCACATCCACTCTCAGATCCCATATTAAACGATGGAAGCCTCCTGAGTCATCCGCGGTTATTGTTTTTACTATCCGGTCTTCATTGTCTCTAATTTCGATTACTGCAGATAATATATCAGAAGGGAGGTAATAATCAAGGTATAAACCCATCCTTTCGGGTGATCTGAAAGCATCCTGGGGATTGAAAAAAATTATGTTTCCATCGGTTGATGACGGAAAAAATTCATGTAAAGGGCTTATGTTATCCATTATCCAGAATGAGCGTCCCATAGTTGATAATATAAGATCATTCCTGTAAATTTTTATATCTGTAACTGGCACATCGGGCAGGTTTTGCTGCAGATCATACCAATGAATTCCGTCATCGAAAGAAACGTGCATACCATGTTCTGTGCCTGCAAAAAGTAAGCCCTCCCGGACAGGATCTTCCCTTACCACCCTGGTCGGGCAATCCGGAGGAATGCCATTCGATCCATTGGTTAGAAGTTCCCATGTGTCTCCATAGTCCTCTGTCCTGTATATATAGGGTTTCCAGTCATCGAGCAGGTACCTGTAAACAGCCACATATGCTTTTGCAGGATCATGTGGCGATGCTTCTATTGTCTGTACCCTTCCTCCAGGTGGTATATCAGGGGGAGTAACATTTCTCCAGTTCAAACCTCCATCTCTTGTTACATGTACAGGACCATCATTCGCACCTGTCCATATCACTCCTTTTTGAAGTGGCGATTCTGCAATTGCATAGATTGTACTATAAAACTCTTCGCCGGTTATATCCCTGGTTATTGGATCACCTGAGATTACCTGCTTATCAGGCTCAAAAGCTGTGAGATCAGGTGATATTGTCTTCCAGGTAGAACCATCATCACGTGTAGTATGTACATACTGTGAACAATGGTATACAAGGTCAGGATCATGAGGTGAAACCAGTATAGGTGCTACCCTCTGGAACCTGTATTTCAAATCACCTGGATTATGCCCGTACATGTTAGTTGCGCCTACATAATACTGTTTTTCCTGTCCGGTTTTATTATTAAAAACTCCAAACCGGCCTTTGCAATTTGAGTATACTATATTATGATTACCCGGTTTTGGCACTGCAGGTCCAGTCTCGCAACCCCCCACAGCCATAATATAATTATCCCTGTTTAGCCAAGCAGCTTTACCGGGTATTGCCACTGTACTATTATCCTGCTGCCCGGCATATAACCAGTAGGAGAACTGATCGTCAACATTTACCTGATAAAGTTCTGCCGTAGGCTGGTTATCCTGAGCAGACCATGAATCGCCACCGTCGAGAGTAATATTTGCTCCCCCGTCATTAGACTGGATAAATATATCAGGGTTTGAAGGATTGATCCACATATCATGATTATCGCCATGCGGTGTAGACTTTCTGGTCCATGATCTTCCTCTGTCTTCCGACTTATAATAACCAGTTGCGTTTACATAAATAATATCTGGTTCAGTTGGATCCACATCAATATTGGTATAATAAAACGGGCGGTCAAGGAGATATCCTTCCCTGCTTAACAATTTGAAACTCTCGCCCCCGTTTTCAGAAAGATACACACCTCCCTGGTCATTCTCCGCTTCTATCAATATATAGAGATAGTCAGGAGCAGCCTCGCATACTGCCAGGTCACTTTTGCCCACAATGCCTGAAGGCATATCGTTTTCCAGTTTCTTCCAGCTTGCACCGGCGTTGGTTGAAAGATAAACTCCACCTTCTTCAGATCCTGATATGATAGTCCATGGCTTCCTTCTCACAGTCCAGGCTGAAGCATAAAGTATATCGGGGTTTCCAGGGTGCATTTCTATATCACTGACACCAGTGTTATCTGAAATGTACAGCACCTTCTCCCATGTTTGTCCCCCATCACTTGTTTTAAAAACACCTCTTTCCTCATTAGGTCCGAAAGGGTTGCCAATGGCTGCAATGTAGCATATATCAGGGTTTTCAGGATGTATGACAATTGCACCTATCTGCCCAGCTTCTTCCAATCCTTTATATTCCCATGTTTTACCCTTATCATCAGATCGATACACCCCCACACCTTTAATAACATTACTTCTAATACCGTCTGAGCCTGTACCTACATATACTATATCAGGATCTGACTGTGCCACTCTTATAGAGCCAATTGACCCTGTTTTGAAAAACCCGTCAGACACATTTTCCCAGCTTATCCCATAGTTAGTGGTTTTCCATACACCCCCACCGCTAGCACCCATGTAGAAAACAAAAGGTTGTGATTTTATTCCTGCAACAGCCGTTACTCTTCCGCCCCTGTACGGACCAACCATTCTGTATTGCATATCACAGAAGCTGTCTTCAAATGAAAAATCCTGGGCGGAAATAAGTACTGTAAAAGTGAGGGTTAATAGTATAAATGCTAGGTTTTTCATGCTGATTTGTATTTGAAATAATTTAATCAAACCAATATAGGCATTTCCATTAAGGCTTTTTATATTATATAACAGTTTGCCCCTATCTTAATTCTATCCCTTGTTGAATATATGGTATACAATTAACCACTCCTATTTCAAATAACAAAAGTATGAATGCATGCAAGCCAACAATGTTTTTCTGGAAAATTCACTTATTTTTGCAATTAATATTGAGGATCAGATAATTATTTATATATAGAAAAATGTCTTTTAAAGATTGGTGGTTAAAATCGAAAAAACATATCTACCTGGGCATATTATTTGCATTATCTATTGCCCTTGTAACTTATTTAATGCCCCGTGAGGGCAAATTCAGGTATGAGTATCAGAGAGGAAGACCATGGATGCACGACGTTTTGATTGCTCCAATGGATTTTCCGGTTTACAAGACAGAAGCTGAACTAAACAGGGAAAGAGATAGTGTCCTGGTATCTTTTATTCCCTATTTTGATTACGATACGTCGCTTGTTAATTACCAGTTGAACAATTTCAACTCATATTTCAATGAAATGCGGCTAAGTAATGTAGGTAGCGAGAATGAACTTTCAGCATCTGATTATGAAATGATTCGTACTGAACTGGCATCTATAATGGATGAGGTATACAGAACCGGCATTTATGAACGCAACGAATTTACTGAAACGCTTCACAACCAGAATGAAAGCATCATGCTTGTTAAAGGTAACGTTGCTGAACAGGTTCAACTGAATGAACTCTTCACTCACAAGGAAGCCTACGAGTTCGTGAGAAATAAACGACTTGAATTACAGAATGAAATATCCGATAATGTTAACCTGAATGTTTTCGGATTCCTGAGCTCAATAAGTATGGGTGATTTTATTAAACCAAATGTCAGCCACAACGAAGTTAAGTCCAATGCTGAAAAGAATAATTTACTGAAGGATATCAGTCTGACAAGGGGAATGATACAGGAAGGTGAACTGATCATTTCAAAAGGCGAACTGGTCAATAATTACCGGTACAGGGTTCTTGAGTCGTTCAGGCAGGAATACGGAGAAAGAATAGGGATCTATAATTCATGGCTATTTATACTTGGCCAGGTTCTGATTGTAAGTGCATGTTTCCTAATACTGTTTCTTTTTCTTTATCATTTCAGGAGGGAGGTCCTCGACTCATTCCTGAAAACTCTTTTTATAATAATCCTTCTTTTAGTATTTGTGTCACTTGCAAGGATAGTAATTATGCTACCGGGAATAAGTGTTTACCTGATACCGCTGGCCTTGATACCAATTATTATCAGGACATTTTACGATCCCCGCCTGGCCTTATTCATACTTATGGTAACCCTGATGATAATCGGTTTTATCGTACCCAACTCCTTCGAATTTATTTTTCTCAATTTTCTGGGAGGAGTCGTGGTCATATTCACTCTTACAAATACATACAGGAGGGGAAAACTCTTTTTCTCCGCCTCTATGGTTTTTCTCACTTTCTCATTTGTATACTTTGGGATAGGTATAATACAGGAAGGTGATGTAAACGAGATTGACTGGTCAAATTATGCCTGGTTTGCCGGAAATTCAGTTCTTTTGTTATTAAGTTACCCTCTTATATACATATTTGAAAAAACATTTGGTTTTCTGTCTGATGCAACCCTGTTTGAGCTATCTGACACTAACCAGCCACTGTTAAGACAGCTTGCAGAGGAAGCGCCCGGGTCGTTCCAGCACTCTATGCAGGTGGCAAACCTGGCGGAGGAAGCAGCCAGATCGATAGGAGCTAATCCCCTGCTTGTCAGAGCCGGAGCACTGTATCACGATATTGGCAAAGTTGCTGGTTCAGAATATTTTACCGAAAACCAGTCAGAGCAGTTCAATCCTCATGATATGCTGGAACCGGAGAAAAGTGCAGAAATAATTATCGGGCATATTACTAAAGGCCTTGATCTGGCAAAAAAATATAATCTACCACAACAGATAATAGATTTTATAAGGACCCATCAGGGTACAACCAAAGCTTACTATTTTTACAGGCAATATAAGGACAGGTTCCCTGACAGCGATATTGATCTCAGTAAATTCACCTATCCCGGCCCTAAGCCTTTCACAAAAGAACAGGCTATACTCATGATGGCCGATGCAGTTGAGGCTTCATCACGAAGCCTTAAAGAATACAGTGAAGAAAAGATAAGAAACCTGATCGACACAATAATTGATAATCAGATGGAAGAAGGCCAGTTTACATTGGCCCCAATAACATACAGGGATATATCCCAGATAAAAGATTGCTTTTTAAAAAGGCTTAATACCATTTATCATGCCAGAATAGAATATCCCGATAAGAAGAAGGAGTAATTATCTCATATCAATAATATCAACGCCAGGGTACCTTGAGGGAGCGAAGGTAAAAAAATCGTCAGGATAAGATTGCTTGAGATTGTAATCATGAATATCAACATACAGGTCAATACCATCTTTCCTTCGGTATTCTACCGAGGCCAGCTTATTATGTTCATCTATGACCAGCCTTATTATGCTGAAATCAGTACCTGAGGGATCCTCCGGATAAAGGTCTATTACACTTCCCTCCGGCAATTCTTCGATAATCCTGTATTTAAAATCCTCTTTATACATATCAAAAAGGCTTGAAGGTGATGTAATAAAACTGTCACCCTCCGGGTCGGGTAATGTAACAGTCACTTCCTGCACTTCGGGAGAAAGAGTCCATATGGATGTTCCATCATACCAAATGGTATTGTCAGGCAATTCGAGCATGTACATACTGTCCTTTATAATAACCTGCCCATCAGACTCCTGTATTGTGTCTTCGATTTTATCATGCACCTTGAGTGAAAATTTCATTCTTACTGAAGGTGCTGCTAGTGCTGCTTCCGAGAAACGGTCAAGAATACCTGTTGCCACAGGGTCTTTCTGAGCACTCAATGAAAACCCTATCAGCAGGAATATTATTGTAGCTATGCTTTTCATACTATTTTATTCTAGTCCTTGCAAAATACGTTCCAAACTGACTATATCGGTAATTAGCACCTCCCTTGCTTTGCTCCCTTCATATGGTCCAAGAATACCTGCGGCTTCCAGCTGGTCTACTATCCTACCAGCACGGTTATAGCCAAGTGACATTTTTCTCTGTATAAGGGAAGTTGATCCCTGCTGCGTTTGAACTACAAGACGTGCTGCCTCATCAAACAGGCTGTCTCTTTTTCTAAGATCCACTTCATGGAAATTCTCATCAGTTTCACTGATATATTCCGGTAGAATATAAGCCTCAGTATATCCCTGCTGTGATGCAATATAATCAGTCAGCCTGTTAAGTTCAGGTGTATCAATGAATGCACACTGGGCCCTGATCAGTTCAGTGCCGTTGTATATTAGCATGTCACCCCTTCCTACCAGTTTTTCAGCTCCCACACTATCTAGTATAGTCCGTG
>CAZSJH010000013.1:0-16143 GCA_964607105.1 uncultured Rikenellaceae bacterium | reverse complement strand
GAAAGCCAATCTTGCCGGGAAGTTTGTTTTGATTGTTCCGGTTATAATATTTGTTGACGGACGTTGTGTCGCCACAATAAGATGAATCCCTACTGCTCGTGCCAGTTGTGACAACCTCTGGATAGGCCCTTCAATCTCTTTGCCAGCAGTCATAATAAGATCTGCAAACTCATCTATTAAAAGTATAAGATAGGGCATGTATTTATGACCTTGTTCGGGGTTCAGCTTTCTGCTAGTGAATACTTCATTATATTCCCTTATCGACTTAACCTTTGCCTTCCGCAAGCGCCTATACCTGTTATCCATCTCAATACAGAGTGAATTGAGGGTATAAACCACCTTTTGTGTTTCGGTTATAATTGGATCATCCGTATCGGGTAATTTGGCCAGGTAATGTTTTTCAATTTTATTATAAAGTGTTAGCTCAACCATCTTGGGGTCAACCATAATAAATTTGACCTCAGCGGGATGCTTGCGGTATAGAAGGCTTGTAATAATAACATTGAGACCAACTGATTTACCCTGTCCTGTAGCACCTGCTACAAGAAGGTGAGGCATAGTCTGGAGGTCAAACATAAGCAGCTCATTTGTTATAGTTCGGCCAAGGGCGATAGCTAATTCATATTTGCTGTCTTGAAATGCTTTTGTGCTTATAAGCGATTTCATTGACACTATTTCAGGATTCTTGTTTGGGACTTCAATACCCACTGTGCCTCTTCCGGGGATAGGAGCTATTATGCGGATACCAAAAGCTGAAAGGCTGAGAGCAATATCATTGTCCAGTGATTTTATCTTAGCTGTTCTGACACCACGTTCAGGGACAACTTCATATAATGTCACTGTTGGTCCTACAGTGGCAGAAATATGCCTGACCTCTATGTTGTAATCACGAAGTGTCTTAACTATTGTCTCTTTTTTCTCAATTATTTCCGAATCATCAAATCCTGTTTCCGATTTATGCTCATCCAGAAGGCTTACCGGGGGCATCTTAAAACCTGAAAGATCAAGCCTCGGATCATAGCTTTCCTTGAGCCTTTCCATCTCTTCTTCCGTAAGCTGGTCATTTGCTTTTGCTTTTGTAATTGATATTGAAACCCCATTTTTGTCATCACCGGGTAGCAACTCCTTTATTATCGGACCACCGCTTCTGTCTTCATCATCTATACCCTCATCCGGTCCTTCCTGCTTATCACTCTCACTTTCAGCAATATATTCATCATCGCCGGGTCGGTTTATCTTAAATTCTGAAACTGGTTCTACAGTTTCATTATGTTGAGATTCTACTTTTCTTAGCCAGGGTATAGCGTTTCTTATATTTAAAAAAGATGGCCTTATGTTGAATACCAGTATCATGTAAGAGATAAGCACCACAAGCAATAATATCCCTGTCCCTAGTTTGCCCATGAATGCATTTAACCATTGACTGATGAAGTATCCATGTGCACCTCCTGGTCCACTGCCAAACATACCATCGGCATGGCCGAATATATAAGAAAGGATTATGGAGAGGAGTATTGTGCCAAGTACCAGGTTTCTGCTTATCCTGAGAGCATTTATCTTCTTTATGTGCAACATTCTCAAACCAATTGCTGACAGGATAACAGGGATAAAAAATGCTGCCAGTCCAAACCCTTTATTTATAAAAATATCAGCAAACCAGGCTCCACTTTTACCGGACCAGTTATTAACCTGTGCTTCTGCTCCCGAAATAATAGGAGCAGCAAAACTCTGGTCAGCTTTCCACCAGAACAGGTAGGCGATAAATGCAAAGAATAGATATACTGAAAAACCAGTTATGATAAGACCGGTAATAAATTTTATTCTCTCGTCTCTTAAAACAGAATAGCCACTTTTTTTACCCGACTTATCTTTATTTTTTGATTTACTGCTTTTTTTACTTCTCTTTTTCATCCTTAAATGTCAGTATAAATAGAAGCACCAGTATTAGTGTATAAACCTTCAGCTCCATTTTTTAGTGTCATAAAGGTAGTAAATTTATGTTGATGAAGAAGAAATAATTGGATGGTTCAAAGGCTCATTATGCTTGTAATAAGGTCGTCCATGGACTTGCGGTCAATCCTTCTGAAATCACCGTTCTTCTCAAAAACCTTATCCGGCACTGGTCGCTGGTATAAACCTTCGGCCTCAAATTCAATTATGGCATCTCCCATCAGGAAAAAGAAATTTATCAGAACACCGTCAATATCCTTGAATGGATTAGAACCATTAGGCTTTTTAATATTCAGGTCTTCAGTATACCAAATATCATATTTGAAGTCCTTTTCTGGAACGCTGACTTCTGCTTTATGACATTTGAGATTAAGTATAGTGGATACCTGGTTGGTGTTTTTGATAGCCATGTCTTGCATGGGATTTATACCCGGAGGTATCTCATCAGCCGGACCTTCCCAGTAATATCTCATATTCAGTACCCTCAGAAAAGTCTGGATCTGGTTTTTGTCAGGCTCAGTAATAATGAAAACCCCGTTATTACCTACGGGAGAGGTTATTTCCATGACTGTTTTACTATCTTTGAACTTAACAACCATACTGTTTGGCATAAGTTCATCAGGCAGGAATGCATTCCTGTCATGGAAAGTTATTTTATAATGGATTTCTCCTTCATCAATTGATTTGAGGGAAGACTCTTTACAGCCGGATATTCCAAGAAGGATAATTAAAAATAAGTAGAAAAAAGCGACCGTATACCTCACCCTGAAAATGAATTAAATTCTTTAATTGAATGCAAAAATAGTATTTTTTTTATATTAACTACTAATAGACTTTATATTGAACGTTTATATTATGTTTATTTCTTCCAGACCCGCTCTTTTTAGCCCATTAGACTGGATTTTATGACTAAATGTTATAGATTTGTGTTTTCCCTTGCTAAAGGGAATCCCTTTGGGATTTATAGCTTTATAATTTTTCAAAAATGAAAAAACTTGCGGTTGTTGCACTTGGAGGAAATGCGCTCCTAAGGGGTGATCAGGTTGGTACTATTGAGGAACAGGAACAAAACACAACAGATACCCTTGAAAATCTCGTACATCTTATCAGGCAGGATTATGATCTCGTTATAACGCATGGAAACGGACCCCAGGTGGGTAATGTGTTGATGAGGAATGATGCAGGGGAACAATTGTATAACATAGCACAGATGCCCCTGGATATTTGTGTTGCTGACACGCAGGGCGGTATAGGCTATATGATCGAACGGATGCTTCGTAATGTACTGAATAAATACGGTATCGATAAGAACGTGGCCTGCCTTGTAACTCAGGTCGTAGTTAATAAAAATGATCCTGCATTTTCTGACCCTCAGAAAAGAGTGGGTAAGATTTATGATAAGGCTGCTGCTGACCAGTTACACAAAACAAAAGGATGGATCTTTAAGGAAGAGGTTAAAGTTAAGGACGGTTTCAGAAGAGTCGTTGCATCGCCAAGGCCAATAAAAGTAATGAATGATAAAATCATTGATAACCTTGCAAGACAGGGTAATATAGTAATAGCATCAGGGGGCGGAGGAGTACCTGTTTATATTGACGAAAAAAATGACATCAGGCCTTCCGAAGCAGTGATTGATAAAGATATGGCTTCATCTCTTCTTGCCTCGGAGATAAAAGCTGATGAGTTTTATATACTTACTGATGTTTCTTATGTTTATTTGAATTACAAGAAACCGGGTGAAAAAGCCCTTGATCATATTGATTATAATGATACACTCAGGTATCTTAATGAAGGGCAATTTTCAAAAGGCAGTATGGCCCCAAAAATTGAGGCATGCTTGAATTTTATTAAATCAGGAGGCCAGAAAAGCGTTATAACCGAAGCATTTAAACTCGAGGATAAGAAGTATGGAACGAAAATAACAATGGAGTACGAAGACTGATGAACCCTGCCCTGCAGATCCAGTCCCCTAAACCTAACAATTTAACTATTAAACGATTAAACGATTTAACGATTAAACAATAAAAAAACATGGCTTACAATTTGCGAAACAGAAATTTTCTTAAGTTACTGGATTTTGAACCGGGTGAGATAAAATTTTTACTTGATCTATCCAAAGATCTTAAAAAAGCAAAATATGCCGGTATTGAGCAACACAGGCTCAAAGGCAAAAACATAGCTCTCATTTTTGAGAAATCATCTACCCGGACAAGATGTGCCTTTGAGGTGGCAGCACTAGACCAGGGTGCGCATGTATCATATATTGGACCCACCGGGTCCCAGATAGGACACAAGGAATCAATGAAAGATACAGCTAGGGTACTGGGTCGTATGTATGACGGGATCGAGTATAGGGGATTCGGCCAGGAAATAGTTGAAGAACTGGGCAAATACTCAGGTGTCCCAGTCTGGAATGGCCTGACTAATGAGTTTCACCCGACACAGATACTGGCAGATTTTATGACCATGATGGAATATTCGAATAAGGCTCTTAACGAAATCCGTTTCTGTTACCTTGGTGACGCCAGGAACAATATGGGCAACTCTCTACTCGTTGGCGCTGCCAAAATGGGTATGAATTTCAGGGCTGCAGCACCAGCAGAAGTACAGCCTTCGGAAGAACTGGTAGCAAGCTGCAGGGAAATAGCATCTAAAACAGGAGCAAAAATAAATATTACTGATAATATTGATGAGGCCGTCAGAGATGTCGATTTCTTATATACCGATGTCTGGGTTTCAATGGGTGAACCTGAAGAAGTATGGGAAAAGAGAATTAAAATGCTTAAACCTTATCAGATTAATAAAGAACTTATTGAAAAGACAGGTAATCCTCAGGTGAAATTTCTCCATTGCCTTCCAGCTTTTCATAACCGCGAAACAAAAATTGGTGAGGAAATATACCAGAAATATGGCCTGAACGGTATGGAAGTAACTGATGACGTGTTTGAATCAGAACACTCTATCGTGTTCGATGAAGCCGAAAACAGGATGCATACTATAAAGGCAGTTATGGTAGCCACACTGGGGCAGTAAGTATAAGTAATCCTTCAGAACAGTCCTCTGATAAAATAGAAGGTAATTACAAGTGAAGCTGCCAGTTTAAGGCCGATGCCGGCCATAAATCCCATAAGGCTCCCGAAGCCTGCTTTCATTGCATATCTGAAGTCGTCCTTATAAATAAGTTCACCAACCACTGCACCTAAAAAAGGTCCAATAACGATGCCTGGGGGACCGAAAAATAAACCTACGAGAAGACCAACTGTAGCTCCCCGAATACCATACTTTGTTCCTCCGAATTTCTTTGTGCCCCATATGGGAACAATATAATCAAATACCGCAACAGTAATTGCAATTAGTCCCAGTATAATCAACAGATTGGTTTTGAATTCAGCAAAATCAGTAAAATGCAATATAAGTAGTCCTATAAAACTGAGAGGCGGGCCCGGCAACACGGGCACAAGGCAACCAATAATGCCAACTATAACTAATACAATAGCAAGCGCAAGTAATAAATAATCAAGCATGCTTAATTTTAAAATAACTGCCGATTAAGCAGACGCCAAGGACTATTAAGGTAATTATTTCTCACCCAGATCCTCAAATTCAACATTTATGAATTCATCTGTTGTCTTTGAGTCATCTCCCTTTTCCGTATCATCTGCTTCCTTTTCAACGGCACTAACTTCTATGTCACTATCTACTTCCTTTGATTCAGATGATACACCTGTGTCATAATCTCTTATGAAAGAGAATACATCCTCAAGTCCGTCACTGAACTTCTCAAAATCTTCCTGATAAAGAAAAAGCTTGTGCTTTTCATAAAAGAATTTCCCATCCTTATTAAACCTCTTTTTGCTTTCGGTAATAGTAAGGTAAAGATCATTCTTGCGTGTTGATTTTACATCCAGGAAATAAGTTCTGTTTCCTGCTCTTACAACTTTAGTGTAAACCTCTTCACGCCCGCTTGAATCATTCTCATTATTGTTACTTAACTCACTCGCTTTGGCTTCGTTCTCTTCCTTCATAAAGCTGAATTTAATTTGGAAATAATTAATGCTGTCAAATGTAACAATTATTTTCATATATCAAAACACCGTACCGCTGACCTTATGCCTGTTACAGTTTTATCTCTTTCACTATTTTGTGTGAACGAGAAAAAGATTATTTTTGCACTCAAATAATTCTAGTGTTCTTTTTGATGATAAGCAGGAGATTATTACGTATTAAAGCGTTGCTTGTTTTATATGCCTTTAACAGGAAAAAGGGGGACAGTCTTGAAGCAGCTGAGAAAGAACTGCTGACCAGTCTTAAGAAAAGTTACGATCTGTATCACCTTCTTCTGTTACTGATCGTCGAGATAATTGAAGTAGCCGAGGAGAAAATTGAAATAGCCAGACAAAAGAAAATCCCCACACACGAGGACTTAAACCCAAATACAAAATTAATTAATAACAGGCTGGTGAAGCAATTGTCGGTTAATAAACAATTGAAAAACTATACCCGGACATTAAAGCTCTCATGGAGAGATGATAGCAAAATACCAAAACGATATTATAATATACTTAAAGACTCAAGCTTATATAAAGAATACATGAGCAGTGGGAAAAATAGCTATGCAGAGGATAAAAAATTCATTTCCAGGCTACTGGATCTTATTCTTATGGAATCGGAAGAGCTAGAATCAGTACTCGAAGAAGAAAGTGTTTACTGGAATGACGACCTTGATTTTATATCAGTTATGGTTGATAAAACATTAAGACAGTTTAAGGAAACATCAGACGATGATCACAGGCTTATGAATCTGTACAGGTCACCCGAAGATGAGATTTTCGCAAAAACACTGTTGAGGAAAACTATATTGAAAACAGAAAAACTGGAAGAAATAATTGATATAAATACCACAAACTGGGAAATAGAGCGTATTGCTCTTATGGATACCCTTGTTATGCAACTGGCAATTACAGAAGTAATGGAATTTCCTGAGATACCTGTTAAAGTAAGCCTAAATGAATATATTGAAATAGCAAAATTTTACTGCACATCAAAAAGCAGTACCTTTGTAAATGGAATTCTGGATAAGATAGTGAAAGAAATGCGTGAGAAACAACTGTTCCGAAAAACCGGCCGGGGACTTATTGGAGAGCCCGATTTTGAAGAGGGTGAAAATAAAGGGAAAAATTAATTTTGTATGAAACTGATACCTTTATATCTTATATTGGCAATTGTCTTTTACACGTGTAAGAACAAAGTATCGGACAATATTAAAATAAATGAGGACGGAGACGGAGCCCCGGAGATTGAGTTTTTACAGATGGAACATGATTTCGGGAGAATAGAAGAGGGCGAACTGGTTGCATGTGTTTTCACCTTTCAGAACACAGGCGGTGCCGATCTCCTGATCACCTCTGCTACAACAAGCTGCGGTTGCACCGTACCAGAATTTGATCAAAAACCGGTACCTCCGGGTAACAGTGGCAAAGTGGAAGTTGTTTTCGATAGCTCCTTCAGAAATGGGGCACAGAATAAAACTATTATAATCAGGTCAAACGCGAAAAAACCTGTGGTAATACTTAAAATTAGAGCAGAAGTAATAACTAAAAAATAATATTTAATAATGAATAACCTAGCGTATTTGTATTTGATGGGACCTTCACCGGAAGGTCAGAATCCCCTGGTAACTTTCTTACCTTTAATATTGGTTTTCGCGATATTTTATTTCTTTATGATAAGACCCCAGGTGAGAAAACAAAAAGAAATGACTAATTACAGGAGCTCACTGAAGAAAGGGGACAAGATAGTTACTTCAGGAGGTATTTACGGTAGAGTAACTGACGTAAAAGACAAGACCGTTACCGTGGATGTTGGAGATAATATACTTTTAAAAATTGATAAAAGTGCTGTCCTGAAAGATGCAAGCGATATCGAGCAAAAAAGATAAACAGGCGATAATATAAACTGACAGCTTTATGGAACCAGAAGAAAGCTCTGGAAGAGACATGAAAAGTATATACAACTTACTTAAAGAAAAGTTAATAAACCGCAATGTAGCTGTTTTTTCTTTCTTCCTGCTGCTCTCATTTATCTTCTGGTATATTAATGCACTTAGCAAAGATATTACAGGTTCAGTCAATTTCCCGGTAAGATATACCAATTTCCCCGAGAACCTTGCACTGGTAAATGAATTACCCGATAAATTAACTTTGGAGTTGGAAGGCTCTGGATATTCATTATTGAGAGCCAGAATAAGCGGTAATAATACACCCCTTATTATAGACGTTGATAATTCAGGCTTGTCGGTTAGGGATAATGAAACAGAACTGGAATTTTTCATTCATTCATATAATCTCAGGGAATCTTTTATGAGACAGCTCAGAAACAATTTTGAAATTACCTCCGTTCAGCCTGACTCAATCAATTTTGTCTTTGATAAAGTAATCGTAAGAAAAGTACCAGTCAAACCCGATATAAAAGTCAACCTTCAAAAGCAATTCATGATTAACGGTAACATTGTTACAGATCCTGATTCAGTAGAAATATCAGGTCCCAGAACAATTATTGATACAATAATGTTCGTTGAAACAGAATTTCATGAATTTAACCAGGTTAAAGAACAAATTACCCGTAACCTGGAAATAGAACCGATACGTAAGATAGGAATCTCACATAAAAAAATTGAAATAACAGTTCCGGTTGAGCAGTATACCGAGGAAGTAATAGATGTCGGTATAAGAATAATCAATAAACCTGATACGGCAGAAGTGAGGTTGTTCCCGGATATGGTGAGCGTTCAGTATAATATAGCACTTAGCGATTATAACAGGATGCAGGAAATACCTCTTGATGCAGTGGTGGATATGAAAAATCTTGATATTAGAAAAGTTGACAGGTTGAACGTTGAAATGATTAACCTGCCCCCTTTTATAACTAATGTCCGATATAATCCAATGCAGGTTGAATATATTATTGAGAAGAAATGATTTTTAGCTTAGGTGTAACGGGTGGTATAGGAAGTGGTAAATCAACGGTGTGCAAGATTTTCAATGTTCTTGGAATTCCGGTTTTTTCTGCTGATGATGAAGGCCATAGTATTATGGAAACCGATACCGGACTGAAGGATGAACTGAATAGACTTATAGGTGAGGACCTCTATGCCACAGGAGAACTGGACCGGAGTAAACTGGCTTCACTAATATTTAATGATGATTTCCTGCTTGACAGGGTTAATTCACTGGTGCATCCGCGAGTTTTTGAACTATACCAGGAATGGCGTGAACAACAACAAGCTGATTATGTAATTTTCGAAGCAGCCATCCTGTTCGAGGCCGGGGCCGAAGAATACGTTGATAAGATACTGGCTGTAATAGCTCCGCTGGAAGAGAGGATAAACAGGGTCATGGGAAGAAACAGGATGACCCGGGAGCAGGTGATGGAAAGGGTAAATAAACAGATAAAGGAGGAGGAGATGCTAAAACGTTCTGATTATTATATCAATAATTCAGAAAATACCATGATTATTCCTGAAGTTATGAAAATTCATAACAGCATATTAAAATACCTTGACAAATAATTAGGTTATGGGGAAATATGCCAAATGGATAGGTGGTGGTTTGGGCTGGTTCCTCGGAGGGCCTCTGGGAGCACTCCTTGGATTTGCTGCGGGATCTATTTTCGACGGACGCAGCCAGAGCCAAACAACAACAAATTACAGGGGAAGAAATTATAATACAACCGCAGGAGATTTTGGACTTAGCCTCATTGTGCTGGTGGCAACCGTTATGAAAGCTGATGGCAAGGTGGTAAAATCTGAACTCGATTTTGTTAAGAATTTCTTCAGAAAACAGTTTGGTGAAGAAACAGCAAATGAAGCTTTGCTGATGCTGAGAGACGTCCTCAATCAGAATATACCTGTTGCTGACGTGTGCAGGCAAATAAGCAGAAATATGGAATATGCATCACGATTACAGCTGATACATATGCTATATGGGATATCCCAGTCGGACAGGTACGCAGATAAAAGGGAGCTCGATACAATAGAATCAATAGCTGGATATCTAAATATCTCACAAAAAGACAGGGATTCAATAAAAAATATGTTCTTGCCTTCAGACGATGCTTACTATAAAATACTCGAGATAGAGCCTTCAGCCAGTAACGAAGAAGTGAAGAAAGCCTACAGAAAAATGGCAAGAAAATACCATCCGGATATGGTAAGTCACCTCGGTGAAGATTTCAGGGAAATAGCTAATGAAAAATTCAGGAAGGTCAATGAAGCATACGAGAAAATTAAGAAAAGTAGAAATATGCTGTAAAAAAATATATAAATCTGAAAAATAACAACAATGGTTCTTAAAGACTTAATGGCAATTGCCGGGTCCCCGGGCTTATATAAATTTATTGCACAGGGGAAAAATGCAGTTATAGTTGAAAACCTCGAAACCGCCAAAAGAACATCGGCGCATGGAGCGGCTAAGATAAGTTCTCTGGAAGATATTGCTGTCTTTACAGAAACTGAAGAGATGCCGCTGGCAGAGGTTTTTGACAAAATATATGAAAAAGAAGAAGGTGCTGAATCCATAAATCATAAGTCATCACCAGATGAACTTAAAAGCTATTTCAACGAACTCCTGCCCGATTACGACAGAGACAGGGTTTATGTTTCTGATATAAAGAAGATAATTCAGTGGTATAATATTCTTCATTCTCTGAACATGCTCAAAAAAGAAGAGAAATCCTCTGACAAGGGTGAAGATCCTCAATCAAGCGAAGGGAATGATGTAAATGAACCTTCAGATGCAACAACAGATGTTACGCACGACAAGACTAAAACGGAATAGGAAAGCTTTATGGATAAGTTAATCTGCGCCAATGTCTATGTCCCATTAAGGATAAACCCCTCTCATAAAAGTGAACAGGGGAGCCAGATCTTGTTTGGCGAGAAATATAGCATTATCGACAGATCTTTAAATTGGATGAAGATTAGAAATGACTTTGACGGGTACGAAGGATGGATGGATGGAGATCACCACCTTTACTTTGTAGAAAGGAAGAACGACAAAGTTGATATACTGGCAAGCAGGACAGTTTTTACAGCTGATAATGGAACTCCTGTTAAGCTTGAAGCAGGATCCGCAATATATAACTTCAATAAAACAGAAAATTCCTTTAAAATAGGTAATAGCAAATTAACCTGTCACGATAAGGTAATATTAAGCCCTGTTAATGAACCTGTTAGTCAGACAGCCAGAAGATTTATGAACTGCCCTTACCTCTGGGGGGGAAGGACAAGCGGAGGAATGGACTGCTCAGGCCTGACACAGATTGTCTATAAACTTCATGGATATAAGCTGCCCCGTGATAGCTTTAATCAGGCAGATGTTGGTGATCCCGTCAGCTTTCTTGAAGAAGCAGAGGAAGGAGACCTTCTTTTCTTCGACAATGATAAAGGGAACATTACTCATGTAGGCCTGTTTCTGGGGAACGGGTCAGTGATTCATTGCTCGGGGAAGGTCAGGATAGACAGGATTGATCACCAGGGAATATATGCAGAAGAATCCAACAGGTATACGCACAGGCTGAGAACGATAAAAAGAATAATTATTAATGATTAATGATTAATTATGAAAGATGAATTGCTGCCTATAATAATAGTTATTTCTCTTCTGCTGGTGATATACTTAGTGATGAAGATCATCAACAGGAAATTAAGAAAGCGTGTAAACAGGTCTTCTTACCGGAGAAGCAGAAGGTTATAAAGATGCGAGGACTTTATCCACTATATGCCTTTCTCTTTTCTCGGACTGTAAATCAAGCTCAGCTGCCTTTGCTTTTATCTCCTCTCCAAATTTCCTATCATCCAGTCCCCGGGAATTTACACATATGTTCAGGTATGCTCCCTTTATGCACGAACGGACAGCTAAGGCTCCAACACCTGCATCAGTAACTGAATTCGGGTTTCCTTCTTTCACCATCTCCTCTATCAGCTCGTAAGCTTCAAAAGCTATTTCCATTACCTTTAACGGCACGAGAATAGCATTTTTTGTAGCCTTCTCTATCGCTTCTTTTCTCTCCTTCTTTTCTTCCTCGCTTACCCGCGGCATTTTGAAAGCTTTCATTATACTGTTAAATGCATCGGTATCTTCATCCACAAGCTTTAATAACTCATTCTGTATCAGCTTACCTCTCTCTGCCCAATCTGAAAATTCTTCCCATCTTTCATCCCATCCCCTTTTATGTGAAGAGATATTGGCAACCATTGAACCAAGTGCTACGCCCAGTGCCCCAAGGTATGCAGATACTGAGCCGCCTCCAGGTGCAACAGATTCAGAAGCTGTCTCGTTCATAAATGATTCAAGACTGAGAGAAACCAGCTTTTTTATTTGCCTGTCCCTGATTCTGTATTCAATTATTTTTTCTTCAGGATTAAATTCTGTCAGTTCGTCCAGCCCCATTGATTTAACAGCTATCTTTATGAGTTCACTGTCGGGTACACCCGTTGATCTTTCCTGCTTCCTCAGGAAATACCTTCCTGCGTCCAGCATGGCTGATAGTGGTATAAGACCTACCAGTTCGGAGCCGCTTACCCTTAGGCCCCTGGATTCGGCACTTCGGCACACTTCATCAAAAGCAATATGAACAGGAGTGACAGAGATGTTAGTAAGATTCATCGATATCTGTGCTATACTATACTCATCAATATACCATCCGATAGCTTTCACTTCCTTGAGGCTGCCGGGAATCATTACCGGGTTTCCGTCCTTATCCTTAACAATCTTCCCGGTCAGCATGTTCCCTTCTCTCTTAACGCGGCCTCTTTCCCTTACATCAAAGGCAACAGCATTGGCCCTTCGTGTTGATGTTGTATTGAGATTAATATTGAAGGCTACAAGGAAATCCCTGGCACCCACGGCAGTTGCTCCGGTACGTTCATTGAAAACAGCAGGACCATGATCGGGCTTCCAGGCAGGATCAGCAAGCTTCTTCTTCAGACCTTCATATTCTCCTGATCGGCAATTGGCCAGATTTCTGCGTTCTTCACTGTATGCCGCATTCTCATAACAATAAACTGGTATTGACAATTCAGATCCTATTTTTTCTGCAAGCTTCCTCGCGTATTCCACCGTTTCATCCATTGATATACCTGATACCGGTACCAGGGGACATACATCTGTAGCACCCATCCTGGGATGCGCACCCTTGTGTTTTGACATATCAATAAGCTCAGCGGCCGTTTGAACTGCCTTAAAAGCAGCTTCTACTACATATTCGGGAGTACCAACAAATGTTACCACAGTCCTGTTGGTATCTTTTCCCGGATCCACATCCAGCAGGCTGATATTTTCAATCGACTCTATGGCATCAGTTATTCTCTTAATAACTGACATATCCCTTCCTTCACTAAAATTTGGTACACATTCTATAATTTGTTCGGACATAATATTAATGTAGTTTAGTTGTTTAGTAGTTTAGCCGTTCTCATTCTAATAATCCATTAATCCATCAACAATATACCCATTAAGTATTACCGTATCAACAAGTTTACTACCGTATGCATATGGCATAAACTCAAAGGTCGGTATTTCCCGGGTAATATATACATTTGCCACCTTACCTGAGCATATTGAACCGTGAGTATCTGAAAGGCCCATGGCATATGCTCCGTTTATCGTTGCCGCATTCAATGCCTCCTCGGGCAGTAGCCTTAGTTTAATACAGGCCAGTGACATAATAAATTTCATATCTCCCGCCGGGGATGAACCCGGATTATAATCTGAAGCCAGGGCTAGCGGTAATCCGCTCTCTATCATTTTCCTGGCAGGTGGATCATCCATACCCAGGAAAAAAGATGCACCTGGCAATAAGGTTGGCATGGTTTCACTGTTTTTCAGTGCATCAATCTCATCTTCACTTGTAAACTCAAGGTGGTCAACAGAAAGAGCATCGTACCTTGTACCAGTTTGTATACCACCCGAATAGGCTAGTTCATTGGCATGTATTTTCGGACGCATCCCGTATTTTATTCCTGCCATAAGTATACGTTCAGTATCCTTTACCGTAAAAAAGCCTTTATCACAGAACACATCAATAAAATCAGCAAGGTTTTCTGATGCTACAGCAGGTATCATTTCATTTATTACGAGCTCAACATATTTTGACTGCCTGGACCGGTACTCTGCAGGTACAGCATGTGCGCCAAGAAAAGTAGCCTTGATCGACAGTGGAGTGTTTCCCTTTATGCGTTTTATCACTCTCAGCATTTTCAGTTCCGATTCCGTTGACAGGCCGTAACCACTTTTTATCTCAACGGCACCCGTACCCAGCGAGATAATCTCATTGATCCTGACCATTGACTGTTCGTATAATTCATCTTCGGATGTTTGCTGTAATAGTTTTGATGAATTAAGTATACCTCCTCCCCTCTTAGCTATTTGTTCGTAGGACAGGCCTCTTATCTTATCTTTATATTCTATCTCCCTGCTGCCTGCATAGACTATGTGGGTATGTGAATCACAGTATGAAGGCAAAACAAATCTGCCTTCTGCATCAATTATCTCTGATCCCTCCATATCGCCGGGGTAATCTCTCATTTCTCCGTAAGAATGAATAATGCCGTCCTTTAAGTATAACCAGGCATTACTGATCGTATGGAGCTCCGACATTGCCTGTCCAGCTTTATACTTAACAGGCTCATCCTCAACCTGTACAAGTCCTTTTATATTTTTTATTATAATGTCCATGAAATATGGTTTTGGGATTGGCTAAGGTAACAATATTTTTTCTTATTTTTGGTGATTACAAATTAACCAATCCCTATCCAGATGAAAAAATCCATCATAACATTTCTGATATTAACAATCTGTATATCTGTGTTTTCACAAGAAGAAAAAATAAAAACTGGTTGGAATTTAGGAGCTCTTCCAGCGATTACATTCAGCACCGACCTTGGATTTCAGTATGGTGCTGTTCTCAATCTTTTTGACTATGGAGATGGAACAAAATATCCTGCATACGATCAGAAATTTTATTTTGAAGTTTCCAGGTTTACAAAAGGAAGCAGTACATACAGGCTGATGTATGAAACCAAAACCCTGATTCCCGGTATTAGCATAACTTCTGACCTTGCTTATTTAACCGACCAGGCCTATGATTTCTACGGATTCAACGGTTATGAAGCAGTTTATAATGCTGATTGGACAGACAGTGACCTTGACGCCAGTATATATAAAACCAGAATGTTTTATAAAACTGACAGGAAACTGTTCAGGTTCAAGAATGACATTAAAGGTAAACTTGCCGGTGAAAATTTTCAATGGAATGTGGGGCTGGAACTTAAGAATTTCATATTTGGTCCTGTGGACATTGAAAAGCTTAATAAAGGCAAGGATGAAAACCTGCTACCTGATATTGACGGTCTGTATGATAAATATGTAAACTGGGGCCTCATTGGGGAAGAGGAGGCAGATGGGGGGTTTATTACAACCCTCAAAACAGGTATCACATACGACAGTCGTGATTTTGAAGCAAATGCAATGAAGGGTATCTGGTTTGAAGCAGGAGTGGAAATATCGCCTTCATTCTTAAGTGATGCCGGATTTGGCAAGTTTTATGCCATTCACCGCCAGTATTTCACTATTATTCCCAGGGACCTTTCCTTCGCATACAGGCTGGGTTACCAGACTACTATATTCGGAGATGTACCGTGGTACCACCAGAACCAGATCATTACATCGGTCCTGGCAGGAACAACTTCCGAAGGCCTGGGAGGCAGTAAGAATGTCAGGGGTGTCCTGAGGAACAGGATTGTAGGTGATGGCCTCTTCTATGCCAATGCAGAGTTCAGGTGGAAAGCATTCAGGTTTAACCTGATTAACCAGAATTTCTATATCGGGTTTGTAGGTTTTGGTGATTTCGGTATGGTAACAAAAAAGGTCGATTTTGAAATACCCGATGCAGTAACTCTGGGAGAGGACCAGAGAGAGGATTATTTTAATCCTGATGCTGAAAAGATGCATATCAGTACCGGGGCCGGATTAAGGGTAGTAATGAATGAAAACTTTATCATATCAGCTGATTTTGGTAAGGCCCTTAATGAGCAGGATGGTAATTTCGAATTCTATTTTGGACTTAATTACCTGTTTTAGGTCAGGGAAGGATACCTCCAAGAGTAATACCTATATAATTACCTATAGCATAACC
>CAZSJH010000012.1:18452-28090 GCA_964607105.1 uncultured Rikenellaceae bacterium | reverse complement strand
TCCGTGATTAATACAGGGAGAATAAGCAATTATAAGGGACGGACCCGGGTATGCTTCAGCTTCTTTAATAGCTTTCAGATACTGTGAATTGCTTGCACCCATGGCAACCTGTGCAACATATACATAACCGTAGGTTATAGCCATCTGGCCAAGGTCTTTTTTCCTTATCTTCTTACCTGAAGCAGCGAATTTAGCAACGGCACCTGCAGGCGTGGACTTGGAAGCCTGTCCTCCGGTGTTGGAATATACTTCGGTATCGAGTACCAGTATATTTACATCTTCACCGGAAGCTATAACATGGTCGAGTCCTCCGAATCCTATATCATAAGCCCAGCCGTCGCCACCGATGATCCATATTGATTTCTTCACGAGGTATTGCTTAAGCTTAAGGATTTCCTTGCTGACATCATCTTTTTCTTTATCGCATGCTTCTATAACTTTTTTAGAAGCTACTTTAGACGCTTCAGCATCATCTTTGGCTTCGATCCACTCATTGAAGGCTTCTTTAGTTGAAGTGCTTACCCCGTTGACAGATTTCATGAGCCTGGCAATACGCTCGCGCAGCTTGCTTATGCTTGTTGCCATACCAAAGCCATACTCAGCATTATCTTCGAACAGTGAGTTTGCCCATGCTACACCATGGCCTTCTTTATTCATGGTATAAGGTGTGGAAGGTGCTGATCCTCCATATATTGAGGAGCAACCTGTTGCATTTGCCACAATCATCCTGTCGCCAAACAGCTGTGTGATAACTTTAATATAAGGGGTCTCACCACAACCTGCACAGGCACCCGAGAATTCGAACAGTGGTTGTGAGAACTGGCTGTTTTTCACTGTCTTCAGTTTATCGACAACAGTATCTTTATATCCCACTTCTTCATGCATGTATGTCCATTTCTCAGCCTGGTTGAGCTGTGACTCGAAGGATTTCATCACCAGAGCTTTTTCCTTGGCCGGGCACACATCGGCGCAGTTACCACATCCTGTACAGTCATATACACTTACCTGTATCCTGAACTTATATTCTTTCAGGCCGCCTATTCCCTGGATTGTTTCAGTTCCTTCAGGAGCATTGGCTGCTTCTTCATCGGTAAGTAGGAATGGTCTGATTACGGCATGCGGGCATACGAATGCACACTGGTTGCACTGTATACAGTTTTCTGGTATCCATTCCGGTGTCCACACTGCCACACCCCGTTTTTCATACTGTGTAGTCCCGGCGGGGAATGTACCATCTTCTCTTCCCTTGAAAGCACTTACAGGCAGGTCATCTCCTTTCTGTGCAAGGATAGGATTCATTACGTCCCTGACAAATTCAGGAATTTTTCCATCAACCTTTGTTCCATCGGGTTTTGCATTCTTCCATGATTCCGGTACTTTGATCTTTTTTACAGCGCCTCCACGGTCGACGGCAGCGTAATTCATGTTAACTATATCTTCACCCTTGGAACCATAGGATTTAACGATAAATTTTTTCATCTCATCCACTGCCTTATCGTAGGGTATAACGTTTGCCACCTTGAAGAATGCACTTTGCATTATTGTATTGGTACGACCGCCCAGCCCGATCTCTTCTGCCAAATCAGTGGCATTGATCAAATAGAAATCTATATCATTCCCGGCCAGGTATTTTTTCATTTCACCGGGCAGTTTCTCTTCTACTTCTTCTTCGGTCCATGTAGCATTAAGGAGGAATGTGCCTCCTTCTTTCAGGCCCTTGAGCACATCATATTTCTCGAGGTAAGGAGCCACGTGGCAGGCAACGAAATCAGGGGTATTTACCAGGTATGTTGACCTGATGGGAGTATCCCCGAAGCGAAGGTGAGAAACTGTAAGTCCGCCTGATTTCTTTGAGTCGTATGCAAAATATGCCTGGCAATATTTATCTGTTGTTTCACCAATGATCTTTATCGAGTTTTTGTTAGCCCCCACTGTGCCGTCAGAACCCAGACCGTAGAATTTAGCTGAGTAGGTACTTTCATCACAAACATTCAGTTCAGCAAGCAATGGCAATGAGTGGTTTGTAACATCATCCTTAATCCCCACTGTGAACTGGTTCTTAGGTGTATCCTGTTTAAGGTTTTCATAAACTGACATTATCATAGCAGGGGTTGTATCCTTTGAAGACAGTCCGTAACGTCCTCCCACTATCAGCGGGTGTTTATCTTTTTCAAAGAACAAATCGCGTACATCCAGGTACATAGGTTCGCCGTTGGCGCCCAGTTCCTTAGTACGGTCGAGCACTGATATTTTCCTGACTGTATCAGGTAGCACGTCAAAGAAATACTTGCTGGAAAAAGGCCGGTAGAGGTGAACGTTGATGAGGCCCACTTTTTCTCCTTTTGAGGACAGATAGTCTATTGTTTCCTTAATGGTTGATGTTACTGAGCCCATGGCAACTATAATATTCTCAGCATCGGGTGCTCCATAGTAAGTAAAGGGTTTATATTCCCTGCCGGTAAGTTCTGATATCTTTTTCATATTTTCTGCAACGATATCAGCCAGAGGTATATAGTAAGGGTTAACGGATTCTTTAGCCTGAAAATATATATCAGGGTTCTGTGCTGTTCCCCTCGTTACCGGATGTTCAGGGTTAAGAGCATTATTCCTGAAAGCCTGTATGGCATCCCAGTCTATTAATTTTTTCATATCCTCCGTTTCGAGCATTTCGACTTTCTGTATTTCATGCGAGGATCTGAACCCGTCAAAGAAATGCATGAATGGCACTCTTGATTTTATTGCTGACAGGTGAGCTGTTCCTGCGAGGTCCATTATCTCCTGTATGCTACCAGTTGCTATCATGCCGAAACCTGTTTGCCTTGTTGCGTATATATCAGTGTGATCACCGAATATCGACAGTGCATGAGCAGCTACAGAGCGTGCGCTCACATGGAACACGGCAGGCAGGAGTTCGCCTGACATCTTATACATATTTGGTATCATAAGGAGAAGTCCCTGTGAGGCCGTAAATGTTGAGGTGAGTGCTCCTCCCTGCAGAGAACCGTGAACAGCGCCTGATGCTCCGGCTTCAGATTGCATCTCAACTACCTTCACTTCTTCCCCGAAAACATTTTTTCTGCCGTTAGCGGCCCATTCATCTATAAATTCGGCCATATTCGAAGAAGGGGTAATTGGATAAATACATGCAACTTCACTGAACATATAAGCAATATGTGATGCTGCCTGGTTACCGTCTAGTGTTATAAACTTTTTCTTTGTTCCCATATCTGAAAAAATACTTATTTAGTTAAAAATTAGTAATTGTTTTATATCCTGTTATTACAGTAAATAGTTTTATTATCCTCCGTTCATGGAGATAAGGAATTCTTCATTCGACTCAGTCTGCCTTAGCCTGTCACGAAGGAATTCCATGGCTTCCACAGCATTCATATCGGTGAGGTAATTCCTGAGTATCCATATTTTATTCAGGAAATTTTTATCGAGCAGCAGGTCTTCCCGCCTTGTACTGGATGCCGGGATATCTATTGACGGGAATATTCTCCTGTTCGATAGTTTACGGTCTAGCTGCAGTTCCATATTACCCGTACCCTTGAATTCCTCGAAGATCACATCATCCATTTTTGAACCTGTTTCGGTAAGTGCTGTTGAGAGTATGGTCAATGAACCTCCATTTTCAATATTACGTGCGGCTCCGAAGAACCTTTTTGGTTTATGCAGGGCATTTGAATCGACTCCACCTGAGAGCACTTTTCCTGATGCTGGAGCTATAGTGTTGAAAGCCCTTGCCAGTCTTGTAATGGAATCGAGAAGGATTACGACATCATGCCCGCATTCTACCATTCGTTTGGCTTTTTCAAGCACTATATTAGCTACGCGCACATGTCTTTCTGCCGGCTCGTCGAATGTTGATGCAATTACTTCAGCGTTCACACTCCTTGCCATATCTGTCACCTCTTCAGGTCTTTCATCTATGAGCAGTATCATAAGATATGCTTCAGGATGATGTTTGGCTATGGCATTTGCTATATCCTGCAGGAGAATTGTTTTACCCGTTTTTGGCTGTGCCACTATCAATCCCCTCTGTCCTTTTCCTATTGGTGCAAACATATCAACCACTCTTACCGAGAGGGTTGTTTCCCCGGGTGAGCACAGTGTGAATTTTTCATTTGGGAAAAGAGGAGTAAGGTAATCGAAAGGTACGCGATCACGAATAAAATCTGGGCTACGGCCATTTATCATCTGTATTTTAATCAGGGGGAAGTATTTTTCACCTTCTTTTGGAGGCCTTATTGTACCCTCAACGCTATCACCTGTCTTGAGGCCGAATAATTTTATCTGCGACTGTGACACATAAATGTCATCCGGTGAATTGAGATAGTTATAATCAGCTGAGCGGAGAAAACCGTATCCGTCGGGCATAATTTCGAGTACTCCTGTATTTGAAATTATTCCTTCGAACTCATATTCCTGTTCCTTGCTCTCAGGTTCCTTATCGTATTTCTTCTGAGCGCTACGCTGGTCAAAATTCCTTTCTTTCTCTTTTTCTTTTTCTTTATCCTGTTGTTTATGCCTTATATCAGGGCTTTTGGCTTCTTCTTTTTTACTGGCATCACTTTTTGCATCTTCCCTGCCTTTATCTGAGGCAGCTACTTCTCTGTCATTCCTTTCAGGGCTTTTCTGAGATTTATCCCTGTCGAAATGCCTCTCCGGTCTTTTTATCTGCCTGCTGTCATGCTCTTTTTTTTCAGCATTTTTTACCTGACCGGTGGCGGCGCCACTTTTATTATCATCAGGATCATCCGGTTTTTTTCCATCCTGTTTGGGCGGAAGCTTAACGTATTTACCATCAGATTTTGTCCTTGGTCTGCGTCCCCGGTTTTTATTACTGTCGGAATCGCCTTCTTTATTTTCGGCTCTTTTATTTTTGTTGGCGCTTGATGCTTTATTTTCAGAGGCTTCAACAATTGCCTGCTGATCAAGGATAAGGTATACAAGATCTTGTTTTCGATATGACTCTACTCGCTTGATCTTAAGATTTTTGGCTATCTCCCTCAGTTCGGGGAGTAGCCTTTTGTTTAACTCAAGAATGTCGTACATAATTACTATTGTAGGAAAATGTTAATGAAAATTGTATTGATAATTTTTCCAGAAAAATCTGTTTCAGATTTGAAAGCAGATGCGCAAGGATAAAATCTATGCGGCTAAAACCGTTGCAATTATAAGTAAAACCTCATTATAATACAATACTAATATCCTAAAAAAAGGTTAAATAACAAAAACATAATGTAAAAAATTGTATCTCAGGACAAATAGTGGGCTTGATATTGCTATTTTAGAATGATTTTAATTTATTAACCTGTTGTTGTTAATCAATTTTATTACTATTATTGTGATGGGGGGCGGGCAGGATACTGATTTACATCATTCTTATGCGGCAATTAAAGATAACCAAACAGGTCACTAACCGTGATACTCCATCCCTTGACAAGTATCTGCAGGAGATTGGTAAGGTTGATCTTATTACTCCCGAGGAGGAGGTTATGCTGGCGAGGAAGATCAAGACCGGTGATAAAGAATCCCTGGCGAAACTGGTAAAATCAAATTTGCGTTTCGTAGTATCCGTGGCCAAGCAATACCAGAACCAGGGGATGAGCCTGCCGGACCTAATTAATGAAGGCAACCTGGGTCTAATAAAAGCTGCCCAGCGTTTTGATGAAACCAGGGGATTCAAATTTATTTCCTATGCGGTATGGTGGATAAGACAGGCTATCCTGCAGGCCCTGGCTGAGCAGGCAAGGATTGTACGTTTGCCTGTAAATAAGATAGGCTCAATAAATAAGATCAACAGGGTTTTTGCAAGGCTTGAGCAGGAGTTTGAGAGAGAACCCTCGTCCCAGGAGATAGCTGATGTTTTACAGGTGGCCCCTGATGAGGTGAAGGAAGTGTTAAAGTCGAATGGCCGTACAGTAAGCATGGATGCACCAATAAGCAATGAAGACGATAATAACATGTATGATGTGATGCATAATGATGATAATCCCAGCCCGGATAAACATCTGATGAATGAATCACTTACATATGAAATAGAGAGGGCTCTCAGTACACTCTCACCAAGAGAAGCTAAGGTGATCAAACTTTATTTCGGAATTAATTTGAAACACCCGCTCACACTGGAGGAGATAGGAGAGGAGTTGAGCCTTACCCGTGAAAGGGTGCGACAGATAAAGGAGAAAGCCCTGAAGAGGATACAGTATACAACACGCAGTAAGATACTAAAGACATACCTGGGATAAGACAAAAACAACCTGAAAGAAAGCACCATGGATCATTTAGTTTCACCATCACTGCTGGCCGCTGACTTCGGCTGGCTGGATAAGGATATAGCAATGGTTAACCGCAGTGAGGCCGACTGGCTTCATCTTGATATTATGGATGGTGTTTTTGTCCCGAATATCTCTTTTGGTTTCCCTGTTTTAAAATATGTCAGGAAACTGTCAGAGAAGCCCATGGATGTGCATCTCATGATAGTTGATCCCGACAGATACCTTGAGCGTTTCAGGGACACCGGTGCTGGTATACTGACAGTTCACTATGAGGCCTGTCGCCATCTTAACCGGACGGTATCAGAAATAAAAAGACTGGGAATGAAGGCTGGTGTATCACTGAACCCGCATACACCTGTTACAGTGCTTGAGTGGGTGCTTCCCTACGTCGATATGGTTTTAATAATGACGGTAAACCCGGGCTATGGAGGCCAGGAATTTATCAGCAACAGCTACGAAAGAATCAGTGCACTGAAGAAAATGATAGACGGAGGAGGATATGATGTTATGATACAGGTAGACGGCGGGGTGGATACAACTAACGCCAGGAAGCTTGTTGACAGCGGGGTTGATGTACTGGTTGCAGGGAGTTCGATTTTTGGTTCGGATGATCCGGAAGGGACGATCAGGAAGTTAAAGAAACTTTTCTAGGTGCCGGGTAACTGGGTACTCACCTTCGCCCTGAGGGCTTCGGTGGGCGGTGCTGGGTAATAAAATCATTCTTATCGCGTCCTCAGAAGCATGGCACGGTTCAGAGAACCGCGCCAGCGAAGGAGGAACCCATTCTCAACTTCTGAATATAACCGATAATCTCATCCCTGTCATTGGGATGAAACCATTTAATCTCCTTGTCCCTTGCCCACCATGTTATCTGTCGCCTGGCATACCTTCGTGAATTTCTTTTTATAAGTTCAATAGCTCTGTCCCTGGTTATCTCGCCATCGAAATATCTGAACATTTCCTTGTAGCCCAATGTGTTAAGGGCGTTTGTATTCCTGTATTCGAGGAGCTTTTTTGCTTCCTGTTCAAGCCCGGCTGAAAGCATACTGTTAACTCGTTCATTAATTTTCCTGTACAGTTCCTGGCGGTCCATTGTCAGACCAATCTTGAGGATATTAAAGTCTCTTTCTTTTCTTTTTTTCTTCAGGTAATATGAATATGGTTTTCCTGTGCTTTCACAGATTTCCAATGCCCTTATTATCCGTTTATAATTTTTCAGGTCGACTGTCCTGTAATAAACCGGGTCTAGCAATCTGAGGTCGGTTCTGATGCTTTCCAGTCCCTCGTCAACAAATTTGCGCAAATATTTATCCCTTACTGCAGAATCGACATCGGGTATCTCATCTATTATGCCACAGGCAGCATCCATGTAAAGGCCTGATCCTCCGGTCATAATTAGTATGTCATAGATTTTGAAGAGTTTTTGTGACAATTTAATAAAATCCTTTTCGAACCTGCTAGCACTGTAGTAATCATTAACCGACAGGTGGCCAATAAAGTGGTGTTTTACTTTTTCAAGTTGCTCATGAAGTGGAACAGCGGTACCTATTGACATTTCCTTATAGAACTGCCTTGAATCACATGATATTATTTCTGTGTTAAAATACCGGGCAATATCGATACTCAGGTCCGTTTTACCTATAGCTGTCGGCCCCAGGAGTATAATAAGAGTATTATCCATTATTGAAGAGCGTGGTTTCAGGAATCCTCGTAGTCTTCCATATTTTCAAAATCGGAAAGATCAGGATCATTATCATCAATGAAATCGTTATCCGTATCGTCGTCATCATCATCGATCCGGGCACTTATTTTGGTAAAGTTGGAGAAAAGCACCTGCGGTGGCGGTTTGCCCTGTGAACGAGTGCAAACGGGGTATTTTCTGCCTTCAACAGTGTCTACAGTACCCACACATTCGATGAAAAGAGTTCTTTCATTGAACATATCAAATACATACAATAATTTCTGGTTGTCCTCAATAACAATATCATCAATAATTACTTCATCCATGGGAGTTGTGTTTGCACCCATCTCGAAAAGAGTAAATTCCTCTTCTTTTTCCCATTTCTTTGAAGTAGTAAAAAAAGAGGCCATTTGCGAACGGTCATATTCCAGTTCCTCCTGCAGAATAATGTGAAAGTGAAGAAGAGTATTGTTCTCATCAAGTTCAAATTCACGCAGGAAGGATTCCTCCTCACTTGATATGACTACAAACTTATAGACCATAAACACTGTATTTGAATGTGTGCAATGTAATTATTTTTTTAAAAGTATGAAATATGAAAAATATTTTATTGCAAAGAATTAATAAACTCTAAAGTGTCCATATTATCGGCATAATCGTCCGGTCCCGGATACTGTGTGTGTCCGAAAATAGTGTCCTTTTCCGACACAATGCATTGAATCATTTCTGTCTGCCTGCTGAGTTTATTATTTAACTGTTCCCTTTTACTGAACAATTCGTAATAAGTTACGGCTACCGGTGAAGAAAGGACAGTGTCCTGTTTAAACAGCATGAAACCGTTATCCAGGAAATGCTGTTTATTGAGCCTGAACAAAGACCTGTTGTAAATATAATTATTTACATATGGCCTGTGATTTAATATGTGTGACCAGTCAGACCATGCGGAAAATATTTCTTCAGGATTGATACTTTGCTCAATATATAATTTGGATACATTTCTGCAGCCCAAGCCAAAGTAGGAGAAGATATCATTCCCCAGTTTTTTGATATGTTCATTTGTTATACTCCGGTCAATGATTGCCACACTGCTCCTGTTCTTTCTGAATATATGCGGCTTTTGACCAAAGTAATACTCAAAATACCTTGAAGTGTTATTGCTTCCTGTTGCTATTATCGCATCATATCCCTGTGTTATTTTTCCGGTAAAAGATATATGATTCCTGAAAGCCCCGTTAATAGATATTAATAAATCAGTAAGTGCCCTGATCAGCTCACTGTCTTTTGAGCTGGTACGTGCCAGCAATCTGTTACCACTAATAAGGATACAGAGAAAATCGTGGAAGCCGACAAGCGGGATATTGCCGGCCATGATAACGGCCACAGTTTTTCTTACCGGAGGATTATCCTGTATTTTATATTTTTCCAGCCATTTCTCCAGTTTGTCTTGTTCAATCATATCAGCAATAGCTCTGACTGCAAATTTTACATTATAAGCGGTGAACCAAAGGTTATGCTGTTCCTGCTTGTCCATAAGCTTCCGCAGGCTTACAGCTTCATGGGATGAAGGAAAGGAGGAGGCTGCATCGTTCAGGATATGACCCAGTTCGGAGAAGGCGCTTATTCGTTGTTGCAATGATAACATGATACAAAGATAAGAGACAAAAGACTAAAGA
>CAZSJH010000012.1:0-18352 GCA_964607105.1 uncultured Rikenellaceae bacterium | reverse complement strand
CGAAAGGCAAAAGACTAAAGACGAAAGGCAAAAGACTAAAGACGAAAGGCAAAAGACTAAAGACGAAAGGCAAAAGGTAATGAATATCGAATATCGAATTAAGAAAGTGGTGGTATAAATGTAACTGTGGAATAAAATTGTTAGTGTCCAATAATAATTAAAGGGTTCGTAGAGACGTGCCATGGTGCGTCTAAAAGGAAGAAGGATGTTTATAGAGTTGATAAAGTTTATATGGTTGATAAAGTAGAGGCGCAAAGCTTTGCGCCTCTGATAGTTTATTCATCCATTCGTAGATCCATCAATCCAATATTCCAATAAAAAAGGCGCTCTTCTGAGCGCCCTGATCATTATAAATTTTCTAAGGATAGTTACTGCAACTGGAAGTTAACAGTAATTGAAAATTTAACAGGGACAATTACACCACGCTGTTTTCCGGGGCTCCAGACAGGAGATGATTTAACCACTCTTATCACTTCATTGTCAAGGGAGGGATCGACGCCTCTTAAAATGGTTACATCTTGAACTGAACCTTCCTTATCTACAATATAACGGACAAATACTTTTCCCTGTATACCTTTACGTGCCGCTTCTTCCGGGTATTTAACGTTTTTCTGAACCCAGTTACGGAAGACATTTACATCACCACCCTGGAATGTTGGCATTTCTTCAACAACTGTAAAAGCGGGCACATCTTCCCATACCTCCTGTAGTGTCTGAGAACTTTTACTTTCATCTGCCTGGTCTGATACCAGTTCGGGTGTACTGGCTTCTTCGGGAATAACCAGTGGTACGCTCTCATCGTTCTTACATGAGAACACACTGAATACCAATAATATTACAGGTACTGCAAAGAGAAGCTTCAGACCTGACATTTTTTTACTTCTTTTTTTTGTCATCATGATCATACGTTTTTTAATTAGGGAACGGCCTGAAAAGCCATTCTGTAAAGTGAAAATATTTGTGTTAAATACCTGGTTCAGTAAAAGTCGCTGGTAACTGACTACATTACGTCCTGAATCAAGCATTTGCTGATCAGCCTCAAATTCGTGCAGTGTCTTCAGTGAGAGCTCATATAGATAAATAAAAGGGTTGAACCAGAAGAATACACCAATAAAGCGGAGCAGAATGATATCAAAGAAATGCCTATTGCGTATATGTTGTTGTTCGTGAACCAGTATTGTATTTTTTATTTCATTTTTCAAGTCCCTGTTAAGAAATACATATCCCATGGCCGAAAAGCCTGATTCTTTCCCTGGAGGTGTTAGTACCAATCTGGATCCTTTAACCCTGTACTTCCTGATATAGCTTGTAAGCCTGAATAAATTGGCCATTAATATCATAAAAGCTATCATGCTTCCGGTAATATATATGCAGAGAAGAAGAGATAAACTATGATTTGATCCAGCGGAAGGGTTAATGGCATAGACGTCAACCTGAGGAATATTAACAATGCCGCTCAGGTTTTGATTAAAAGAAGAAAGCAATCCCCCGGGAGCTGAAGTTATACTGACAAGTGGTAGAAACAGGGATATAATGAAGCTGGAAAGAAGATATATGCGATTTCTCCTGTAACGTGTATCTTTGCTAATAAGCAGCATATATATAAGGTAAAATGTGGCAAGATACACTGAAGATATTATGAGGTACTGTATCATTATATTAATTTTTTCTGTCTTGATATTTCTTCTTCCATCAGCTTACTTATATCCTCCATCTCTTTTATGCTGATCTTTTTTTCACGGGCAAAGAAGCTGACCATATTTTCGAAAGAGTTAGAGAAATAATCATTCACAAGATTTGACATTCTCAATTTAGTGTAATCTTCCTTCGATATAACAGGGTAGTATTCATGGGTCCGCCCATAGGCTTTATGACTTACGAATCCTTTGTCCTGCAGTATTCTTATTATAGTGCTAACTGTATTATATGCAGGCCTGGGTCTGGGAAAGTACTCAAGTATATCTTTCACAAATCCCTTCTCAATCTTCCAGAGTATTTGCATTATTTGTTCTTCTGCCTTTGTAAGTTCTTTCATATTATATAAAGTTTCATACCACAAATATATAACGAATTATTTAGTTATACAACTAAAAGTTTAATTATATATAAAAAAATATATTTATCTCGCTGTGCCCGACGTAATTTGTTCTCTTTCAAGCACGCAATTTGTATCTCTATGCTCGACGTATTTTTTTTCAGCATAACAATAATAAACTAGCAACAAGAACCAAGATATATCCATCTGTCATCCCCAAAAATTGTTTTTCCTCTCTATATAATGGTTTGTCTTAAAATTATTGTATTTTTAAGGTGGCAATGTGTGCAGCAAAATGAGAAAGAAAGGATTATTCAGCGAGAATTTAAAAGTATCCCTGAGGGCTATTGCTTCTAACAGGGTAAGGGCTATATTAACAATGGCCATAATTGCTTTTGGTATTATGGCTCTTGTCGGCATTTTAACTGCTATTGATGCCATTAAGGGATCGCTGACAAGCCAGTTCTCCATGATGGGAGCGAATACGTTCCAGATCACAAGCAGAGGGATGACAATAGTATTGGGCAACAGTGGGACTCGCACGATGAATCATGCCTATATCTCATATCGTGAGGCAAAGGAATTCAAGGAGCGATTCCAGGAGCCTGCCCATGTAGGTATTTCAGTAACAGCCGGTGGCATGGCCACAGTAAGCTACCGTACAGAAGAGACTAATCCTGTTGTCCAGTTGAGTGGTATTGATGAGAATTACCTCCAGGTCAGCGGCTATGAGATAGAGAAGGGTAGGGGGTTCGCACCAGAGGAGGTTGAATCGACACGTAATCTAGCTATTATAGGTGCAGATGTTGCAAATACTATTTTCAGTTCTGGTACAGATCCGATAGGCAAGGTCATAAGTGTTGCAGGCTTCAAGCTTAAGGTTATTGGTTTGTTGAAGTCCAAGGGAGCAAGCATAATATCGAGTGATAATGTTTGTTTCATGCCAGTAACCACTGCGAGGCATTATTTTTCAAGGCCCAGTATGGATTTTACAATCAGTATAATGCCATATGCACAAACTGATCTGGAAATGATGGCAAGTGAAGCGGAAGGAGTATTCAGGCTTGTCCGCGGTCTGGATGCTCGTGATGAATCAGATTTTAATATTACAAAGAGTGATACTTTATCTGCTTTGTTAATAGATAACATTAAGTTTGTGACTCTCGCGGCAACCATCATCGGATTGATCACACTTGCAGGTGCAGCAGTTGGTCTTATGAATATAATGCTTGTTTCGGTAACCGAAAGAACCAAGGAGATTGGCACCAGGAAAGCCTTGGGAGCAAAGACATCAACCATTAAAAACCAGTTTCTTTATGAATCGGTTATGATTGGACAGATGGGGGGTATTCTTGGTATCTTTCTTGGTATTTTGATAGGCAATATAATATCAAGTGCCTTGCAATCAAGCTTTATCCTTCCATGGAAGTGGATAATAGGCGGAGTGGTGGTGTGCTTTGTTGTAGGAGTAGTTTCAGGTTATTTCCCTGCGGTAAAAGCTGCGAATGTTGACCCCATAGAGGCACTGAGATATGAATAATAACGTTTTGTCATGGAAATAAAAGTTATCCAGGAAAAAAGTCCGAAATGCCCGGGTATGTATTATGATCCGGACGCTAACTTGCTTACTATTGAAGGAAGATCCATCCCGGAGAATCCAGAATTAGTTTACCAGCCATTGAAGGATTGGATAACAGGATATTTTATCAATTCAGACAGCCTGAACATCAAGATCGTGCTGGAATACATAAACAGTGGATCATCCAAGCACCTTCTGGATGTTCTTAAGATTTTCAGAACTTATAACAGGCAGGGTAAAAGTCTAATGATAAGGTGGTTGTACGAGGAGGACGATGAGTCAATCCTTGAGCTCGGAGAGCATTTTCGTGATACATCAGGACTGCCAATGGAGATAGAAATGCTGATAGAATAGGCGACAAACGACGAACGACGACAAAAGATAAAAGACAAAAGTGAAAAGATAAAAGGCTAAAGATGAAAGTGTTTAAATCCTTTTGTCTTTAGCCTTTTGTCTTTTGTCGTTTATATTATTTCATTACTTTCTGAACCAGGTCAACCACTCTTTCTGAGTAACCCCATTCGTTGTCATACCATGCCAGTACCTTGATCATTTTACCATTTGTCATGGTGCTGAGCGAATCGAAAATAGAAGAACTGGGATTATGTATAACATCAACAGAGACTATAGGATCTTCAGTGTATTCGAGTATACCTTTCATCGGGCCTTCTGCTGCTTTTTTCATAGCCTTGTTTATATCTTCTTTGCTTGCTTCTTTCTTAAGTATTGCAACAAGGTCGACGAGTGATCCCGTGGGTGTAGGCACCCTTACGGCCATACCATCCATCTTACCTTTCAGATCAGGAATAACAATACCTACAGCTTTCGCGGCACCCGTTGTTGTTGGTATTTGTGAGATGGCAGCCGAACGTGCTCTCCTGAGGTCTTTATGTGGAAGGTCAAGGATGACCTGGTCGTTTGTGTAGGAATGAATTGTGGTCATGAATCCCTGTTCAATGCCAAATTCATCATTCAGTACCTTAGCCATTGGGGCCAGGCAGTTGGTTGTGCAGGAAGCATTTGAAACACACTGATGCTCTGGCTTAAGGTGATCATCATTGACACCAAGAACTATTGTTGCATCTATTTCGTCTTTTGAAGGTACACAAAGTATTACCTTCTTTGCTCCGTTCTTAAGGTGATCGCCGTAACCACCCTTCGGACTTTCTTTAACCCTGAATACACCTGTTGATTCAACAACCACATCGGGTGTTTCATTCCAGGGAATTACTGCGGGATTTTTTTCCGATGTAACCCTGATCTTCATTCCTTTTACTATGATATTCTCCTCATCGTGGCTTACTCCACTGAATTTACCCTGTGTTGAATCATATTTCAGAAGGTGGGCAAGCGTCTTTGTATCAGTTAGATCATTGATACCTACAAGCTCGATATCAGGTCTTTCAAGTGCAATTTTGAAGACATTTCTTCCTATTCTGCCGAATCCGTTAATAGCTAATTTAATTTTTGACATATTCGTTAAAATTTATATGTGAATCTAGAATTTGCAAAGATAATGAATATTGGAAAGTGTAGCAAGATGGACGGGTAAAAAGTTGAATAGGGTTGAATGAAGTTGAGAATGGTATTTTATTTACGGAAGAAGAGGGTGGGTATGCGGTTGGCTTCAGGGTTAAGGGGGTCAATAATAATACCTACCCGGTAGCTTACAAAGAGGGTAAGGAAAAGGGCCCGGTTATCATCGGTAGCCATTATGGGCAGTTTATTTGTATAAGCTTCAAATGCAGTTCCCAGTTCCAAAGAGTGTATTATTTTATCTTCCTTACTGTATTCGAAAATAAAGCCTGCTTTTGCGAACAAGCCGGGATACACTTTAATTTCGCTAAAACCCTTGAAGTAAGATGCTTTATTATATATAAAGTAAGGATTGGTAATATCTTCGGAAAATTTCTCCTGTTTTATCTGGTATGTACTTGCAGGTGTATAGTATAAAACATTATAATAGATTGGTTTTGCCAGTGCAAGCGAAGCACCACCTGAGTAGAAATACTTGACAGCCACACCGCCCAGGTCCATCTTCCTGAAGATCTCATGTTGATGGCCAATTGCTCCCCTGAGTGAATAAAGTTCATTTTGTTTTCCGAAAACAAAGCTACCACCAGCCTGCACCCAGGGATTTGAGAGCTTCACTTCCTTTGGATGTTTAATTATATTGAAATCAATGTCTATGATCCTTTTATTCAGAAAGTCAAGGCGTTTTCCTTCCCGATAACTTATTCCGAAACCATTTGTATTGAGATTAATACCGACAGTACGTTCATTCCTGTAGAATATTCTATTCTGCTCATCAATCTCTCCCTGGGCAAATAACACCTGAGAAACGACTACTATAAAAATCAATATAGTCAGCAGTTTTTTCATAATCTACCGAATTTATGAATGAAAAAAACCGGCAGGCCAACCGGATTTAACCTATATGCTCTGTTTCGGTTTCAGCCTTTGAATAAGCCGGACAAACCTCATTATTGCATGAGCTGAGTACCAGGGCTAAAACAAAAGCAACCGCCATAAGAACTGCAAATCTCTTCATCTTTTCAATTTTACTCCCACAAAAATAAACTTAAAAGTTAAAATAAAAGTATTTTACTTAAAAAGTTTAATCCACAAGCTTTGTACCAAAATATAAAAATAATCAAAATTTTTATAAAAAGAGGAGTAGTGGTTTATTCTATAATAATCCCTTACTCAACCTTACAGTTGGTACTACCCCTCTTTTTAATTATAAACAGGTTGAGGGTTTACTCTGTTCACTTAAACACCGGTAAAATTTCCGGTGTCCATTCAATTTCCACTTCTTTAAGGTTATTCTTGAGCTGCATAAGTTCAGTTTCATACAACTCTTTCAACTTATTGTATTCAATCTCTATTTTTGACAGGGATATATCGTATTGTTCCATTTGTGCACCTGTAATATCATATTCAGAACCTGATGTTGCACTCACTGCAAACCTCATCCTGTTCATTATTGATGGTTCTGTTGCATCGATCCTAACGTTTTCGCCCCTGCGTCCGCTAATAGCAAGGATGATGTCATCAATTTTCTTTTCAATATTTTTCGTGCTCATCATTAGTTCATTAGTGTTAGCAGGTGTTCTCAGGAGCTCTTCCCTAAGCTTACCCATTTCCTCTTTCAGCTTACTTGTATATGCATTAACTTCACTAATGGTGGTATACAGGTCGTTTGCTTTCTTGAGGAATTCAAATTTGGCTTTATAATCAGGTTCTCCAAGGGCATTATTATCCAGTGCATTTATGATGAATTCCTTTTTTACACCCAGGTCTATATATTTTCCGTTAACATATTTTTCCATTGATACAAAATATTTCCCCGGGGGTACTGAAGGTCCGCGGCGGTCCATATAGCTCATATCCCATGTTACCGTACCAATGCCTTTACGAAGAGGGCTTTCTGTTTTTCTCATAATCTGACCATCTTCATCAGTGAAGGTAAATACCAGCATTGCCTTTTCTTCGATTGCTTCGGCCAGCAATTCTTCATCGGCAGGGTATGCTATTTCTTCCCCACTTTTTTCAGCTTCTCGTTGTGCCTTCATCCTCTTCTGCCGGAGAGTTTCATATCCTTCCTTAATATTATATATTATCTTCACCTCGGGTTCGGGATTTCGCACACTGAAATGTACTTCACCCTGGTAGTTCTGATTATTACCCGGGTAATACAGCAGTGCATCTTTAATATCGAAGATATGTGCTTCTTTATCAAAGACCTCTTTATCCAACTGTCTCAGGTATGAATAATCATCAAGAACATACCATCCCCTTCCGAAAGTTGCAACGGCCAGGTCATTTTCCCTTTCCTGTATATCGAGGTCTTTAATATGTATTGTTGGCAGTCCGTTACCCAGTTTGAACCACTCATCACCCTTATCCAGAGTAAGCCATACGCCCCACTCTGTGCCAATGAATAGTATATCCGGGTTTACATGGTCTTCCTGTATTGCATATATTGTTCCATCAGGCAGGTTCGATGCTATGGAGGTCCACGTCTGACCCTTATCATTACTTTTTAAAATATAGGGAGTAAAATCGCTGGCATTTTTCCTTCCGTCGAAGCAAGCATAAACTGTGCTGGCATCATGTTGTGAAGGGAGGATATAATTTACGAAGGTCATATCCGGTACTCCGGGGAAGCTTGAATATTTTACCCAGTTAGCCCCATCGTCTTCCGTTCTCCATATAAGTCCATCATCTGTTCCTGCGTATATCATACCCTTATTTATGGAAGATTCAGCCAGGGCAAAAATGTTTCCGAAGGGAGAAGTTGACATACTTTTGGCGATTGCCTCGGGCGGCCATATCTTACCCATCATAGGAAGCAGGTCGACATCGAGCTGCCGTGTCAGGTCAGGACTTATTTCCTTCCATGATTCTCCATGGTCAGTGCTTTTGAATACCTTGTTAGCTGCCACATACAATGTTTTACTATCGTGCGGGCTTATAATATAAGGTGTATTCCAGTTGAACTTGTACACTTCATCATCGACCGGCTGAGGTTTGATGGATATACTATTTTGTGTACGGTGGTCATACCTGCGCAGTCCGCAATACTGTGATTCAGCGTAATGAATATCAGGATTGTCAGGATCGGGTATCGAGAGGTAACCATCGCCTCCTATTGTATAAGTAAAATCAGCGTTTACCAGGTTTCTTCTTGTGGTCCTGTTAGGACCAAACCATGACCCATTATCCTGCGTACCTCCGTAAAGGTTATAAAAAGGAAGTGCGTTATCGGTTCTTACATGGTAGAATTGCATAACAGGGAAGTTGGATTTAAATATCCAGTTTTGGCCTCTGTCCCAGCTTTCATATATACCTCCGTCACATCCCATCAGGTAATAGTTGGTATCATCGGGATTTATCCAGAGAGCATGATTATCGACATGCTTGTTTTTCTCACCCAGTATTTCCCATGTTTTGCCTCCGTCATTACTTACCATATTCCGCACATCCATTGATATTATACGATCAGGATCAACAGGGTCGGCATATATCTCAACATAATACTGGGGGCTGCCTGCTATTTCGTTACCCATTTTCGTCCAGCTTTCTCCCATATCATTGGAGCGGTAGAATCCACCCGAGTTCCCGGGCATTTCAATCATTGCATAGATAATATCAGGGTTTGGAGGTGCTATAGCCAGTCCTATTCTACCAACATCCCCCGATGGCAATCCGCGATTCAGTTTGTACCATGTTTTACCTGCATCGACCGATTTATATATAGCTGATTCAGGTCCTCCGTTGATCTTGGAATATACCCTTCGTTCTCTCTGGTGAGCAGCCGCGTATAATATATCAGGGTTCCTCGGATCCATTTCCATATCTGTTATTCCGGTATAATCACCTACATTAAGTATTCTGTCCCATGTTTTCCCACCATCGCTTGTTTTGTATAATCCTTTGTCACCACCCGGTCCCCATGCAGGTCCCTGTGAAGCAACATACACAATATCTGTATTCCTGGGGTTGATAATAATTTTTCCTATATGTTCTGATTCTTTCAATCCCATATTGGTAAATGATTTACCCCCGTCGGTTGTTTTATAAACGCCATCACCGTAAGCCAGGTTTCTCTGGGAGTTATTTTCGCCTGTACCAACCCAGACCACGTTAGGATTGACAGGGTCAATAGCTAGCGCACCTATACTGAAAACCGGCTGGTTATCAAATATTGGTGTAAATGTAGTTCCCTTATTTTCAGTTTTCCACAGGCCTCCTGAGGCCACGCCGACATAATATTCAGACGGATTTTCAGGATTCACAGCAAAATCCGCTATCCTCCCCGAATATGTTGCAGGCCCGACCAGCCTGAATCTCAGAGCACTCAGCATTGATGAATTAACCTTGAACTCATCAGATGCATCCTGGACATTTCTATTTCTTCTTTGAGCCTGTGCCGGGTTGATCAATCCCGTGACAAAGATTGTCAGGGCAAGGGTCAAAGCCGGTGTAATAATTCGTTTCATCTTCATAGGTATAATATTAGTGTTGATTATATTTTCCAATGTAAATCTAAGCAATAATTTTTTCACAGCCCCTCACATGAAAATTGTTACACAACAGTTTTGAAATTATCATTATAGATGTACTGTTTCTCAGAACAAAACAGGTATATTAATTGTTTATTAATATAAAATCAATGAATTTGAAGATGAAGACATTATATACTTTTGCACTAATAATTATACTGGTTATCATGGGAAACAAGACTAAGGGACAGGAAGAAAGAAGGTTTAATTTCCTGAATGAATTTGAGGAATACGTTATTGAGAAGAAGGGTACTGAGATGGCATGGACGGGTAAATACACCAATCTAAAGGATGATGGCACCTATTTATGCAAGCAATGCGGGCAGGCACTTTTCAGGTCGGATGACAAATTTGATTCACACTGCGGGTGGCCAAGTTTTGATGATGAGATACCCGGTGCTGTGAAACAGGTAGCTGATGCTTATGGCATGCGTACTGAAATAGTGTGCTCTAATTGTGGTGCACACCTTGGTCATGTATTTGAGGGGGAGGGATTTACAGATAAGAACCTGCGTCACTGCGTAAATTCGGTATCCCTGGATTTTGTAACTGATGAGCTGGAGGTGGGAAGGTATGAGACGGCAATACTTGCAGGAGGTTGTTTCTGGGGTGTTGAATATTACCTTCAAAAGATGGGAGGTGTAAAATCTGTTGTTTCAGGATATACAGGAGGCCAAGTGAAGAACCCCTCATACAGGGAGGTATGCACGGGCCGTACCGGTCATACCGAGGCGGTGAAGGTAATATACGACCCGGATAAGGTGACATATGAGGATGTGGTTCGCACATTTCTTGAGATACATGATCCAACACAGTTAAACAGACAGGGTCCGGATATAGGCGAGCAGTACAGGTCGGGGATATTCTACATGAATGAATACCAGAGGGAGATAGCGGAAAAGCTGTTAAATATCCTTAAGGACAAAGGTTATGACATTGCTACCGAACTGACCAGGGCAGGAGAGTTTTATGAGGCTGAGAAATACCACCAGGACTATTACTTTGAGAAGGGGACACTACCGTACTGCCATGGGTATGTGAAGAGGTTTTAAAAACGATGAATTATGAGATGCGAAAGATGAAAGATTAATTATGAGTTATGAATTATGATTTAATAACTCATCACTCATAATTCATAAACCCCTGTTTCTTCAATACACCGAGTAGTAATTTTGAGAAGGTTTCGTTGTCTTCTTTCTTGTACCTTACATTTGTAAAGACCTGTGCCAGGGTTTCCATGTTATTTTCTTCGATAAACTGTTTTGAGTCTTCCCGGGCTTCCTTTTCTTCATAATAAATGTCTATTTCCTGTTCTGAATAGTCACAGTACTTTTCTTTATGTATTACTGCCTTCAGGGGCAGCCTGTCGGTCTGTTCAGGTTTTTCACCAGGCCATCCCAGGGTGATTGTGGTGATGGGTACCACCCCGGCGGGGAGTTCGAGTATGTCAATTATTTGTTCAGCCATATATATTGTTGTGCCCAGGTAGCAGATACCCATACCCTTCTCCTCTGCTGCCACACAGAGTGTCTGTGCAACAATAATGGCATCAATTGCTGCTGTCATGAATGACAGGAAATTATCATATCCCGGTGTGGCATTACGCTGCCTGCACCATTTATTGAACCTGTTGAAATCTGCGCAGAATGTAAGGACGACGGGTGCTTCCTCTACCATTGTCTGATTAAAGTGGCACGGGGCGAGCTTTTTCTTCATTTCCCTGTCCCTTGTTTCTATAATACTGTAAACCTGCATATTGCCTGTTGTTGATGTCCTACAGGCTGCGTTTAACAACTCATCGAGCAGGTCCTTGCTTATATCTTTATCAGTATATTTTCTTATTGTTCTGCGATTGGTCAGTGTCTTCAACATATTTTATCGTCCTTTATCATAATTATTATGCAAATTCAACACCCAGTTCATCCGCTACTGTTTTCAGGTCATCATGCACTGCAGGCACGAGTTCTATACCTCTTTTCATTATTTTTTCTTCAGCCTCTCTTTCAGGATCACCAGGAATGATTATTCTTTCCTGTCCTTGAGCAGCTCTGCCTTTACGGAAGGTACTTATCCATTCATCCATCCTGTTCTTGAATTCATCAGCCGGCATAAAGGCGTCTATTCTCATGGCGCCGAAGAAATGACCTGTTCCTTCACCCACCTGTTTATCTTTTCTTGGCAGGTATGCTACCGCGGGTGGTACAAATGGGCCAAAGTTTGCTCCGCTGATGACACCAGACAGTATATCAACTATTGAGCTCAGGCAGTATCCTTTATGTGATCCGTGCACCCTGTCACTTCCCAGCGGTAATATTGACCCTCCTCTTCTCAATTCCGATGGGTCTTCACTGGCGTAGCCTTTTTCATCCTGGACAAATCCTACTGGCAGTTTCTCACCCTTTTTTTCCGCCAGTGCTATCTTCCCCCTGGCTATTGGGGTTGTTGCGAAGTCAGCCACAAAATTGTGTTCTTTACCGGCCGGCACCGCGAAGGCTACGGGGTTTGTACCAAGCAGACGTTCCACTGCAAATGTTGGTGCTACCGTAGGATTTGCATTGGTTACACAAAAGCCCATCATATCATGCTCGAGAGCCATCATGGCATAATATCCTGCTATACCGAAATGATTCGAATTACGTGTGGCGACCCATCCTGAGCCCGTAGCGGAGGCTTTTTCTATAGCTATTTCCATTGATCGTTTTGCACCTATCATACCGAAGGCTTTATCAGCGTCAAATACAGCAGTACCCGGCGTTTCATGTACAATGCGTAAGTTGGGCGAAGTATTTATTCTGCCTTCTTTCCACAGTAAATGATAGTCTTTGATTCTTAATACTCCATGCGAAGGGATATTCCTTAGTTCTGCTTTCAACAATATTTCAGCAATAGTAGTTGCATCGCGTTTACTACAGCCCATTTTTGAAAAAATATTGCTTATGACTTCTGTGAGGTAGGTGTAACTGTACATATTTTTATTTATTTGTGAAACAAATATTCCGGAATCTTATTCTCTGTGCACAACCGTGGATGAAGCCTGTGCTGTTGGCATAACAAGCACATCGTCAATATTGACATGAGCTGGAAGGTTTATACAAAAATATATTACATCCGCTATATCCTCACCAGAAAGCGGCTTCATGCCCTTATATGGAACTTCAGCTTTCTCACTATCACCTTTAAATCGAACATCTGAGAATTCTGTTTTTACCAGTCCCGGAGCAACATTACTCACCTTTATACCTGAATTAACCAGATCTATTCTCATTGACCTGGAAAGAGCATCAACAGCGTGTTTGGTGGCACAGTAAACGTTACCATTTTCATATACTTCTTTCCCTGCTATACTCCCGATATTGATAATATGTCCTTTACCTCTTGCTACCATTCCCGGACTTATCACCCTGGTAACATATAACAGTCCTTTTATGTTGGTATCTATCATTCTTTCCCAGTCGTCAATAACTCCTTCATCAATATGGTTTAAGCCAACTGCCAGGCCAGCATTATTAACCAGGATATCAATGTTTCGCCAATCCATGTTAAGGTTCCCCAGGTTATCTACCACTTCTGTCAAAGACCTTACATCAAAATCAAGGGCCAGGACTCTGATATTATTATTCTTCCCGAGGAGTTCATCAATGAGTTCATCAAGCCTGTCTTTCCTTCTCCCAGTTATAATGAGATCATAATTGTTATCTGCAAATTTCATTGCCGTGGCAAGGCCGATGCCAGAAGTTGCACCGGTAATCAGAGCTATTTTATTCATAATAATATTTTTTTAAGGCTAATGCAAAATTAAACATCTTTGCCCGCAATTAAAAGGGAATGAGGCTCAGGGGGGTAATATTTAATATTTTGATGATAAGTATTTTCCGGCCTCTTATTATAAATTATATATTTGCAGTCCTTAAAAGGCCAAAAATGCGCAAGAGAGAGGAAGTTAGAATAATGTTTGACAGTATTGCCTGGAGATATGATTTCCTGAATCATTTCCTGTCATTTGGAACTGATCTTCGATGGCGAAGAAAGGCGATAAACGAAATAGCGCTTAGGATCAAGCCAGACAGAATCCTGGACCTGGCAACAGGTACATGCGATCTTGCTATTGCATCCTTACGGTTGAAACCTGAAAAGGTAACTGCGATAGATATTTCCCAGAGGATGCTGGAAGAAGGGAGAAAGAAACTGTACAGGAAGAAGCTGAACCAGAAAATTGAGCTTATGATCGGTGATTCAGAGGAATTGCCCTTTGAGGATTCTATTTATGATGTAGTAATGGTTTCTTTTGGTATACGCAATTTTGAAGATTATGAAGCAGGCCTTGCTGAAATGTATCGTGTACTCAAAAAAGGAGGTGCGGCAATGATACTGGAGTTTTCTATGCCCTCCAAGTTTCCATTCAAGCATATTTACAGTTTTTATTTTCATAAGATTTTACCATTTTTCGGAGCTCTATTTTCAAAGGATAAGGTAGCATATAATTACCTTCCGGATTCAGTATCTTCTTTTCCCGAGGGAGATGATTTCTTAAAATTGATGGAAATTACAGGATTCAGAAAATTGAAGCAGAGGAGGTTAACAGGCGGTGTAGCCTCAATATATACGGGATGCAGGTAATGCAATATATTAATCGATTGTCAGTTAATTATATTAACAAGAGAATACATTAAGTTGAATAATTTTCACAGGAAATACTGGATCATAATTCTCATTCTACTGGTTTTTACAGGGAGCGTTGCCAGTGCTCAAAAGAAGAAACCTCTTAACAGATCGTGGTATGATGAAAAGCCTTTTCATTTTGGCTTTAGCATTGGGTTCAATACCATGGATTTCAGGGTTGTTCCAGACCAGGATTATTATTCCGCAGATTCCTTGTTTCCCGAGGTGGCTCTTCTAAGTCCGGGCATAAACATACAGATAGTAATGGATTATCATCCGGCGGAATACTGGGATATTCGTTTTCTTCCCGGGGTGTCTTTCGGGCAGAGAAGGCTTAATTATTATGTCTCGACTGAGGTTTATGATGACAAGCAGGTTGTTGAATCGTCATTCCTGGAATTTCCGCTTTTATTGAAATACAAAGGATCGAGGTTAAATAATATAAGGCCTTACCTTATTGGAGGATTGAATTTCAGGCACGACCTGGCAGGCAGAAAAGGATTTGATGATGATAAGGAGGTTTATATCCGTTTACATCGATCCGACCTGTATTACGAGTTCGGTGCCGGCCTTGATTTTTACCTTCCATATTTTAAGCTTGCTGTAGAGTTAAAAATGTCAAATGGCTTTAGGGATGTTCTCGTGCGGGAAAATGCACCTGGATTCCCGGAATATGTAAATGCCATTGATAAACTCAGATCACAGATATGGGTGCTGGCTTTCCATTTTGAATAGGCGCTTATTTCATTCACCCGTTATTTCTTCTGAATTCACTGCATATTATTGCTGCTGACATTGCCACATTGAGTGAATCAATTCCAGCTTGAGCTTTTTTGAAGGGTGGAATGGAAATTTTTCGGGTTACATAAGGCATAATCTCATCTGATACTCCCCTGGATTCATTTCCGAAGAGTAGAAATCCATTGTGTGTTTTATCAATATTTTTAACCGGTTCACCATCAAGTGTGGCAGCATATACGGGAATATTAAGTTCTGCTGCTTGAAAGAAAGTGTCGGGAAGATCTGTAAAGGCTATATTAACATGCAAAAGAGCACCCATTGATGATTGTATTGTTTTCGGATTATATACATCAACCGTTCCCATGCTGCATATAATATTTTCGATACCAAACCATGCGGCAATACGGATTATGGTGCCTAGATTGCCCGGATCCTGGATGTTATCCAGTACTATGGTCAGTTTATCTTCAAGGGATGATATATCAGGGATTAAGCGCTCCATGTCAACAAGTGCCATCGTTCCCTGTGGTGTTGTAAGCTGGCTTAACTTAATTAGTTCATGTTCACTAACAGTAATTATTTCTCTGGCTGAGGATAATAAGGACCTGTCTTTTTTTTCTATCCAGGAAGGTAATGCAAGCAACATTCTTACCGGTTTTCCGCTGGCCAGATATTCACTTACAAGTTTATCTCCCTCTATTACAAACAGCTTGTTTCTGTCGCGGAATTTCTTAAACCGTAATGAATTAATAAGTTTGATATTTGAGGAGCTTAACATGATGGTCCCGCGGGCTTACTTAACAGAAAGTGAATTTTTATTTGATATATTTGTGATTAATAAATACAAATGTTGAAATATTTTCCATTATATAAAAACCTGTATTTAATAAAACTGTCGTATTTATTAGTAGTGGCAATAATATTTTATTCCTGTAATCCTACCAAATATGTGCCCCAGGATAAGATGCTCCTGAACAAATCTGAAATAAAAATTGACAATAACCGCATAAAAAAATCGGATCTTGAGCCATATATAAAACAGGAACCTAATAAGAAAATCTTCGGTGCCCGTTTTCACCTTGGCCTGTATAATCTATCAAACATTGAGAAGACCGGATGGCCGCACGGGTGGTTAAGGAAAATTGGCGAGCAGCCTATAATATTTGATCCTTTCGCTGCCGGTAAATCATCCGAACAAATAGAGAATTACCTTTTTTCCAAAGGTTATTTTAATGCTGACGTCTCAAATGATATTTTTACCAGCAGGCAAAAAACCGACGTAGTTTATGAAATTATAGCAAAAGAGCCTTACAGGGTAAGGAAGGTAATCTATGACATAAAGGATGAGAATGTCAGGAGGTTGTTCTTTCTGGATACAATTAACTGTCTCATAAAGAGTGGAGAAATTTACGATGTGGATGTACTGCAGAATGAAAGGATAAGGCTGGAGCGACTCATAAAGGATATGGGATTTTACAGTTTTTCCCGCGATAATATTTATTTTGAGGTTGACAGCACAGTTGGTAGAAGGCAGGTAGATATTTTCTACGAGGTAAGGAAATTTCTTGCTTATAATGATGATAACAGGATTAATGAGTCGGAGCACAGGAGGTACAGGATCAATAATGTATACATCTATACCGGATGGGATCCAAAGGCTGCCCTTGATGAGGGTGATGATTATTTAAGCAGGCAGGATACAACATTCCATGGTGATTTTCATTTCATAACAGATATGGAAAGACATTCTGTTAAGCCCGGTGTGATAGTACAGTCGCTGTATATAAAACCCGGTGATCTATTCCAGGTTACGAATATGGAAAGGAGCCAGGATCACCTAAATTCATTACAGTCGTTCAGGTTGGTGAGCATACGTTACTCGGAGCCGGAAAGTGTTCAGGGTTGGGAACATAGTGAGCTGCCACTAAATTGTATAATAAGGCTTACGCCCGTCACATTGCAGGAATTCAGGGTTGAACTTGAAGGTACCAATTCAGCTGGTAATCTTGGTGGTGCGATTAATCTGGTGTACCAGCACAAGAACCTGTTCCGTGGAGCGGAACGGCTTAATATTAAGCTCAAGGGAGCATATGAGACCCTGTCGGAGAAGATTTCAGGTTCCAGAAGCACCCAGGAATTCGGGTTTGAGACAAGCCTTACGCTGCCCAGGTTCATGCTTCCCTTTCTTGAAAAAGAAGATTTCATCAAGAAATATAATCCTAAAACTGTTATAACTGCAGCCTATAACTATCAGAAAATGCCAGTCTATACCCGTACGGTGGCCAATGCTTCCTTTGGTTATAACTGGCGTGGTAATCGTTTTACACAGCACTCTGTGTACCCCCTTCAGTTCAACGTAGTGAATCTTCCCTTTATTGATCCTGATTTTGAGATGAGTATTGATACCACATCATACCTGGCATACAGTTATAAAGATGTATTCCTGCTGGGTGGTAATTATATTTATGTGTTCAGCAACCAGAATATAAAAAAGTCGAGGGATTACTGGTTCATCAAGTTGACCGGTGAGCTGGCCGGGAATCTTATGGCTCTCGGATACAGGGTTGCAGGTGCTGATATTGCAGAAGATGGCAGCTATGAAATTTTCGGACAACCTTTTGCCCAGTATGCGCGGGCTGATGTTGATATGCGGTATAACCGCACACTTAATAACGTAAGCTCTATAGTATACAGGGGCTTTATAGGTGTTGGTATTCCATATGGTAATTCCAAAGCTGTGCCTTTCGAGAAACAATATTTCAGCGGCGGAGCAAACAGTATAAGAGGATGGCATGTCCGTTCACTGGGGCCTGGTTCATATACACCCGTTGACTCTTCATTTTATAATATGACAGCTGATATCAAGCTTGAATTCAATGCTGAATACAGGTTCAAATTATTCTGGATACTTGAGGGTGCTATCTTCCTTGATGTTGGTAATATATGGACTTTTTATGAAGATGAAGACCGGGAGGGTACACAGTTCAAATTTGACAGTTTTTACAGGGACCTTGCTGTGGGAACAGGTTTTGGGCTCAGGTTTGACCTTAATTTTGTGGTCCTGAGAGCTGACCTGGGTATGAAACTCAGGGATCCTCAATTGCCTGACACTCCCAGGTGGATATTGAAAAGGCGGAAACTTGATTTCAGGGATGATTTTACATTGCATATAAGCATAGGATATCCGTTCTAATATTGCAGGAAGCAAGGAGCAGGGGGCAGGGAGCAGGGAGCAGGGAGCAGGGAGCAGGGAGCAGGGAGCAGGGAGCA
>CAZSJH010000011.1:0-29497 GCA_964607105.1 uncultured Rikenellaceae bacterium | reverse complement strand
CAGTAGGCGTGTGCGGCTCCGACATTCATTATTATACAACAGGAAAAATAGGGGAACAGGTAGTTGAATATCCTTTTACTGTTGGTCATGAATGTGCGGCAACGGTTATTGAAGCGGGTGAGAAGACAGAAGGATTTAAACCCGGCGACAGGGTGGCTGTCGATCCTGCGATGCCTTGTTATGAATGTGACCAGTGCCTGGCAGGCAGGGAGCATACCTGCCGGAACCTGAAATTCCTTGGTTGCCCGGGACAGGCTGAAGGATGCCTGTCGGAGATGATAATGATGCCGGCGGAAAGTTGTTACAGGATACCGGCCGATATGTCATTTGAAGAAGCTGCCTTTGCCGAACCCTTATCAATAGGCTACTATGCAGTGCAATTATCAAGGATAAGGCGGGAGGATAAAATTGCTGTCCTGGGAGCAGGACCTATTGGTGACAGTGTATTAATATCAGCACGGGAAGCCGGCGCAGGGTTTATCCATGTTACTGACAAAATAGACAGGAGGCTTGATATAGCCTCAAAGCTGGGTGCAGGGAAAGTGTACAATGTGGATAAATCGGATGTGGTTAAGGATATAATCGCAAAAGAGCCCGCGATGCTGGATATAGTATTTGAATGCTGTGGACAACAGGAAGCTCTTGACCAGGCTATTGAATTACTTAAGCCCGGGGGCAAATTAATGATTGTAGGTATCCCTGAATTTGAGCGCTGGTCATTCAGAGCGGATACAACCCGGAGGAAAGAAATTTCAATCATTCATATCAGGAGGCAGAACGGTTGTATGCAACCGGCAATCGATATGATAAGTGGAGGCAGGGTTCAAACTGATATTATGGTTACTCATGTCTTCCCGTTTGAAAGGACAAAAGAAGCATTCGACCATGTTGCATCTTATGGTGACGGAGTTTTGAAAGCGGTGATTGACTTCAGATTATAGATCAACAATTTCTTATTTGTTTATCATCATTGTTTATTTAGCTGTATGACAGCATTATACCCCCCCCCCCATTCAAAAATATCTAAATAAAAGTTGGTCAATTTTATTTGGAAATGGACTCTTAATTTCTTAAATTGTTATTTCAATGCAATATTTATTCTGTTTATTGTTGTTCTGATTACTTGATTACACTCCTTAAACCTAATTGAATGTTGTATTATGATACCTAAAGCAAAATCACGGCAGCAATTAGCTAGAGAATACGGGGTTCATATAAAAACTTTTATGAATTGGTTAAAAAGAGAAGGAATTACGATCGAACCCGGTGTATTATACCCTAAGAAGGTTGAAGAAATATATGAGAAACTTGGGAAACCAAAGGTTGGTAGTACTGATTAATCAAAAATAATATAGCTAATTTTAAATATAGATATATCGTGATTTTGAAATCATAATGTTGATAGAAGAAAACCATTATGTGAATGCTACTGGCTCAGGATGGAGGATTCTAGCGGGTATTTATTGGGTAACTATTAGAGTTAAATCTGGGGGAAAGTTATTTTTCGTCTTTTGCTAAAGAATTCAGTAAGGTTCTCTATTTCAACTTCTCCTTTTTTTGTAGATAATAGGAATAAAATACTTTCATTCCTATTTAAATTATTTGCCTGAACGAACATGTTATATCTATCGTAGTAAACCTCTAAAGCTTTAGAATTAAGTATATTAAAATTATTTATAAAAAATGAAAGATCTTCTCCATTTAGTATTAATGAAACCTTTCTATCTTCCTTAATTAGAATCCTAATTGCAGTGTCAATATCCTTAAAATGCTCCAAACATTCCGCACAGTCTATCCTAAAACTTATTATTGCCCTTTTAGAGTTACCGTCATTTCCAAATTGAGCTTCTTTTATACCAATCATTTCTTGCGGAAATATTAATTTGTCAAATTTCATTAAAGGATTTTTTTCGCAATTGTGACAGCTATTGAGAAGAAAGGCGACGGAAAAAATTTTAAAACAAACCTTCAAACTGTAAATCATACTTAATAAGTTTCAAATCTATTTCTCCATAAGTAAAAGCATATAGACTTTCATCCTGATTGTCAACAACAAAATGAAATATAGGCCGGTCAAGTTCGAGGATCATTACAGGAGTGCCTACCCAATCGAATACATAAATATAATATCCTCCTTCTTTGAAATCATCAGGTTTAAGTATTTCAGAATGATTATGGGCCAGAATATAAATATAGTTATCTGTTACGGAGCAGTTAAGTATACCCCCTCTAATCCTGGAATAGGAATATCTGTTTGGTGTGGATATTCTGTAATCTGGCAAATATGAGTAAGTTCTGAAAACAGTTTCAATCTTATCCCCTTTAAATGAGAATATCTCAATGAAATCAGTATTCATCAGGCATGTACAGAATTTCCGACCTGCGGGTTGTATCTTTACGGCCGGATTGAATGCCGCATGCCATAATTCAGTATTTAATGGTTTCAAAGATTCAATGATTTCTTGTGGGTAGATTAAACCTTCAGACAGTTTGATGAAATTTTTATCATATAAAGCAAGTGAATATTCTTTTGAGTTAAAGTCTTCTGAGAGAAAATATTTGTTTTTAAGAGGAATAATACTCCTTATCATATTTTCTTTAGGTAAGATTATCTTTTCAGAAGGTCTCTTTTTCCCGGAAATAATTGAATCAATGTTGAAAACTAAAAGTTGTTTATTGGGAGCATCATTAATATAAAAGAGATTATCAGATCCGGGAATATTTGACAAGTTGTAAACAAAATTGACCTCGTTCGGACCTCTGCCCTTTTTGCCCAGTTCATAAATTAACTTACAGGTTTCAAGATCAATAATTTTTATCCAGAAATCACTTTTTGAGTCTGCGAAAACCAGACTATTTTTACATATAATGAAACCAAAATTTGGAAATCCAACATCTGAGAGATTTGCGGAAAGTACTTCCGCGTTTAATTTATTCTCGATCTCAAATTTGTTAAAAATTGTTTCTTTAGTACATGACTGAAATATTAATACAGACATTATAACAAAAATACAATACATTATTTTCTTAAACAGGGTCATATTTGAGACGGACAATTATAACTGAAAATTAGTGCTTATAAAATAATTATCTCAATTTTGAATATTAGTAATTTTATTTTAGTTCCGGAACTATTGCTAACTAAGCTGGGATACCGTTAGACCGGTTTCCCAGGAAACGCACAGGCAAAACTCCCATCTTCGTAATGATATTCACAAACACAATTTGGCCATTCTACGCAACATTCATCTATACAATAATAAATTGTCGGATTTGAAAATACCGTATAGAATGTAAATAAAAATACGATTAGGATTAGAAACTTGCTAATGAATAATTTAAGTTTTCTCATATCATTTCAATCTAATTGAATTTAGAAACGTCGACCCTTCAAAAATATATTATTCCCCAGAGACTGCTGGAACAGTTAATGCTAGCATTTTAAAGTCATTTGTTATTTATCTAATTTAAAAGAAATAAAGTCAGGTAGATCCTTGCTGTTTTATATCAAATTAAAGACAAATAAGAATCTCTAAAGCATCTTATTCATATCTGGATATAAAATTAGTGTTTTTTGGCATAAATAGGTATTTTTTGTTAAATAATGCGGGTCAATCTCTAATTTAATCAGACTCAATCCAATCAACTGTCTAAACTTTATTATCTTGATACATTTTGGCTAATTTATTAACGGTTTTGGACTTTATCTTTTGACTGGCAGTTTGCCACATAGAAGAATACAATTATGTAAGCACTATAAGCCCAACAGGAAGGATTTAGCAGTTTTTTTCAATTATTTGAGTCCGTTCGGCTCGTCAAAAATCAACAACTCAACAAATCAACAGTACCAATCAACTTGCCTTCAGAATCTTCAAATTGACTTTTTCGAGTTTATGGGCGGCATAATCGGCTGTGACAGTCAGTTTTTTCTCGTTCTTACTCGGAAGTTCGAACATTGCATCCATCATGATGGTCTCGCATATCGATCGTAAACCCCTTGCCCCCAGTTTGAATTCAATGGCCTTATCAACCATATAATCCATTGCTTTGTCGGCAAATTCAAGATCAATATCATCCATCTTAAACAGTTTGATGTACTGCTTGGTAATGGCATTCTTAGGCTCGGTAAGGATCCTTCGCAATATATCCCTGTCGAGCGGATGGAGATAAGTAAGCACGGGCAGCCTGCCAATTATTTCGGGAATTAGCCCGTATGATTTAAGATCCTGGGGTGCAATATACTGTAACAGGTTATCCTTATCAATCTTTTCCCTGTCGAGTGTGGCACCGTATCCTACTATCTGGGTGTTTAGCCTGTTAGCTATTTTTTTCTCTATTCCATCAAAGGCGCCGCCACAGATAAAGAGGATATTCTTTGTGTCCACGGGTATCATCTTTTGCTCCGGGTGTTTGCGTCCGCCCTGTGGAGGTACGTTAACTACTGATCCTTCGAGCAACTTGAGAAGACCCTGCTGCACTCCTTCGCCAGACACGTCCCTGGTTATTGAGGGATTATCGCTTTTGCGGGCTATCTTATCAATCTCATCAATAAATACAATGCCTTTCTCTGCTGCAGCCACGTCATAATCAGCATTCTGCAATAAGCGTGTAAGAAGGCTTTCAATATCTTCACCAACATATCCTGCCTCGGTAAGTACCGTGGCATCCACAATGGTAAACGGAACGTGAAGCATGCGTGCTATTGTTCGCGCAAGCAATGTTTTGCCCGTTCCTGTTTCTCCTACAAGGATAATATTGGATTTTTCTATTTCCACATCATCCTTGTCTTTTGGTTGCATCAGCCTTTTGTAGTGGTTATATACTGCGACTGACAGGTATTTTTTTGCATCATCCTGGCCAATAACATAGTTGTCAAGGAATTTCTTTATCTCTTCCGGCTTCAACACCTTAACATCTTCCAGTTTGAAATCGGATTTGCTTCCTATCTCCTCCATGACTATGCCGTGAGCCTGTTCAATACAATGATCACAGATATGTCCGTCAAGACCAGCTATCAACAGGTTGGCCTCTTTCTTCGTACGACCGCAGAATGAGCATTTATCCATTGTCAGAATTATTTTTTATTTCTGGAAAGGACTTCATCAATCATGCCGTATTCTTTAGCTTCTTCGGCTGTCATCCAGTAGTCCCTGTCTGAGTCCTTTTCCACTTTCTTATATGAATTGCCTGTATGCATGGCAATTATTTCGTACAGTTCTTTTTTAAGTTTAATTATCTCACGCGCAGTTATTTCTATATCGGCTGCAGGCCCCTGTACCCCACCCATTGGCTGGTGTATCATTACCCTTGAATGTTTCAGTGCCGAGCGCTTGCCTTTGGTTCCTGCCGTGAGGAGAACGGCACCCATTGAGGCGGCCATTCCCGTACAGATTGTTGCTATATCTGCGCTTATGTACTGCATGGTGTCATAAATACCCAGTCCTGCATACACCGATCCGCCTGGAGAATTAAAGTATATCTGTATATCCTTTTCACTGTCTGTTGAATCGAGGTATAGGAGCTGGGCTTGTATAATATTCGCAACATAATCATCAATAGGTAAGCCCAGAAATATTATCCTGTCCATCATCAGTCGTGAAAAAACATCCATTGAAGCGACATTGAGTTGTCGTTCTTCTATGATTGTTGGGGAAATATAGCTATTGAGTGCAGATGTATATTTATTATAAGCCAGGCTGCTGATACCCTTATGGCCTGTAGCGAATTTTTGAAAGTCGTCTTTTGCTGCCATTTTCTTATAGTTTAAATTGTTTAGCCAAAGATAACAAAATAATAAGTAAAGCTTAAGATAAAGAGATACTTACTTGTTAAAAAGCTTATTGAATTCTTCAGTACTAACTTTCTTTATATCTATTTTAATTTCTTCTTTGATCTTGTTAATTACCTTATCATCAATTATTTTGTCGGCTATACGGCGGGAGTCGTCTTCTTTTTTCAGTATCTCCCTGGCATAAGATTCCAGCTGGCTATCATCTGCATTGAAAATGCCATATTGCTGAAATTGCATGCGTGTATACTCTTTGGCTTCGTGTATCATATCCTGTTCATCGACTTTAATTTCATTCCCGCTTGCTATTTTATTCCTTATGAGTTGCCATCTCAGGTCTCTCATGAAGTCAGCAAAGTCTTTTTCAACCTGTTCTTCCGTAATCTCCTTATTTGTTTTGAGCAGCCATTTTATTAGAAATTCTTCGGGAAGGTCAAAAGAGGTTTTGTCTATTACCATGTTCCGGGCATCCATATTAAGCTTGTATTCACTTTCCTTTGCCAGATTCACCTGGATTTCCCCATCGAGTTTATTCGTGAATTCTTCCTCTGATTTTACATTCCCTTCGCCATATACTTTATCAAAAAGCTCCTGGTTCACATCAGCCATTCTAAATCTGTTAATTGAATTGATAGTGAACCTGTATTTACCGTCGCTACCATCAAGTTTGTCATGTTCAGTTTGCAGGAGGCCTGCTATTTCATGATCATCAGGGAAAGATTTACGGATGTCAAATTCTACTGAATCACCAGGCTTGCTTCCTATGAATTCTTTTTTAACAGGCTCATCCTTAATAACCTTAACTGACAGGGATGAATCATTCCTTAGTGTCTCGTCAACAGTTTCACCCTCATCCGATAATTTAACTATGTTGCCCCTTAGCATATCATCTTCCTCAACAGTGGAGGCTTCTTCGTACTGTCCATATCTCCTGCGATAATTATCAAGAAAATCATTACGCAGTTTCTTATCTATTTTTATTTCATAGTAAGGTACTTTATTCCTTCCTGACAGTTTGATTTCAAATTCAGGTGCCAGTCCTATCTCGAATGAAAAGTCAAATTCTTCCTGTGTTTCCAGGTCAATATTTACATCATCATCTGTTTTTGGCAGCGGATCACCCAATATTTCAAGCTTCTCTTCCGTAATATATTTATGCAGTCCTTCAGAGACTATTTTATTGATTTCTTCCAGCTTCACATTACTCCCGTACATCTTTTTTATAAGACCGAAAGGCACCTTTCCGGGCCTGAAACCTTTTATACTGGCTTTCTTTTTATAATCCTTAAGTACATCATTTACCTTTTCTTCATAATCATCCTTTTCAACTTTTACCTTAATTAAGGCATTCAGTTCGTCAGTACTTTCCCTGGTAATATTCATATCGATATTTGTTTTTAACAGATAAAAACCGCCAAACAACCGGTAATACCATTTGTTTAAGCGGTTATTCACTTTAAGTGCGGATGAAGGGACTCGAACCCCCACGCCCGAAGGCACTAGATCCTAAGTCTAGCGCGGCTACCAATTACGCCACATCCGCGTGAAATTCAGCGCAAAAGTAGTAATAATAAAATAATCTGGCAATATGTATTCAACGCCGGAGTTCAAACTTCTTACCCAGGTACAGGTTTCTGACCTGTTCATCTTCGGCGAGCTGCTCGGAGGTACCCGATTTAAGTATTTTCCCTTCAAACAGGAGGTATGCCCTGTTGGTAATTGATAGTGTCTCGTGAACATTATGATCGGTAATCAGGATGCCTATATTCCTGTCTTTCAGGTGGGATACTATACCCTGTATATCTTCTACGGCTATGGGGTCAACACCAGCGAAGGGTTCATCGAGCAAAATGAAATTGGGTTTCAGTGCAAGGGCCCTTGCTATCTCCGTCCTTCTCCTTTCACCGCCTGAAAGTTGTATTCCCAGGCTTTTTCGTATCTTCTGAAGGCCAAATTCAGTTAGCAGTGATTCCCTTCTCTCCACCTGTTCTTCTTTTGGAAAACCTGACATTTCCAGCACTGCGTTCAGGTTATCCTCGACACTCAGTTTGCGGAATACCGATGCTTCCTGTGCCAGGTAACCAATACCCAGTCTTGCCCTTTTATAAACAGGCAATCCCGTGATATCCTTGCCCTCTAAGTATATACGGCCCTCATCTGCTTTTATCAGTCCCACTATAATATAGAATGATGTTGTTTTTCCTGCACCGTTTGGTCCAAGTAGACCTACTATTTCTCCCTGTTCAACTTCAATGGAGACTTTATTGACGACTGCCCTGTTGTGATATCTCTTGACCAGATTTTCAGTATGCAATTTCATTTTTGGAAGAATTAAGGTTTGCTTTCAGGATTATTTTGTTCTTCATTCCAATCGGCCTCCAGTCTTTCCCTGTCCTTTGTTATCACCCTGCGTGATATCGCTATCCCTATCTCATAGAGGAAGAGCAGAGGGAAACAAACCATCACCTGGCTGAATATATCAGGTGGTGTAATTATTGCCGACAGTGCCAGTATAACAATTATCGAGTGCCTCCTGTATTTTTTTAAGAAATGAGGATCTACAAGCCCTACCTTGGTGAGAAAGAAAGACAATATTGGCAGCTGAAAGATGATGCCGCTGGCCAGGGTTATCGAGGCCACGGTACCGATATACGACCTGAGGTTTATCTGGTTTGTAACCTCAACGCTTACATTATAGGACCCCAGGAAATTAACCGACAGGGGTACTATGAGGTAATAGCCAAACAGCACTCCACTGATGAAAAGTAATGAAGAAAAAAATACGGCTCCACGTGTATATTTTTTCTCACTTGAATACAGGGCAGGTCTGAAAAACCTCCAGAATTCCCAGAAAATATAAGGAAAAGCAAGTATTATCCCTGCAATAAGAGATACAACTATATGGGTGGTGAACTGCCCGGCCATCCTTATGTTTATTATCTCAAATGGTCGGGTATTGATGCACAGTGCATTAACATTAACAAGCTGCCCGAGCTTGCACAATAATTTGTTGGTGAGGAAGTCCGGATTTTTTGGGGCGATAATGATCGTATCAAAAATTATGTCATTGTATATAAAAGCTACTATTGCTACTATAAAGATTGCAGCAACCGACCTTACAATATGCCACCTCAGTTCTTCAAGGTGCTCAAGAAATGACATCTCATTGTCATCTTTCGCCTTTTTACTACTTTTTATCATATGCAATAAACCTGGGACGCAGAAATTTCAGTCTGTAAAGATGATAAAACAAATTAATCAAAGCAAGTGTAAAATATTTATTAGTAAAAGTGTAAATTAACTGTTTGCCATTTCTCCCAAGTGTTAAAATCATGTTTTTTAACTAAAAAAATATGAAAAGAGCAGCGATTATTGTAAATTGTAATTATTGAGATAAGAGATGTTAATGACAAAAATCATCTTAGCTTTTAAAAGCTTTTCAGAAATGATTTAAAATATTTGATAACTTTATAATACTTGATATAAAATTTTTTTATTGGGATTGAAAGAAGTGTAAAGACGGATGGAAGACAAGAGATTAATTCATGATTATCTGAAGAAATATTTTGGGTTTAATACATTTAAAGGTAACCAGGAAGAAATAATTCAAAATGTACTGGCAGGGAGGGACAGCTTTGTTCTCATGCCAACGGGGGGAGGTAAATCATTATGTTATCAGCTACCAGCGGTTATAAAGGGAGGTACTGCAATAGTAATTTCACCGCTTATAGCTCTTATGAAAAACCAGGTTGATGCCATGAGGAATTTCTCAACCAGTGACAATATGGCTCATTTTCTAAACTCCTCCTTAACCAAATCGGCAATAAACAAAGTTAAACAGGATGTACTGAAAGGGCAGACCAAACTATTATATGTAGCACCTGAATCATTAACAAAAGAAGATAACATAGATTTTCTCAAGAATGTTGAGATATCTTTTTATGCGATAGATGAGGCTCACTGTATATCTGAGTGGGGCCATGATTTCAGGCCTGAATACCGCAAAATAAGACCTATAGTGGACACCATCGGGCGCTCACCAATTATTGCGCTTACGGCTACCGCTACCCCTAAAGTTCAGCATGATATACAGAAGAATCTTGGAATACTGGAGGCCAATGTATTTAAATCATCTTTCAACAGGCCTAATCTCTATTACGAGGTAAGACCGAAGGTAGATACAACCAAGGAAATACTTAAGTTCATAAATAACAACCAGGGTAAATCGGGTATTATATATTGCCTCAGCAGGAAGAAGGTAGAGGAAATAGCAGAAGTACTGCAGGTAAATGGTATCAAAGCCCTTCCGTACCATGCAGGAATGGATTCAGCAACCAGGACGTCAAACCAGGATAAGTTCCTGATGGAGGAGATTGATGTCATTGTGGCAACCATCGCTTTTGGTATGGGTATAGATAAACCTGATGTACGTTTTGTTATTCATTATGACATACCCAAAAGCCTTGAAGGTTATTACCAGGAAACGGGTAGGGCTGGCAGGGATGGCAGCGAAGGAAGATGTATTGCTTATTATTCTTATGATGACCTGCAAAAACTGGAGAAATTCATGCAGGGGAAGCCCATTAATGAACAGGAGATTGGTAAACAACTGTTACTGGAAACAGCATCATACGCCGAATCGTCAATCTGCAGGAGAAAACTTCTGCTTCATTATTTTGGTGAGGAATACGAACCTGATAACTGTGAGTCATGCGATAATTGCCTCCATCCAAAAAAAGAATTTGAGGGTAAACATTATGTGGTAAGAGCCCTGAAAGCTATAGAGGAGATTAAAGAAAAATTCAAAGCCGACCATGTAGCCAAGATCCTGGCAGGTGTAAGTAATTCAGCTATAAAATCATATAAACACCATAAACTGGAAATATTCGGCAATGGTGATGATAAGGATGAGAAATTCTGGAATATGGTCATACGCCGATGCATGATAGCTAAGTTCCTGGTTAAAGAGATTGAGAATTATGGCATATTGAAACTTACTGACAGAGGCAGGGCATTTATAGAAAAACCCGAATCATTCATGCTTGCTGAAAATCATGATTACGGAGAGATTATTGAAGAAGATATTGGTTACAGAGGGGGCGCAGGCGCGGTTGATGATGAATTGTTCAGTATACTTAAGGACCTAAGAAAAAAAATATCAAAACAGAAAAATGTACCGCCTTTCGTAATATTCCAGGACCCCTCACTGGAAGATATGACCATACAGTACCCCGTAACATTTGAAGAGCTGCATAATATTTCAGGTGTGGGTATGGGTAAGGCACAGAGGTATGGAAAAGAATTTGTAGAAGTTATAGGAAGGTATGTGGAAGAAAAGGAAATCGTGAGGCCTCAGGACCTCATTGTTAAGTCAGTTGTCAATAAGTCGGGACTGAAAGTATACATTATTAAAAGCATTGATAATAAACGTTCACTTGATGATATTGCTGATGCCAAAGGATTGGAGATGGATGAACTTATCTCTGAGATCGAATCAATTGTAAATTCCGGTACCCGCTTAAACCTTTCATACTATATCGACCAGGTGATAGATGATGAACACCAGGATGATATCACAGCTTATTTCAAAGAAGAAGCAGAATCAGATTCACTTGTTGAAGCCCTGGAAGAACTGGGTGACGAATACGAAGAGGATGAAATTAGGCTGATGCGTATCAAGTTCCTCTCTGAATTTGGCAATTAACTTTTTTATCATTAACTAAACCTGCTGGCAAAAATCTCCAGATCTGTGCCCAACGGAGCAATTTATGGGTCATTAGTCACGTGCCAGCGGAGGTAAATATTTCTTTTTTTTTAATACTTATTTTCTGTTTTCTGCTGCATTAAGTATTTTCACACGTCTTTATTGTAAACACGGGTAAAAATATGATCCTTGAAACATACCAGTTAAGTAAAAGTTACGGTTCTATCAAGGCAGCGGAAGATATTTCCCTGTCGGTTGACAGGGGTACTGCCTTTGGCCTGCTGGGACCAAACGGAAGCGGTAAAACCACCACTCTTGGAATAGTAATGTCGGTGCTTAAGGCTGACAGGGGTTCCTTCAAGTGGTTTGAATCGGAACCTCAGCCTTCCACCTACAGGCGAATAGGCTCACTTGTAGAAGTTCCTAATTTCTTTCACTACCTGTCATTGAAACGAAACCTGGAAGTAGTAGCACGAATCAGGGGGACGGATATTTCTGATATTGACAGGGTACTCGATCTGACGGGCCTTCTTAAACGATCATCATCGAAATTTGATACCCTCTCGCTGGGTATGAAACAACGGCTGGCACTGGCAGCTTCCCTGCTCGGCAATCCTGAAGTGCTTGTACTCGATGAACCCGCTAATGGGCTCGATCCTGAAGGTATTGCAGAAGTGAGAAAGATAATTATTGAGCAGAAAAACCAGGGAAAAACGATAATTATGGCCAGCCATATCCTTGACGAAGTGGAAAAGGTGTGCAACTATGTGGCTATACTTAAGAAGGGAAGGACTCTCACTGAAGGTAAGGTTAATGAATTACTCGTGACGGATGATATAATAGTAATAGATTCGGATAATAATGAAGGCCTGAAGAAAGGCCTGGAGGAGAAAGGACTTGTTAAAAGTGCCGAGCTTAAAGATAAAGTTCTTGAAATAGTACCCGCCAGCGGTGTCAGTTCAGGTCATATAAACCGGTATGCCGCTGACAAAGAGATAGTAATAAACCAATTATATATAAGAAAAAGTACCCTTGAGGAACAATTCCTCGAGCTGGTAAAATAAATAGCTACAGAACATGAAGCGACTGATACGATTGGAATGGGCCAAAATATCGACCTACGGTTTTTTCAGGGTTGTACTTATACTTACAATAAGTCTGTTTTTATTAACGGTATTTGTTTTTTCCCGTATTGATATCTCTATGCCCGGCTTTACATGGAGAAACCTTTTCCGCTTTCCAGATGTATGGCCCTCATTTGCATGGGTGGCAAGCTGGTTCAACCTCTTGCTGTCAATACTGGTTATTACCATTGCAGGGAACGAATATGCAGGCAGGACCCTCAGGCAACAGGTAATGACAGGTCTCAGCAGGGAAGAATGGTTGGCAGGAAAGGGGATCCTGATCCTCGGTCTTGCCCTTTTCGGAGTGTTGATGGTATTCCTGGCCGGGCTTATCTTCGGACTGATATTTACAAATGAACCAGCCCTGGGAATGGTGTTTCAAAAAATGGATATACTGATTGTATATCTTATACAGGCTGTGGGCTATATGATCCTCGGTCTGTTGTTTATCTCTGTATTAAGATCAAATGCACTTGCAATAATACTGTACCTCCTCTATTTCATCATGATAGAACCAATTATAAGGGGCTTATGCCCCATGGAGATAAGATCATGGTTTCCTGTGAAAATTATAAGCCACCTTACTCCACTCCCCGAATTCTTTCAGATAACCTCAGGAGGAGAACTGGAGAATAGTTCCATGGCATTACAAAATATAGGGATTATGCCTCAACAGCTGGATGGGCCAACAACATTAATAATGGCACTTGTTTATATCTCTGTTTTTGGATTGCTCACTTACCTTGTGGTGAAGAAAAGAGACCTTTAATGATACCCGCAGTGCCGGTGACAACAACATAGAAGGAGTAGATAAGCTGTGCCGGAAGGAATAGGGGCAATAATCCCGTTTTGTTTCTTTTCCTGGTCATCAGAGCAATCAGGAAGAGATCGGGAACAGACTTAATGATAAAAAGGGATATATAGATCATCCACAAACCGGGGAAGAAAAAAGAGGCAACAAGCGTTAAACTGATAACCAGGTTGGTAAGAAAAACGAGAATAGATATTGCCAATAAAGCAGGATCTGTATAGAAAGTACTCTTTGATGTCCATCTTATTCTTTGCTCAAAAAAAGATTTCAATGAATCCGGCCCCAGGGTAAGAACCATACTGTCAATGGTGTCAATCCATGTAATTATTTTGCCCTGCCTCTTGAAGCTCTCCATGATGAAAATATCATCTCCGGATTTAATATTTTTTTTAACCATTATCCTGTATCTGTCAGAGCCTGGATTCCTGAAGCACAGGTTGGCGCCATTACATAAAACCGGTTTACCCTTTTTTGCGTAAAACTCTGTTACAGCCTGTAATGCCAGGAATTCAAGTTGAGTGAAGCGGTTTATCAGGCTCCCGTCATTTATTATGTCAACAGCCCCGATTATCATGTCGGGATTAACTGTTTTTATAACATTGTAAATATCCTTAAGCCAGTTATTACTTACGCGGCAGTCGCCATCTGTGGTTACAATGTATTTGCCCTGTGAATGTTCAAGTCCCAGTGCAACAGCTTCCTTTTTTCCGTTGCCGGCAGACCTGAGTATTTTTATATCATCTAATAAATCATTGGAAGATCTTAATATATCTAATGTGGAATCATAGGATCCATCATCAATAATAATTACTTCGAAATACCCGGGATCGAGACTTTGTGCAGCCAGGTCATTTAGCAGATTCTGTATATTACCTTCTTCATTTTTCACCGGGATAATCACTGAAATTAACTTGATGGCAGGTTTATGTTTCTTAACGGCGCCCTTCACCTCTGGGCTTTCCTGTTGCAGCCTGATCCAGAAAATCAGAAATACAAGTGTATATGGCAAAAGGGCAATAAGCAACCAGGTCATGAATATGCTATTTAAGCCATTCGTACATCCTGTAATGAGCACTGGTCATTCCCATGGCCTCATATGTTATCTGTGCTGTGGTATTCTCAGTTTCCACGTAGAGGCGCAGGCCGGCTACTCCATTCTGCAGGGCTGTTTCCCTGACATGCAGGTACATCTCCTTGAAGACACCTTTCCGCCTGTGTCCAGGCTGTATATATACCGACTGTATCCACCATACGAAGCTGTTCCTCCAGTCGCTCCACTCATAGGTGATAAGAAGTGACCCAATCACTTCGTTCTCGTATTCGGCTACATAATACCTGCCTTTATGAGGATCAGCAAAGACAGCATGCACACCCTGGTAAATGGTATCATGGTTGAGGCTCATATTTTCAGTCTCCCTGGCCATTTTCTTTTGAAAACCGATAATTTTTTCAGCATCGATTATTCTTGCTTCCCTGATAAAGAGTTTTTTCATTTTTTCATTTTTAATTTTCCCTGTATTCCTCCCAGCTATAGATACCAATGTCTTCTGTTCTAATCCTGCAGAAAGCTAGTATAAAGGCACTTGCCAGTCGTGAATTGGTAAGAAGGGGGATATTGAAATCGACAGCATTCCTTCTTATGCTGTAATCGTTATTTAGTTCATTTTTAGTAAGATCCTTGGGTATATTTACCACCAGGTCTACTTTCCGTGACCGTATGAGTTCGATCGTATTTGGTGAATTATCCTCATCCGGCCAGTATGCAGTTTCAGCTTCAACCCCTGCATTAGCCAGGAATTGCTGTGTACCTCTTGTTGCATATAGCTTATATCCTTTTTCCCGTAGTGCCCTGGCACTATTCAGCATTTCGACCTTTGATCGCGCAGGGCCTGTTGATAGCAGTATTGCTTTTTCAGGGATAGTATAACCTACAGAGAGCATTGATTTCAGTATGGCTTCATAGAATCCGTCTCCTATGCATCCAACTTCACCTGTTGATGACATATCCACTCCCAGTACCGGATCAGCTTTGGCCAGCCGGGAGAATGAAAATTGAGGAGCTTTTACACCTACATAATCAAGGTCAAAAACCGACTTATGGGGTTTACTCACTTCCACATTTAGCATAACCCTGGTGGCCAGTTCAACCAGATTTGTTTTCAGCACCTTTGAAACAAATGGCATACTGCGGCTAGCCCTTAGATTACATTCAATTACCTTTATATCATTATCCCTGGCGAGAAACTGAATATTAAAAGGTCCGCTGATTTTTAATTCACCCGCTATTTGCCTGCTGATACGTTTTATGCGCCTCACAGTTTCAAAATATAATTTCTGTGGGGGGAAAACAATGGTGGCATCACCCGAATGGACCCCGGCGAATTCAACATGTTCACTTATGGCATATGCTATTATTTCACCATCACGTGCAACAGCATCTATCTCTATCTCTTTTGCATTCTCAATAAACTCCGATACCACAACGGGATGTTGTTTTGATACGCTAACCGCAAGATCGAGGAAATGGCTGAGTTCATCGCTGTTTGATACAACGTTCATTGCTGCACCGGAAAGAACATATGACGGCCTCACAAGGAGTGGAAAACCCAGCCTGTCAGCAAATGCATTAATGTCTTTAACACTTGTCATCTCTTTCCATTCGGGCTGGTCAACCTTCAGCATGTCGAGCATGCTTGAGAACTTATGCCTGTTTTCAGCACGGTCAATTGATTCGGGAGAGGTTCCGAGTATATGCACGCCCTGGCTATGTAACCTCATTGCGAGGTTGTTTGGTATCTGGCCTCCAACGGATACGATGACACCCCTTGGTGTTTCAAGATCAATTATATCCATTACCCTTTCAAAGGATAATTCATCAAAGTATAACCTGTCGCATGTGTCGTAATCGGTACTGACTGTTTCGGGATTATAGTTGATCATTACCGACCTGAATCCTTCCTGTCTTATTGTATCTATGGCATTAACCGAGCACCAGTCGAATTCTACGCTTGATCCTATCCTGTAAGCTCCGGAGCCGAGCACTATAACAGAGCGTTTGTCATTTTCATACCAGATATCATGTTCGGTACCGCTGTATGTCAGGTAGAGGTAATTGGTAACAGCAGGGTATTCGGCAGCAAGGGTATCTATCTGCTTGACCCATGGTATTATACCCAAGGATTTACGGTATAGCCTGATCTCATTCATTTCATTTTCTATACGCGAAGGCGGGGGGTCACTTATATACCTTGCTATCTGGAAGTCAGAAAACCCGAATATTTTTACCTGTCTCAGCAGATCATCAGGAACATCCCTGATTTCACTGTACTCCATCAGGTCGTTACGTGTATCGATAATATTTTTCAATTTATACAGGAACCACTTGTCTATCCTGGTCAGGTCATATATTTTTTCTATCGGGAAGCCTTGTTCAAGTGCTTCTGCAATAACGAATATCCGCATATCGGTAGGCTCGGATAATTCCTTTTTGAGATCTTTGAAGCTGAGGTTCCTGTTTCCAACAAAACCGTGCATTCCCTGTCCTATCATCCTCAATCCTTTCTGTATCACCTCTTCGAATGTTCTTCCTATAGCCATAACTTCTCCCACACTTTTCATACTGCTGCCAATATGGTGAGATACGCCATGGAATTTATTCAGGTCCCAGCGCGGTATCTTACAGACAATATAATCAAGGGCAGGCTCAAAACATGCTGTTGTAGTTTTCGTGACAGAGTTTTTCAACTGGTGAAGGCCGTATCCGAGAGCCAGTTTTGCTGCAATAAAAGCAAGGGGATAGCCTGTTGCCTTTGAGGCCAGGGCACTGGAGCGTGATAATCGTGCATTAACTTCTATAACCCTGTAGTCTTCTGATGCAGGGTCAAGAGCATACTGGACATTACATTCACCAATAACACCTATATGCTTTATTATCTTTATCGAAAGTTCTCTCAGCTTATGGTATTCCCTGTTGGTTAATGTCTGGGATGGTGCCACCACTATACTTTCGCCGGTATGTATGCCAAGTGGATCAAAGTTCTCCATGTTGCATACCGTGATGCAGTTATCAAACCTGTCCCTAACAACTTCATATTCTACCTCTTTCCATCCTTTAAGAGATTCTTCAACCAGTATCTGGCCTGTGTATGAAAATGCCCTGTCAGCAAGTTGTAACAGCTCCTCCCTGTTGGAGCAGAAACCTGATCCCTGCCCGCCAAGAGTGTATGCTGCCCTGATAATAATGGGATAGCCCAGCTTAACTGCTGCTTCAAGTGCTTCATCAACAGAATTTACGGCTATGCTCTCCGGTGTACTGACGTTTATTTCCTTAAGTTTATTTACGAAAAGCTCCCTGTCTTCAGTATCCATGATGGCCTGAACAGGTGTACCAAGTACTCTGACATTGTATTTCTCCAGTGTTTTTTCCCTGTACATCTTTGTACCGCAATTGAGTGCTGTCTGGCCTCCGAACGACAGCAACATCCCATCAGGCTTTTCCCTGGCAATGACCTGTTCCACAAACCATGGTGTGACAGGGAGGAAATAAATCTTGTCGGCGATCTTTTCAGATGTCTGGACAGTTGCAATATTGGGATTGATAAGAACTGTTTCAATACCTTCTTCCCGAAGAGCTTTCAGAGCCTGAGACCCACTGTAATCGAATTCACCGGCTTCTCCAATCTTCAGAGCGCCCGATCCAAGTATGATTACTTTTTTTATCTCTCTTTCCTTCATCGTTGTTCAAATATTACTTTTATTCCTCACCTTCCTGTCTCCACCTTCTTATATTATCGATAAAGATATCAAATAAAAAATCGGTATCGGTAGGCCCACCTGATGCTTCAGGATGGAATTGGGTTGAGAAAAAAGGCTTTTCCCTGTGCCGCATTCCCTCGTTTGTGTTATCGTTTATATTTATAAAAAGAGGTTCCCAGTCTTTACCCAGGCTGTTATTGTCAACTGCAAAGCCATGGTTCTGGGAGGTGATATATGCCCTCTCGGTACCTGACTGGAGAACTGGCTGGTTATGGCTCCTGTGCCCATATTTTAGCTTATATGTGTCGGCACCCGATGCCAGGCCCATGAGCTGGTTCCCGAGACAGATACCAAACACAGGAATCTCCTTATCCAGGGATATAGCGATATTTGATATGGTCTCATTACACATCTTCGGATCACCGGGACCGTTGGAAATAAACAATCCGTCATATTCGAGTGAATGATAGTCGTAATTCCATGGCACCCTTATAACCGTGGTGTCACGTTTGAGCAGGTTGCGGATGATATTATATTTAACACCGCAGTCGATAAGTACAATTCTATATTTCCCCTGGCCGTAGCTTACCGGTTTCTCAATACTTACTTCACCGACAAGGTTATCCCTGTTTGGGTCATAGAAAGATGTTTCAGTACCAAGGGGTTCAATCTTACCCAGCATGGATCCTTTTTCCCTTAGTCTCTTTGTCAGTGCCCTGGTATCAATACCATATATGCCGGGGATATTATTATTGTCAAGCCATTGATGCAGGCTTTCGGCCGCGCTCCAGTGGCTGTATTCAAAAGAGTAATCAGATACTATAAGCCCTTTGATATGTATTGATGATGATTCATGGAAGATATGAAGTTCATCTTCAGGGTCAATACGGGGAGCCCCGTAATTACCCACCAGGGGGTAGGTGAGGCATAGGATCTGTCCCCTGTATGACGGATCGGTAAGGCTCTCAGGGTAACCGGTCATGGCTGTATTAAAAACCACCTCGCCGGCTGAGGGTATAAGTTTGCCAAATGATTTCCCGCTGTAAAGAGTACCGTCTTCAAGACTCAGTTTAACCGGTATGGCATTTTTCATATATTTTTAAGTTTTAACAGGGCTTTTTCTATATTGGCGACAGCCTTTTTTACTGTATCCCGGGGGCAGGCTACATTCATCCTCATAAACCCCTCACCCCCCGGCCCGAATACTGATCCTTCACTCATACCCACAGCAGCTTCATTAACAAAGAATTTATTCAATTCACCGGGATTCATCCCCATTGACCTGCAATCTAGCCATATCATAAAGGTGGCTTCAGGGGCTACAGGTCTGATTAATTCCTCGTTGGCAAATCTGTCGAGCACAAATTCAATATTACGGTTTACATATTCCAGCATCCCATCCAGCCATTCATCTCCAAAGGTATACGCTGCGATGGATGCTTCAGTTCCAAAAATATTACCTCCTGTTATATGCAGGCTTTCAATAGTTGAATCGAATTTCTTTTTCAGATCAGGATTGCTGATGATCACTGAGGATGTAGAAAGCCCGGCAATATTGAAGGTTTTGCTTGGAGCCATGCATGTTACTGTAAGGCCAGCTATTTTATCATAGAGGCTTGCAAGGGGCACATGTTTATATCCCGGTAAGACAAGATCGGAATGTATCTCATCGCTTATTATTACTATACCATAATCAAGGCATATTTCTGCCAGTTTTTCCAGCTCATCTACTCTCCATACCCTGCCAACGGGATTATGCGGATTGCACAGGATAATCATCCTGGCTCCCTCTGCAGCTTTCTGTTCAAGATTTTCAAAATCTATTCTCCAGGCTCCGTCATTGTCTATAAGCCTATTGTATAGCATCTTACGTTTATGATCTTTGACAGCACTGAAAAAAGGGAAATATACCGGTGGTTGTATTATAACTTTGTCTCTCGGGGATGTAAATGCCAGAGTACAGATATTAAGTGCAGGGACTATTCCCGGACTGAAGGAAATCCAGTCCTTTTCAATTATCCAATTATGTCTTCTTTGTATCCATTTACTTAGGGATGAGAAATATTCTTCGTTTCTGAATGAATATCCCAGTATTTCATGCTCCAGCCTCTTACGCAGAGCTTCAATAATAAAAGGAGGGCTATTAAAATCCATATCAGCAACCCACATCGGGATTACCTCTTCAGTTCCGAAAACATCTTTTCTGGAGTCGTATTTAACACAGCTTGTTCCCTGTCTGGCAACAGGTTCATCAAAGTTATAAGTCATATCCCAGAGTTGAATTCCGGGATTCAAAGTTAGGTATAAAAAACGACAAACGACAAAAGACCAGAGACAAAAGACTTCTTCCGTTATTTGTTCAACCTTTAGGCCTTCGTCTTTAGCCGTTAGTTGCTATTGCGAATCCAACGCCAGCAATGCAAAACTGGCCAGCCAGTGTCCGCCTTCATAATGGCCGTCGGTTATATTAGGAAGGGAATGCAATATATGCTCATCTGCTATCTTTGCCAGGTGTTCATACCCGGGCACTGTTGAAGCTATTCCATAGAGGCACCATGCACGGCTGAAGTTAAGGCCATCTAGGTGAGCAAGCTGTCCATCTGCTCTGTCACTTACAATCCCTGGTTCCAGGGTAAATGAAGGATCAGACAATTCAGGAATAAAATCACTGAGCCATTCAACATATTCTTCTGCATCGAGAACCCTTCTCATTATACCGGCTTCCTCAAAGCAGGGTGAAAGGAAGTCATTACCTCCAGGTTCCCAGGATATCGGACATTGATTGTCGTAGAAATAAAAATCCCGTGCCCTTTCTTCAATACTGAGTATAAGACTGTCATTCCCCGTCGCCTCGGCATAGTCATAAGCAAAGGTCAAACCAAAAGCAGTGTTTGCATGGGTACCTGCTCTTATTGGATAATTCAACCTGGGAAGGAATTCAATATACATGTCTGATATAAGTTCTGCCAGCGGAGACAGATTATCATATAGTTCCCGGGCAAAATCTGTATCCCAGGTATACATTTCTTCTGCAAGCTTTAACATCCAGGCCCACCCGTATGTCCTCTCAAAGGTTTTATTTTGTTCCTGTAAGAAATATTCTATCTCCCTGGCAATATTTTCGTCTGTCAGTCTTTCTGACAGAAGCTTACTCATTTCTTCTGCTTTATCCAGATCGGGGAATTGTTTGAGAAGCATGACTATTGACCAGTGTCCATGCACTGATGAATGCCAGTCGAAGCAACCATAAAATGAAGGATGCAGATCGCGGGGAGGAAGCAGGTCTTCATCGCTGCTCAATGTTTGATTTAACTTGTTTGGGTATTCCTTCCCAATGCATGCTATAGGTAGTTCAGCAAGCCTGTTGGCTTCGTTAAGGTCCAGTACGGGACGTTCTTGAGCTACGATGGTAGTATTATCAACTGACTGGTCCTTACTTTTTCCATGGCAGGCGTATAAAAAAATTGCTGCAGACAGTAATATTATATATCTCATAATCTTGCTTTTTATAATTTTTCATTTACCAAATCTACAACAAACTGAAAATTAAAACCCATGATTTTTCTTAATATTGGTCTCTATATAAATATATTTTATAATTTTACGCTTACTAAGAAGGTTATAAACAAGATAACCTGTTAATGAAAATGAATAAGTAGAATAATTAATAAACAATTGACTAACCATGAAGAATATCTTTTTAATAGTAATTTCCCTTATTCTGGCGTCTTCCACTTTATTCAACTCCTGCAACTCCTGCAAGAACAGGGGTGAGGATAGGGATCAGAAAAAAATAAAAATTGAAGATACAAAGACCCTTACAGATGAAATTGAAAAACATGTTTATCCTTTGCCTACCTCTGCAGAGGTTATTCAGTTGCTGACTGAACTTGAAGTTGGTTATATAATAGGAGTATCAAACACTGTAGATAATGCAACAAACTATATCACCAGCAAGAGCCAGGCTATTAACCTTGGTATTTACGGAGCAGACCTCAGTTATGCCACCCTGTATAATATGAATCAGGATGTGATAAACTACCTTGATGTTATCCGCGAGCTTACCAACAGCCTGAAAATGTCAAAAATATATTCAAGAGAATTGTATGATGATATAAAGAACAGTTTCGATAACAGGGACAGGCTAGTGGATATATTAACGGATGCATTTAACCAGACATATGCTTACCTGGCTGAAAATGATCAGGAATCGCTTGCTTTACTCGTGGTTGCAGGAGCCTGGGTCGAAGGTATGTATATTACAACACATATATCAGAATCGGTATATCATGTTGAAGGTATAGTCCGTGTGCTTCTGGAACAGAAGGAATCGTTTGAGCTTTACCTCGATATTGCTGAACCGTTTTCTGAAGATCCGGTTGTCGGCGAGATGCTCGAAATCCTCAATCCTGTTAAGAAAGTATATGAGGAGGTTGACGATACCAGCCTGACTCTTAAAAATGTTGAGGATATTACAGCAGCTATTGAATTAGTGAGGGGGAAACTGGTATCATAAACTTAACCCGATATATATAACCGTGAATGCAATGCCAGGATATTTGCTTCACGGTTTTTTATTAAATACGGTATATGAGAGAACCTGTATTACTTGCATTAATACATATTTTCGCAATCCTCTCGCAGGTAAACCCGGGCGGTATTACAACACGGGGCAGGAAAATATTACGGGGATACCTCAGGAGATATCTTAACCAGGAACTTGAAGAGGAATATTACAGACTTTTTGAAACTACCCATGAGTTTTATTCAGAGGAACTGTCTAGCCTCGATGATGAGGAACTTAAAGATGAGACATCACTCATCAATTTTCAGATAACAAACATATGCAGGCAAATACGTAAAGGACTTTTCCTGGAGGAAAGAATGATTGTGTTCCTCCAGCTTCTTGAATTTGTTTATGAAGATCGCGAGGTAACATCCCAGGAAAGGAAGATCATAGAAATTGTGTCCAGAACATTCAGTATTCCTGAAAAGGAATATAAAAATTCATGCTCCTTTATGATTGGGAATGCTATGGATAATGTAAGCCCTGAATCAATAATTTTAATTGAAGGTCCCGGGGAGGAGGAAAAATTTTCTGACTCTTTCGCGAATAAGCCAGAGTGGAATAAGATGACTATTAAAGGCCTCCTGGGTAGTATTTTTGTTCTGCATATTGAGAGTATTCATATACTTCTTTTTACATACCAGGGCAATCAGTCATTGTTTTTCAAGGGAAGGCCGGTAATAAAAGGAAGACCTTACCTGCTTGATCCGGGCGTGAGCATAAAAAGCAAGGATATAAGTCCAATTTATTATTCAGGTATCTTAAGGGAGTTTCTCAGGCTGGCTTATGTTGATAAGATAATTTTTGAAGGTCATAACCTGGAGTACCGCTTTAAGAAGTCAACGCAGGGTCTGAAATCAATGAGTTTCAGAGCTGATTCAGGTAATCTTATTGGTATAATGGGTGGAAGTGGTGTGGGTAAATCAACTATGCTGAACCTAATGAATGGGAAGATAAACCCGGACAAAGGGAACCTTTATCTTAACGGATATGACCTCTTTAATGAAACGGATGAACTTAATGGGTTAATAGGATATATCCCCCAGGATGACCTGTTGATTGAGGAACTTACAGTATTCCAGAATCTTTATTATAACGCCAGGTTGTGTTTCGGTAATTATTCAAAGAAGAAGATCCGGCGAATTGTGAGAAAGATCCTCAGGGATCTGGAACTTTATGATATAAAGGATTTACAGGTGGGTGATCCTTTAAATAAGAAAATCAGTGGGGGACAGAGAAAAAGACTGAACATCAGCCTTGAATTGATAAGGGAACCGGCAGTTTTGTTTGTGGATGAGCCTACATCCGGATTATCATCATCTGATTCACACAAGGTGATGGAGCTTTTGAAAAAACAGGCTAATAAGGGGAGACTGATAATTGCAATCATACACCAGCCTTCATCCGATATACTGAAACTCTTTGACAGGTTATGGATACTCGATAAGGGTGGTTATATGGTTTATGATGGTGATCCTGTTGATTCACTTGTGTATTTTAAGACTGAAACTTCACAGGCTAATGCAGCCGAGTCGGAATGCCCTAACTGCGGGAATGTTGACACGGATGATATACTTGAGATTATAGAATCAAAACAGGTTACTGAAGAAGGTTTCAAGGGCGATAAAAGACAGGTTGAACCGGAGGAGTGGTATGAGAGGTATAACAATACAATGAGGCCCAATTTTAAATCAAGGCCACAAAAATTCAAGCTTCCGCAGACAAATTTTTCTGTTCCTTCTAAAGTATCCCAGCTGAGAACGTTTTTTAAGAGGAATATTCTGAGGAAACTGTCAGACAAGCAATACCTTACCATTAATCTTCTCGAAGCTCCACTGCTTGCCTTTATACTTGCTTTCCTTTCAAAATATATGACCAATGGGGTTTATCTTATGTCAGAGAATAAAAACCTCCCGGTATTTCTGTTTATGGCAGTAGTGGTTGCACTCTTCCTGGGACTGACTGTAAGTGCTGAAGAGATATTCAAGGACAGAAGAATTCTGGAAAGGCAGAAATTCCTTGATATAAGCCGCTCAAGTTACCTGATATCTAAGATATCTTTCCTTTTCATGCTTTCAGCCCTGCAATCATTACTTTTTATTTTTATTTCGGATATCATACTGGGGATACACGGACTGCTTTTCAGACAGTGGCTGATTTTATTCTCTATAGCATGCTTTGGCAACATAGTGGGGCTTAATATATCGGCTGGAATGAGATCGGTTGTCAGTATATATATTCTAATACCCCTGATTCTCGTGCCACAGCTGCTGCTTGGTGGTGCCATGATAAAGTTTGACGACCTGCATACTAGCTTTACCAATAAAATATATGTACCTATCATTGGTGACGTGATGGCTACAAGATGGGCATATGAAGCAATTTCTGTCGATCAGTTTAAAAACAACAAGTACGAGAAATTAATCTTTGACAAAGAAATGAATATAAGCCAGAATGACTGGTACGATTCATTCCTTATTCCGGAGCTTAAAAAGAAAGTAAAGGAATGCGAACTTGCAATGGGAAGGGATGAGTTCACTAATCATTTTAATAACAACCTTAATAAGTTGAACAGGTATATCGGCATGCTTTCATCACTTTCAGGAATTGAGACTGATTCGCTTCTTGCTGAATTGAACAAGCAGAATTTTAATTCATACACGGCCATTAAAGCTAATACCAGACTTGACAGCCTCAGGTCATTTTTCAGATCAAGACGGTTGGATGCTACGGCTCAGAGGGATTCAATTCTGTATGAACTGGAGATGGAAAAAGGTCATGAACAAATTCTGGAATTGAAACGCAATAATTATAATAATTACCTGGCCGATATCCTGCTTAATATTGCCAGTATCGACAAGATTTATGAGACTGACAACCTCCTGGTACAAAAATCTGATCCGGTTTTTATGAAACCTACCTCAAAGGTAGGGAGAGCACGTTTCTTTGCACCCTTTAAATATTTTGGGAGGCTCAAAATTGACACCCTGTGGTTTAATATAATGGCTATGTGGTTAATGTCTGCTGTCTTCATGCTTACTCTCTACTATAATACACTCAAGAAACTAATTGATATGGTTGAATCAATAAGATTTCCTATTCAAAAAAGAGAACGGAAGGGATAAATTATTTATCCCCAGGTTGTTTTTATCGCTATGAAAAGCTTATTTTGCTTTCGTTATGAGCGAAGTAAGGGCAAAAAAACATCTTGGTCAGCATTTCCTGACAGACACTAACATAGCTAGGAAAATATCCCTTTCACTGGAAATGAAAGACTGTTCAAATGTCCTGGAGATAGGGCCCGGAATGGGTATACTCACCGGGTATCTCATTGAAAGAGGATTTGAGAACTTCAAGGTGATCGAAATAGATAGTGAGGCAGTTGATTATTTAAGGAGAAAATTCACAGACCTTGAACTTATTGAAGGGGATTTTCTAAGGTTCGACCTCGAAAGATATTTTGAGGGTGAACTCGGCATAATAGGTAATTTCCCCTATAATATATCTAGCCAGATTTTTTTCAGGGTGCTTGAATACCGTCATAAGGTAGTTGAGCTGGCAGGGATGCTGCAAAAAGAGGTTGCCGACAGGATTGTGTCAGGACCGGGAACAAAAGTATATGGCATACTGAGTGTCCTGTTGCAGGCATATTATAAAGTTGAATACATGTTTACGGTGCCACCAGGTGTTTTTATGCCCCCGCCCAAAGTTAAATCTGCAGTTATAAGGTTGACAAGGAAAGAAAGAGGAAATATTGAATATGATGAAAAATTGTTTTTCAGGGTAGTCAAAATTACATTCAACCAGAGAAGAAAAATCATAAAGAATTCTTTAAAACCACTGGTGGATGCTTCAGAGCTTGATAGTCCACTGCTCAAAAAAAGACCAGAGCAACTGGGGGTAGATGATTTTATTGAACTTACGGAGCTAGTAAAAACTGTACTGAATAAAAATATAAATAGCCATGTCCAGGACAATTGAAATCAGCAGGGAGTTTATTGATGAACTGCGGGAAGCCATTAAGGATAACGATGAAAAGAAAGCACTTGAGCTCATAAGTTATTTTCATGCTGCCGACATAGCCGAGCTGTATGATGATATAAGTATAGAAGAAGCACGCTACCTTTATCTCCTTCTCGATGGTGAACGTGCATCGGATGTGTTGGCCGAACTCGATGAGGATGACAGGGAAAGATTCCTGGATGTGCTTCCCGGTGAAGTGATTGCACAGAAGTTCATTGATCATATGGACTCCGATGACGCTGCCGATGTAATTGGAGACCTTTCGGAAGAAAAGAAACAGGAAATATTATTGCACCTCGATGACCTGGAACAGGCAGGTGATATTGTTGATCTTCTGGGCTATGATGAGAACAGCGCGGGCGGACTCATGGCCAAGGAGATGATAAAGGTGAATGAGAACTGGACCATACTGACCTGCCTGAAGGAGATGGCTAATCAGGCTGATGAGGTTGACGAAGTGTACTATGTGTACGTTGTGGATAACAGTAATAAGCTCAAAGGCATAGTGTCGCTGAAGCAAATGCTGCTGAGCAATAATGCCACAAAGGTGAAAACTATAATAGAAGATGATATAATATCTGTAAATACTTCTACTCCCGGAGAGGAAGTAGCGCAGATTATGGATAAGTATGACCTGGTGGCAATTCCCGTGATAGATTCACTGAGGCGCCTTGTAGGTCGTATTACTATTGATGATATAGTTGATTTTATCAGGGAAGAAGCTGAAAGGGATTACCAGATGGCATCTGGTCTGACAGATGAGGTTGAGGCAAGAGACAAGGTCCTTTACATCACCAGGGTAAGGCTGCCCTGGTTGTTGATAGGATTGGCGGGAGGCATATTGGGTGCACTGGTACTGGGTAAATTTGAGGGAAGCCTGAAGATGTATCCTGAAATGGCTTTCTTTATACCGCTGATTGCGGCCATGGGGGGTAATGTGGGAATACAATCCTCTGCCATCATAGTGCAGGGACTGGCAAATAATACCCTGAAGGGGGAGAGCACCATTGCGCGGCTTAGTAAGGAGTTTCTGGTGGCACTGTTTAACGGGCTGATACTGGCAGCGATTATTTTTACCTATAACTTTTTTGTAAGCGATTCGTTTGCGCTTACTCTTACAGTGAGTACTTCGTTGCTGGCAGTAGTTCTGTTTGCAGCCTTATTCGGGACCTTTATTCCTCTAATACTCGATAGTTTCAAGGTCGACCCTGCACTTGCAACAGGACCTTTTATAACGACGATGAACGATATAATCGGCCTGTTTATATATATGATTATGGGTCGCTTGCTCTATGGTGTGTTCGTCTGACCTCGTCAGGTCAGAATGAGAAGCCTATGGCTTCAACTGGATTCATCCGGGAGGCGGAATGTGCAGGAGCATAACCGGCAACAATCCCTATTACAGCAGAGATCATTATCCCGAGAAAAACATTTCCGAAGGTAAGATGCATGTTAAGTTCCCAGAGGTAATTGATAACAGCAGTGCTAATGAAAATTAAAATAAGTCCAAGTATACCGCCTACTACCGACAGCAGCATTGACTCGTAAAGGAACTGCCAGAGGATAAACATTCTTTTTGCCCCCAGTGCCATCTGTATACCGATTATGTTTGTCCTTTCCCTGACCGATACAAACATGATGTTAGCTATACCAAAACCGCCGACAAGAATTGAGAATCCTCCTATTATCCAGCCTCCGACATTTATCCCGGCAAAAACACTTTCAAATCCCTGGGTCAGCAGGCTGGCCCGGTTAATTGAGAAATTATTTGTCTCATCGGGCTTAAGCCTCCGGGCTGCCCGGAGTATCATGGTGGCTTCATCCCCCAATTCCTGTATTGCTATTCCATCACGGGTTTTTAACATTATGTTTGAATTGATAAACCTGTTTCGCATATTTACTATCCTTTTGGCATAGTTCACAGGTATCACAGTCATCTCATCCATGCCACTGTCACTTATTCCCCCCTGTCCTTCTTCTTTGAACACACCTATCACCCTTGTCTTATAACCCGAAATAGTGAGGTCTTTACCAACAGGATCAGTGTCATCAAATATTATTTCTGCTGTTACGGCACCAATAACAGCTACTCTTTTACCTGTCAGAATCTCGTTGGGAGAAAAATAACGGCCCCGGGCTATCTCGAATGAACGTAAATCATCAAAACCTTCTGAAACGCCCCACATGTAGGCATCATTAACAGCATTATCCCTGTATTTCAGATTACGGGTGAATATCACTGAAAAGGCAGCAGCTTCAGACTTCGTCGAATTTCTTATGATAGCCTCGTAATCATCAAGGCTGATAGCAGGCCAGGCTATCAGGTCCCACCATGGAAGGTTAGGGTCGAATGACCATGGCATCTTCTGTACATATACAACATCATCTCCCAGTGTAGCTATACTGTCACGCACAGCACTCTCCATCCAGTCGAGAACAGTGAAAACAGAGATAATGGCAAATATCCCTATGGTAATCCCAAAAAGAGACAGGAAAGTCCTGAGCTTGTTAACAATTATTGAATTAATCGCAAACAGAAAACCTTCCTTTAATAGTCTGAAGAAAATCATAGCCCAAATATAGTTAAAAATGGAATATTGGAATAATGGATTGATGGATTAATGATTAATAGCTATTCGACTACTCATAATCCTCGGTTCCGATATTCCAGTATTGACTCACCCCGCTGGCGCAGGTCTCTGACCTGTGCCGCGTGGCTCGTCGA
>CAZSJH010000010.1:0-30491 GCA_964607105.1 uncultured Rikenellaceae bacterium | reverse complement strand
AAAAGAAGTGCAATCTCATCCTTTTTGGTAAGACGGTTAAAAACAATGAGCGCGATTATTGCAACCGCAACTACTATACCTGAAATAATTAAAGTCTTCTTCATTATTTTAAAAGTTTGTAATAATCAATTTTTAACGGTGCAAAATTATTAAAAATTTATTGTCCTGATATTGTATAAAATTATAATAAACACCTATTTAACAATAATTAACAATGGAAACAACTTTTTGTTCCGATATATAAGTTGACAAACTTAAATGGGATTTTATTCCATCATAGGCAAATAAGTGGTATTCAACTTATTATTTTAACAAATTTTATGATTTCTTCAGCAAGCCGGTCGGCATCCTGTTTGGATTTTCCTTCTGAATATATTCTTAATATAGGTTCCGTATTGGATTTCCTGACATTCACCCACCCCTTCTCATCTTCGAGCAAGAGGCCGTCTTCAGTGCTAACCACTTTATACTGCAATTCCTTATGGATTTTACGTATTATCTCATCTGCATCGAGGTCCTCTGACAGGTCTATCCTGTTCTTAGAAATAACGTATTCCGGGTAAGTTGCCCTTAATTGAGAACAGCTAACACCTCTTTCTGCAAGTAAAGACAAGAATAGTGCTATGCCTGCCAGCGCATCACGGCCGTAATGAAGCGGAGGATAAATAACACCCCCATTCCCTTCACCTCCTATCACTGCGTCTATCTCCTTCATTTTTGCCACCACATTCACTTCACCAACAGCAGAAGCATACCATTTTCCACCATGCTTTTCTGTGACATCCCTCAGAGCCCTGCTGGAAGACATGTTGCTTACCGTATCACCTTTTCTTTTGGACAGTATATAATCAGCACAGGCAACAAGTGTATATTCTTCATTAAAGCAAGTACCATCGTCTGATACGATTGCCAGCCGGTCAACGTCAGGATCAACGACAAAACCAAGATCCGCCTTATTATCCAGGACTGCTTGTCTGAGTTCACTGAGGTTCTCCGGCAGAGGTTCGGGATTATGAGGAAATATTCCGGTAGGTTCAGTAAATATTTCAATTACATTAACTACCCCGAGTCTTTTAAGTAATTCAGGTAGTATCAGTCCTCCAACAGAATTCACACAATCAATAACAACGGTAAATTGCCGTTTCTTTATTTTAGCAATATCAATATCAGGCAGGCTCAGCAGCATGTCAATATGCCTTTTATTATAAGAATTATCCTTCTCTACCTTCCCGATCTTATCATAGGCAGCAAAACTATAATCCATTCTTTCCGCTATTTCAAGAATTTCAGTCCCGTCAGCAGCGGTTACAAATTCACCCTTATTGTTAAGTAACTTGAGCGCGTTCCACTGTACCGGGTTGTGACTTGCCGTAAGTATCATCCCGCCTGCTGCACTCTCAGACGCCACTGCAATTTCCACCGTAGGGGTTGTGGCCAGCCCGAGATCAATCACATCAATACCCATGGCATTAAGGGTACTTGTAATGAGTTTATTTATCATCTCACCGCTCGGCCTGGCATCTCTCCCAATAGCGATGAGGGCGTGCCGCTTTTTTTCGCCTCGTAATACCCATTCACCGTAAGCTGCAGTGTATTTAACAACATCGAGTGGGCTCAGTCCCATACCCGGTTTGCCCCCAATGGTACCTCTTATACCTGATATTGATTTTATTAATGACATGTCTGTTTCTTTGAGTTAAAAAAAATTTTTATTGAGCAGTTCAACAAAAATGCAAAAAAAATATTACCCGAAGGTTATTATGCGCAGTATAATCGTTGGATAGACCTAGCCTTAAGCTTTTAGTTTATAAATAATCCCTACCTTTGCGTCCGAAATTACAGACCAATGAAAGACGGACATAAAAGGGTTGTTAAAAGACCTGCCAGGGGTGATGAAATGATCAGGCTGAATAAATTCATTGCCAACAGCGGTGTCTGCAGCCGCAGGGATGCCGACAGGCTAATTGCGGATAGGGAGATAAGCGTTGATGGTAAAATAGTTACCGATCTGGGGACAAAAGTATCGACTACAGCAGAAGTGAAATACAAAGGCAGACTACTGAACCCTGAGAAAAAAGTATATATACTTCTCAACAAGCCGGCCGGTTATGTAAGCACCATGGAGGATCCTCATGCTAAAAAGATTGTTACCGATCTGATCAAAAATGCTTGCAATGAAAGGGTATACCCGGTGGGAAGGCTTGACAGGGATACTACAGGTGTATTGCTTTTTACCAATGACGGGGAGCTGACAAAAAAACTCACACATCCATCGCATGGCAAAAAGAAGATTTACCATGTCCACCTGAACCGTCCCATCACAAGGAATGATATGATAAAGCTTACCGAGGGTATAGATATTGGAGAGATTGTAGCAGCGGATGCAGTGGCCTATCCTGACCCTGAAGATAAAACACAGCTTGGTTTGGAAATACATTCGGGCCAGAACAGGGTGGTAAGGAATATGTTTGAAGCCCTGGGTTACAAAATAAAAAAGCTGGACAGGGTATATTTTGCAGGACTTACAAAAAAGAATCTTACAAGGGGTAAGTGGAGATTCCTGACAGAAAAAGAAATAAATATCCTGAAAAGATCATAATATAGTAAGGCATATGGCTCATAAGTCGGGTTTTGTAAATATTCTTGGTAATCCCAATGTTGGAAAATCAACTTTAATGAATGCTCTCGTTGGCCATAAATTGTCTATAATTACCTCTAAATCACAGACAACAAGGCACAGGATACTGGGAATAGTTAACGGAGATGATTTCCAGATTGTATATTCCGACACACCTGGTATACTAAAGCCTGCCTACAAACTGCAGGAGGCGATGATGCAATCGGTATATACCGCCATTACCGATGCAGATCTTATAGTATATGTGACTGACGTTAATGAAACGATTGATAAAAACAAGGATACACTGAATATGGTGATCAATTCAGAAGTTCCTGTTATACTCGTAATAAATAAGATAGACCTGAGCAAGCAGGAACAACTTGACAGGCTGGTCGACAGGTGGAAAAAAATAATACCGGATGCATTGATAGTACCTCTCTCAGCGAAAGAGAGGTTCAATACTGATAACCTGTTCGGTATTATCCTGGAAAAGCTGCCGGAAGGGCCTCCATATTTCCCCAAGGATCAGCTTACCGACAGATATGAGAGGTTCTTTGTTAAAGAGATTATACGAGAGAAAATTTTTAAGAACTACAAGAAAGAAATACCTTATTCTGTTGAAGTGGAGATAGAAGAATACAAAGAGGAAGAAAATATTGTAAATATAAGGGCACTTATTCATATAACCAGGGAGAGCCAGAAAGGGATAATAATAGGCCACCAGGGAAAAATGCTTAAGAAAACAGGTACCGAGGCAAGGAAGGACATTGAGGAATTCATAGATAGAAAGATATATCTTGAATTATACGTAAAGGTTTCCAAAGACTGGCGCGACAAGCCCGGGGCCTTAAAGAATTTCGGTTACTGATAAAATCATTATGAACACAATAGTTGCAATAGTAGGAAGACCGAATGTTGGTAAGTCAACATTGTTTAACAGGCTCACTGAGACAAGGGAAGCTATTGTTGACGAGATGAGTGGTGTGACTCGTGACAGGCACTATGGAAAAGCAGAATGGAATGGCAAAATATTCTCGGTTATTGACACCGGTGGTTACGTAACCAACTCAGATGATGTTTTTGAAAGTGAAATAAACAGGCAGGTTGAAGTTGCCATTGATGAAGCCGTATTAATATTGTTTATGGTTGATGTCGACACGGGGTTAACAGACCTTGACATGTCGGTTGCCGGTGTGCTCAGACGATCGGGCAAGAATGTAGTGCTTGTGGTTAACAAGGTCGATAATAACAGCCGTCTTCTTGATGCAGCCGAATTCTATAAGCTGGGCCTGGGTGATTATTTCCCAATATCATCTATCAACGGCTCAGGAACAGGAGATCTGCTGGACGATATAGTTAGCAAACTCCCGGAAGAAATTGAGGAACAGGAATATTCGCTTCCAAAGATATCAGTTGTTGGAAGACCCAATGTGGGAAAATCATCACTCCTTAACAGTCTTACAGGTGAAAACAGGAATATAGTTACTCCTGTTGCCGGAACAACAAGGGATTCAATTTTTATCCATTATAAAAAATTTGAACATGACTTCCTTCTTATAGACACTGCAGGGCTGCGAAGAAGATCGAAGGTTAATGAGGATGTTGAGTTTTACTCCAACCTCAGGGCAATCAGGGCAATTGAAAATTCCGATGTTTGCCTTCTGATGATTGACGCCACACTTGGCATTGAATCACAGGATCTCTACATCATGAATATCATTCTCAGTAATAATAAGGGGATGGTTTTACTAGTGAATAAATGGGATCTCGCTGAAAAAGATTCCAATTCAGCGAGGCAGATAGAACAAAAGATTAAAACTAAAACAGCACCCTTCACCGACTATCCCGTGCTTTTCATATCGGCCATATACAAACAAAGGATACACAGGGTTATTAATGAAGCTATGCGTGTTCACAATAACAGGACAAGTAAAATATCCACGTCTTCCTTAAACAGTTACCTTTTGCCAATCGTTGAGAAGAACCCTCCCCCTGCGAACAAGGGTAAATTCATAAAGATAAAATACATCAGTCAGCTACCGACCTTCTATCCCACCTTTGCCTTCTTCTGCAACCATCCACAATATATTAAGGAGCCGTATAAAAGATTCCTTGAGAACAGGTTGAGAGAGAAGTATGAATTTACAGGAGTTCCATTGAAAATATTTTTCAGAAAAAAATAAGTATTTTGGTTTAATTTTTGAGGAGCATGTTATATATGAAAAGGATACTAACATCATTGATTGCAGCGGGTTTAGTCCTCTATTTTTCTGGCGGGTGCGAAAAGATAAGACAGCTCCCTCCTGAACCTACCATTGAATTCAGGCAATTTACCATGTACGATACCATTGACCTGCTTGGAAATCCTGCCAAGGCGGGAATACTTGAATTTTATTTTGAAGATGGTGATGGTGACCTTGGCCTAAAACAACCGGTTGAAGGAGAAAGCGATACAACCAACCTTTTCTTCACACTTTATAAAAAGGAAAATGGTGTCTTTTCCGAGATTGATGAATCCGACCCAAACGACCCAGCTGACTACAGGATACCCTTTATGGAAAGGGAAGGGCAGAATAAAATCCTCCAGGGAACAATAGAGATTACCTTTCTATATTTTTTCTTTGAGCTTAGCGACACAATAATGTATGACTTTTACGTGAAGGACAGGGCAGGTAATGAAAGCAATATTGTTTCCAGCTGTGAGATACCGTTCAGTCTTGAAGGTATATGTGTAATCGAATAATCACTTGAATTTATATTTTAAATCCCATAAGTAATACATCATCAACCTGTGCGTATTCACCTTTCCATTCGTCAAAATATTCACGCACCTTCACATACTGTTCATCCATGCTAAGGTCCTTGATATCTTCTATAAGCCTCTTAAGCCTGGCTATTTTAAGCTTTTTACCATCTTCACCCCCAAATTGGTCGGGGTATCCATCTGAAAAGATATACACCGCATCATTCTCCTTGAGATAATACTCCTGGTCATCAAAATATTTTTCCTCCATATATTCACCCCCCACGGAATTTTTGTTACCCCTGATATAATATTGTTCACCATCCATAAGGATAATTACCGGGCGCAGGGCTGAAGAAAACCTCAGTAAACGTGTTTCCGGATGATACTCACACACTACCATATCCATTCCATCATTTGAAGTATCATCTCCCGTCTGGTTAAGTGTGGTAGTTATTTCCCTGTCAAGTGCACGTAGAATTTCTGATGGTCTTGTTATTTCCTTCCTGTTTACTATTTCCTGCAATAAGGCCGATCCTATCATTGACATAAAGGCACCCGGTACTCCATGACCGGTTGAATCGGCACATACAATCATTATTTTACCATTCTTTATGGTATCAAACCAGTAAAAATCACCACTGACGATATCCCTGGGACGATAAAACACAAATGAACCCTGAAAATTATCGCTCAGCCTTTTAACGGGAGGCAGCAGGCTGGCCTGGATCCTCTGTGCATAATTAATACTATCCGTAATCTCCCTGTTCTGGTATTCAATTTCTTCCTTTTGTTCTATTACTTCCTTTGTACGTTCTGCCAGTTCATCTTCAAGGAATTTTTTCACTCTTGCCTGTGTCCTTTCACGTACTTTGATAATAATTATCACCGTTGCCACCAATAATATGGCTACAGCAGAAATGAACCACCATGTTCTCCAGAACGGTTTTTTAACATTTATCACAAAGCTTTCTATCTGGTTATCTGATATACCTTCATAGCTGTATGCAAGAATATTAAAACGGTAATGACCATCGCTTAACCTATAGGTTACAGTTCTTGAATAGGTCGCATCGCACCACTCCGTGTCATAATTCTCCATGCTGTAGCTGTAATATACCTTCTCAGGGTCTGAATAATTGAGACCCACGTATTCAATTTCTATCATGTGTCTGGAACTGTAAGGCAGGTTGTACTCATCTTTGAGTGGCATTATACTGTCATTGATGGTCACTGAGAGTATATTAGTCCTTGGAGGCTTAAGTTTCAATCTGTCTTTATCCGGGTTATATACCATAAAACCTTCCGTAGTACCAAGAAGTACATATCCTCGCGAGGTTTCATATATGGCATTTTCATTACAATCAGCGCCTGTTCCGAAGATGTCAACGAAAGTCCTGATCTCGTCAATTACCTGGTTATATACAGAGAACCCTCTCCGGTGGCCTACCCAGATATTATTCCTGCTGTCGCAGAGTATACTATAGCAGAAATCCGAATACAGCCCGCTGCGGCTCGTTTTACTCCATACTGCATCGCTCTCAAAACAAAAAACGCCCGAACCCCTTGTTGCACCCCATATTTTGTCCAGTTCTTCCACATCAAATGATTGAAATACATTCCTGGCACCGCCGGGGATAATCGCTTGACCCGATGAAACCCCTTCACCCGGATTTATTTGATACAGCCTGTTACTTTCAGTAGCTACAATAATATTACCGTCACCAAGCGCCACTATCTGGTTTATGTTGTTATGGGGCAACTTCTCTGATGTGGTAAACCTGCTTATACTACCAGTCAGTTTATTTATTCCTATAACACCACCTCTTGTTCCAAGCCAGATATAGCCGGATTCATCAAGAACGTCTGTAACCTGGTTTTCCATGTTATTGTCAGACCTGAATAATAAATTTGTTTTTCCGTTTGATTCGCGTTTGTATACTCCCTGTCCTTCTGTTCCCAGCAGTATTATTCCGCTACTATAAAGATAATAGTCTGATATTATTGCTCCATTGACCGAGCGGCGCAGGTCAGTATAACTTAACGTGCGTTCGTTTTTTATATCAAACAGATAGTATCCCCAGGCTGTTCCAGCAAAAATATTATCCTGGTATTCACCAACAAATATTATATTGTTTTTATCCTCCTCATCGCCCGGCTTATAGAACTTATATGCTTCAGACCTTAAAACCGAAACCCCATTCCCGAAATGGCCAATCCAAATATTTTCCCAGTCGTCTTCATAGCTGGTTTTTATATCATTGCCACCGAGTCCGGAATTTACATTGAGGATTTCATAAGACCTTACACTACCACTTATACTGTCAATTTCAGCTTTTATCAGGCCATTCCCGAATGTCGAAATCCAGACTGCCCCGTCACGGTCGATCATTAATGACTGTACATTCGATTGTGTAAAAATATTTTCTTCGCTTAATCTGTGCAGGCTGATATCATCATCATTAAAACTCGCGGTATAGAGACCGTTATCTTCGGTACCGACAATATAAAAATCCGGGTTATCACTTTGCTTAATATCCTGGACTTTATAATAATTAAGTTCTTCAGCTTCGCTTAAAAGGGTAAGGCCATCATCAGTATAATCACAAAGGGCTAAACCGTTTTGGGTACCCAGCACCATCCTCCCGCTCCCTGTAAAGCCGGCACAGTACAATAAATCATTTACCGGGTTTTCAATTAATATTGTTTCTTCAGGTTTACCAGGATCAAAAACGTAGATACCACTACCCTGGGTAATTATGAAAACCAAGGAATCCCTGTTCTCAACTATATAATTAATCCTGGCAGCTTCAATGCCCGGTACCTGTTTCAATTCACGGTTTTCAGTATAATGTACTGTTCCATCATTAAAGCCAAAATAAATTCTCCCTTTACTTGTTTCACAGGATGAAACGGGGAAGTAAGTTTCGAGTGTATCGGAAATATTTACAATATGGTATTCAAATCCATCGAAATAGCACAGGCCTCTATCTGTTCCAAGCCATATAAACCCATCCTTATCCTGGTTAATTGTATATATAAAACGGCCCGGCAAGCCTTCGTTTACACCATAATTCCTGAACTGGTAAGATTGGGCAAGAGACAAATACGAGGTGGATGATAACAATAATAATAATATCAAATTCTTAAAATGGAAGTTCCGCGTCATCAAAATGCTATTTTTCTATTGGTTTTGCTATAATATTGGGATTATAAACCGGCACGCCACCGATGGGAATAGTAAAAAATTCGAGGTATTCACCGTACTGGTTTTCAACGGATATAACAACATTATTATTTCTGACAAGTTGTGGTCTTTTCTTTATAAACTGAAAGTCGAGTGATGAATTAATCTCCTCTTCTTCAATTCGTATTTTACTTTCTGCCCAGTCATCCTCATTTGATGTTGATGCCAGTAATCCCCTTCTTACGCGTGATACTACCCTTATATATCCATCGTCATCCCAATCAAAATTAACCTGTTTAACGTATATGGTAGCCGTATCAATGTAAGGATAGATATGTGAAATATTTTGATTGTTATTCCACATCCTGAAGGAATACTCATAAGTAAATGCGTTCCCGTCCTCAATGGCCCTGTTTTCATCCCGTTCGGTACTTAGAAAATACCTGTACAGGTTACCGTCATCACCCCCTATCCCCTCACAGATTATTTTAAAGATATATCCACCGAATGCCTCAACCAGTTCTCCCTCGGTTGGATTAAAAGGGCCAAATGTATACCATTCATCATCATACCTGTTATCCATGCTGAATACTTTGGAAGCCAGCAGGGTGCCACTCCTGTAGTTACCTGATGGTTCAATACCTCGAGCATCCACATCGCTCCAGCAGTCTTTACCTCCGTATACCGAATAAGACATCCTTGTATCCCATACCCCGTTTATCTCATCCACATTACCCCCGATATCGGGATCATATACTCTTATATAGAAAGGCTGGGAGTATGACAATGGTATTTTAAAGAAGAATGATTGTGAAAAATCATCATCACCCCATGAAGTTTCACCATCACCTCCGAACGTCATCAGATAAGGAATATTTTCATCATTGGCTGGTACTGGCTGCGCATGGCAGGGTATAATCACAGCCAGGAGAGCAATGAGCATTATTGATCTGTATATATTTCGTGCATCCCTCATAATCAATGCAAAAATAGTATAAAAACTAAAATCAACGTTCTTCCACAACAATAGTCCTTTTCACGCATGTTTCACGTATGTTCCCTTCATCATCGGGGTATGTACTTATTATGAGCTGAACATCATATGATCCTTTCAGCAGGTATGTCTTTTCTATTGCAAGCCCCCTGGCAGCTGTACCGTCATCAAAATTCCAGTAGTACTCATCAATGTCCCAACCCGGGAGATAAGTCTCAGAAGCATCAAAGCTAATCATTTCACCTGTGTTACATGTATCAGGGGCTGATATAAATGCCTGTTCCGTCTTTGTTATCTCGAGAAGGTAAGTTGCTTCATTTTGGTTTACATCACCTGTTATTGTGTCTATTGCATTCAGCTTAACAACATAAATACCTGGCTGCTCAAAACAATGCTCAGCCTTTGCATCCTCTGTTTTTAAAGTACTGCCATCATCAAAATCCCATTCATATTTAAAAGTAACAGAATCAACCTTGAATGAATTCTCATCGATGAATTCCCAGCAGTAATTATCATAAATAAGTTCGTTGCATTCGTTCATTCTCCTGAGGGATGAGGAATACCTGTAAATATCATCTGTTCTTCCCCTGTTTGATGCAAAGAATCCTTCGCTGCCATCATGTTGTTTAAAGAGGCTGAAGTCGTCCGCTTCTGAATTGATTGGTTCAGGCATCAAAACCGGATCTGTCCACCCGTTGCTTCGCATGCGTGAGCTATAAATATCGAGCCCTCCAATGCCCCCTTCGCGATCAGACGCAAAATAAAGTTCACCACCAGCTGTAAGGAAGGGATACAGTTCAGACCTGCTGCTGTTCACTTCGGGGCCAAGGTTCTCCGGCTCGGCCCATTTATCATCTTCCCATCTGCACAAGTAAATGTCAGAGTTTCCATATCCACCCGGTATGTCAGATGAGAAAAACAGGTATTTTCCATCAGCACTTATAAATGGGTGACCAAGGTTCCATGAAGGGTCGTTATATTCAAAGGCACGGGGTTCTGACCACCCATCAGCCGTTTTATCAGCGATAAATATTCCTCGCCTGTTCCTGAAATCTCTGTCGAAAGCAAAATTCCCCTTTTCCACGTCGCTGGTATAATATATCTCCCGCCCATCGGGGCTGAAGCAAAAAGGTCCCTGGGTGAACAAAGACTGCAGGTCCTTTGAATATATTCCGGGCTGTCTCCATTTCATGGTATCTACTCTTTCCGCAAAAAAGATATTATATACACGATCGCCATCAAAGGTTTTATTATTTACCACCCCTGAGATACGCCTGTCAGAGCAGAATGCTATACCATCGGCCAGTGGTACGGGTGCTATTTCGTTAAACTGTCCCGAGTTCAGCGGCAGTTTTTCTATCTCAATCATACTACTGGCCTGACCATGTAAAGTTATTACAGGCAAAAGAAGAAGAAGCGATATGTAAGCACTGTAAAATTTGCTCATTTTAAAAATATCGTGGATTGGCTGCACTCACCGTTTTTCCAAATTCGAATGAGAGTGCCACTTCATGTGTGCCTCCTACAAAGGTGCTTATGTTGCCAAGATTGTATTCATATGCGTATCCCAGTTTAAGCTGCTGGTTAATCTGTAGTTCCACTATCCCGACAAGTACCTCTTCTCCCAGTCTCCAGGAAGCACCAATCCATAAAAAATCAGATATTATAAAGTTCCCGTTGATATCTATTAAAAGAGGGTTATTTAAAGAGTACCTGACAAGGGTAGAAGGTTTAAATAATAGTCCTCTGGTTAAGCTTAACAAACCACCTGCTGAAGCCAAAAAATAATAATTTTCGTAATCATGATAAATCTCGTATCCGCTATTATTGCTTTTTTCCCTGTAGCTGAACATCTCGGGTACTGCCAGGCCGGCAAAAAACACTTTCGAGTTGTAGTATACACCAACACCCACATTGGGTAGTGTGAAGGAAGATACCGCATCGGTAAATGCCGGATCAGGATCAACGGTTGTTACACTGTAATAATCATTATTTACCATGTCTGCACCTGCCTTAAGACCAAGTGACCATCTCCCATTATTTGTCTTAATATGAAAAGCGTAATGTGCAAAAATACTGGCCTTGGATGTTACGCCGTATTTCTGGTAATGGGCCATCATACCGAGGGCAATACGATCATTCTTGAGGGGTGAATGCATTGTAAATGTACCCATAACGGGGGCTCCTTCAAAATTCATCGATTTCTTTCTGAACGACAGTGCAACAACCAGTGCTTCACTTGTACCCGTATACGCCGGATTAATAACGAGGCCATCAAGCAGGTACTGACTGTAGACAGGGTAATTCTGAGCCCTGAGACCTGGCAAAGTCAATAGAAGCAAGAATATTATATATATTAGTTTCTTCATGTTATCTCTTTACAACAACATAACCACTCAGCCTCTCCTTCACAGGTGATTTTATTGTGAGGAAGTAATAATATGTTCCTTCGGGCAGAGGATTTCCATCCATGTTAGTGCCTTCCCAGTTATTATAATAATTTGTTGTCCGGAATACAATGGCACCCGCCATATTTGTAATTATCAATTCGTTGTCAGTGTACTCCAGCCCGTCAATTACGAATGTCTGGTTAAAGGCATCACCATTGGGGGAAAAACCATCCGGAACCAATACATTGCTTACGGTAAGTGTAATCATGTCTGTTTCAGCAGGACATACATATTCCCTGCTAACTACCTTCCATTCAAGCACATTGTCTCCATAGGACAGGTTGTTTACAGTGGCAGTGGCAAAATTATAATCATCAAAAACAGGGTTCCCGGAGCTCTGTATAACCGACCAGGTGCCCGTTCCAACCACAGGCTCATCAGCTTCAAGAGTATATTCGAACTGGAATGGTTTAAGCTGAACATCCTCACCTGCATATGCCGGTGAAGGAGGTTCCCAGAACGAAATATCTACAGATGCTGAATCCACGCAATGCCAGTTGGTTTCTTTCCACCAGAAAGTATGTAAGCCGTAACTGTTTACCGTAACTGTAGTTGATGAACTGCCGGCATCCACTATATTGTTAATTGAAGCGCTGAAATTAAGCCATAAACCATCCCCTGCACTGGGATTTGCCTGCAGTGGATAATCGAGTCCGCATACTTCATCGTCATTGCCCGGGTCAGCGACCGGTATTTCGTAAACCACAACCTCGCGTGAACCGTTCAGTGCGTTGGCCATGCACGAATTATTATCAGTTATTGATGCGAAAGTATAGGTGCTTGAATAAACCGGTGAATGAGTGAAGTCATAACTTGCACTGGTTACATCAAACGGTGGAAGGTTAACAGTTCCATCATTCAGTACCACTGTCCATGGAGCAGCACCGCTCAGGCTTAATGAAATATTTATTTCCGACCCGGCACATGTGGTATCCAGAGCAGTAGTTATTACACCCCCGGGCAGCGGATAAGTACCAATACTTAACACATTGCTTATATCCTGGCAGCAACCGGATAATCCTGAGAATGCAATTCTCCGGTAATAAGTTTCTGCTGTAAGCTGCGGAGGCTGGTAATCAATACCTGTATTACTCCCTGTTGCAGGTGACCATGCAGCATTATCCGGGCTTTGCTCCCAGAGGTATGTATACGCACCATTGCCCCCGGTGGGGTTACTACCCGTAATAATATCAGGTTGTGTATTATAGCAGGTCATTCCAACAGAAGTGATTGTATTATCCGCTATCAATGGTAACACAGTGACGCTAATTGAATTACTTTCAACCGCACACTCACCTGAGAGCACTCTTCGACGGTACCATGTATTTTCAGTCAATGCCGTAGGATTATATCCGGCAAGGGTATTTACTCCGGGAGCCGGATCCCATGAAAGCTGGTCAGTACTGTATTCCCATTCATAAAGGTATGTACTGTTTCCACCCTCTGGTGTTTCTCCAATAAGGGTATTGGGTACCTGGCCTGAGCATATGGTTGTATCAACAAGGCCTGAGAGTATACTTATATTATTATTTATTATAGCAGGATGTACATTAACAACAACCGCATTACTTGTATCATCACACACAGAGGATATGATTATTCTGCGGTACCAGGTTGTATCGGTCAGGGCCGCAGGGTTATAGCCAGCCTGGTCGGCTCCTGCAATGAGAGTCCATGGCTGAGACCTGGTACTGTCTTCCCAAATAAAACTATAATTATTGCCATCACCTCCTGTAGGGTCATCTCCCATCAGGGGTTCAGGAATGGATGCCTGGCATATTACCTGGTCGGCAGATATTGTATTATTGCCAATAGAGGGAAGGCTTGTTAGAAGGACCTGTGCAGAAGTATCGACGCAACAATCACGGTAACCTGAATTGACAATTCGCCTGTAATACTGGTCCCCCGGGAAACTAAGCGAGTTTTCATCAGGATTGTAGTCTTTACCATCATTTGTTCCTTCAGCAGACACCCAGTTATCCTGGTCTATACTGCTGATCCATTCATAGGTATATGAACCGTCACCGTCAAGAGGATCCGATCCTGTAAGATCTTCGAAAAGATTATCGTAGCAGATCAATTGGTCTGATGCTATAGTGTTATTTGATATAACAGGCAACACTGTAATCGTTACGATATTGCTGGTGTCAGCACACATCCCTGATGTAACTATTCTTGAATAATATGCAGAAGATGTTAGTAAGGGAGGGTCATAATCAGGGTTTATTACTACCCCGGGAGGATATTGCCAGTCATGTATTTCAGTGCTGTCTATCCACTGGTAGCTATAAATATTATTGCCACCGAGAGGTACCCCATTTTGAGGGATCAGTAGTTCCGGGTCCTGACCGGCACATATAATGGTGTCATATCCTATAATATTGTTGATTATCTGAGGCTGCACTATTACAGTAACCGCTTTACTGGTATCTGATACTGGTGTTGTATTGCTGTCGGTAACAATCCTTCTGAACTGCACGGTGTCTATTTCCGGATCAATAATTATAAGGTCTTTAGTACTTCCTGATCCCGGGACTTGTGACCAGACTGTTTCCTCATCAGTTTTTCTTTCCCATCTGAAGATATAAGGTTCAGAGCCACCGACAGGTTCTGTTCCAATTATCATGTTAGGCACCTGTCCGTTGCATATCGAGTCTGTTTTTGTTTGCGTTACAGACGAAATTATGGAGTTAAAGAGAAAGCCGTTGAGTAATATATTGAGGCTTGTTCTGATCAAACCTGCTCCTCCTCCACTTCCCTGAGATGCCCCTGACGGGTAGTTAATCATTCCTGCTGGTCCGCCGTCTACATCAATACTTAATTCGGGCTGTGTACCATCTCCTTTTAACCATACCAGTCCACCGCCGCCTCCACCGCCGGTACCGAATGATTCTGAACTATTGCCACCTGTTCCACCCTTTGCTTCGAGAGAAATATTTGAAGATGCATATGTTCTGACCGACATCACTACTGATCCTGCACCGCCGCCGCCACCTGCTCCTCCATCTCCTGCTGCCACGTTAGTTACTGAATTACCATTTGCTCTTATGACATGACCATTACCAACCAGTGAATCAGTAAGTATAAAGACGATACCTCCTCCAGCAGCTCCTCCTGAGCCGGTACCTGCTCCATTATAACCACTTCCGCCTCCTCCGCTACCCATTATCACCCTGTCGAAAAAATCAGCACCTACAACGCTCTCTCCTCCCCTTCCACTGGCATTAAACCCATCTGTTCTCTGCCTGAAGCCATTACCACCATCACCAAAACCAGCTCCTCCACCACCTCCTGAATATTCTCCAGTGGCACCGCCGCCGCCTGAGTATAGTTTACCAATTCCTTTTGCGTAATCTTCAATAATCAGCTTATCGCTTGTTGCATTCCTGTGGCTTGCCAGGCTTTCACCTTTCCTGCCGGCAACAGTCGATGACTCGGTGTAATAATAATCAGGAGAGGCTTGAGGTGCACCGTCCATAAGAGCAACAGCACCTCCGCTGAAACCTTTGCCGGTCACATCAATATCGGCATTTAACTCCAGTTTCTTATTGACAATCAGTGCCAGTACACCCCCGGTACCTGTTAAGCTGTCCCATGCAGGACAACTCAGATCGCTACTTACTGTAGCACGTTTGTATGAGGGCACCTTAACAAGCTGGATAAAGCCTTCGATATCATATGCGCCAAATCCTGTAAGGTTATTCCTGAAAACAATCCTGTTCGGGCCTGTTTCAACCCGCTCAATAATAATAAACTCATAAAAACCCACACCATAGTCACCCGGCTGTCCCAGGTAGCCATCCCAGTTGCCGAAAGCAGACCCCTGGATAGTTACTATTGAGACACCTTTCATTTGCATGACGAGCACTGTGTCACCATCATTAAAACCTATAACATCATCAACTATAATCGCATCAGCTGCTTCAATGGTGTTTACCCTGGTATAAGTGTTGATTATTCCCGATATTTCTTCTTCCTGGGGTGAGGCCAATAAGATACTGCCCGTCAATGGAACGATAAAAAAGAGTAGTGTTATTATCTTAATATTCCTTAATAGATACCGGGTCATTTATCAGGTCTTCAATAATGCTAAGATAATTAATTTATCACATTTATCAAGCAAGAATTAAAGATGTGAGATGGTCCTTTCAAAATCTCTTATCCCCTTTTAAAAGAAAGTAATGGATATTCAACGAAAAACACAGTTCCCTTTTCCGGTTCTGATTCAAACCATATTTTCCCGTCAGCTGTTTCGACCACCCTTTTAACTATGGCCAGCCCCAACCCCATCCCGGATGATTTTGTCGTAAAATTAGGGGTAAACAGTTTATCCTTCAGATCCCCTGGTATGCCCATTCCGTTATCCTCTACTCTTATCAGCACTTTCTGATCTTTAATAGAAAGGTTTACATCTATCTTGCCTCTCCGATTCCCCGGTATAGCCTGAACTGAATTCCTGAGGATATTTGAAAGCATACTGTTTATCTGTTCCTTGTCAGCAAATATCATCACCTTACTGAGGCCATTGAAATTGATATTAAGATCAATATTCTTGATGTCATTGTATAAATCAGCAACAGCATTAATATGGCTTATAAGGTCGGTCTCGCTGGGTTTTGCTTTAGGCATACGTGCAAAACTTGAGAATTCCGTTGCTATTGAAGAGAGATTTTCAATTTGTTCTATCTGGTGCTGTTTAAAAGTTTTCAGGTTTTCTTCAAAATTTTCCGGATTGTCTCTCCATTTCTTATATAACTGCTGCACATTCAGCTTCATTGGTGTCAGTGGATTCTTAATTTCATGGGCTATTTGCTTGGCCATATCCCTCCATGCATCTTCTCTTTCCGACCTTGCCAGCTTGACTGCACTTGACTGCAACTCGTCCAGCATTTTGTTATATTGCTCAACAAGTTCTGAAATTTCATCATGTCCCCTGTATTCAAGAGGTTTACTCTTTTCCTCCAGCCGGACTGAGGCCAGGCCCTGCTGCAGCATTCTGAGAGGACTTGTTATTCTCACAGATATAAAAACTGCTATACTAAGGGAAATTACAAAAAGAATCATGGTGAAGTTAATCATAGCCACAATCAGGTTTGATATCTCTTCACTTATCCTACTCTGCATACTGAAATACGGAAGATTAAGATATGCAAGCACTTCTTTCCGGCTATTTATATATGAAGAGTAAGCTGATAAATATTCAAGCTGTCCTATTTTCTCGTTATGAATATACTGTGCTCTTCCCTCATATTTCAATTGTGAAAAAGCGGCAAAATTCATCTTTTCACTTTTCAATTCCTTTTTAAACACTTCCCTCCTTGAAGTAGCCAATAGCTCCCCGTCGGTGTCGTACAGATTAATATCGGTTTTAAATACGTTGGAAAATTTTATAAGCAAAGCATCAAGGTCAGGATAGGAATCAGCACTCCAGTTCTGATCCAGTGAATCGAGATCAGATAGTTTGTGATCGAGTTCGATATATACTGACCCCAATTTTTCTTCAATATTTTCGTAATGCTTCCCCCGATACTGGCTTGTGCTTAGAATTACTACCACTGTTCCTATGGCAATCAACGAGCCAAGGAGCAAACTAATAAAAGAAACCTGCAGTTTCTGCGTAAAATTCATTCTCCCGGGAAAGACGCTTTCAGGTGGTCTGAGAATAATCAGCACTATAAGGAAAAGTGTAAAGAAAGCTATAAAGAGATATGTAAATGTTACCACAACATCCATGAAGTCAAATAGGGGTCTCGCCACAACAACTGAGATCTCGTCATCATAATATATGAAATATTCAAAATTGTTGTCAACAGGTTCTGTATTGTAACCCGTGGAATCATTCATGTCATGGTTTAAACGGCTGTCAAACGGGTATTCCCCAGTCTGCAAAACCAGTGATCCTTTAATATATTTTGCAATTGAATAATCTCCAGTATTAGCCTGCTTATCGTATTCTTTATCCAGTAACAATTCCGGATAGCCTGACTGTGTATATTTGACCAGGTTAATCAGTTCTATGAATAGGCCGTTTTGCTTTCCGTCGCCCCTGTTATAGTAGAGGCATCCGAGATAATAAGGTCTGCCTGAATTGTTATCCAGGAACACCAGGTTACTGTCAGTTACTGCTATCCCCAATTTTTTTGCCCTTCCACGGAAGAAATCAAAACAATTCTCAACCCTGCCGGTATCAGCCTCAAAATAAAGTGGTGAATCATCCTCACAGATAGTGTAGATCCTGTCATAATTATCCCAGTAGCCTGTAAAATAGACACTATCGAGGTATGAATAAACAGAGTTGACCTCCTCAGGGCTTAAGAAGTCGTGATTCATCATTTCAAGCAGAAGGCTGTCAGTTTCCAGTTCCGTCCACCGGTCAAGCAGCAATGCTTCAGCATACATATCATTTTGATTGCTGAAATTTGCCGATATAACCTTCAAGTTCTCCGTCTCCTTCTGGAATGTGAGACCGGGTATAACATATGCAGAATAAGCGGCTGCTACTAAGGCAAATGTTACCGTTATGTTTATCAGCCTTGCCCTCTCACTCCTGAAAAACCATGCCTGCAATGCCAGGAGGAGGAAAGCAATTACAGGTATCAATGAATACTGACCGGATAAAATATGCAGCAGGTATAAAACCGTCAATGCTGCCAGGAATGATGGAATTACTATCCTGAAAGGTAAGTCTATACAAAATTTAACAACCCGTAGAAGGTATATACTGAAACCCGTCAGTATCATAGCAGCTGCAGCAATTGAGATCACGGAAAATATATCTATGTCCATTATCTCATAAATCCTGAAATGTATATTTGAATCGAGAATAAGTATATGCAGCAATCTGCTGAAAATAAAGAAAATAAAAGAAGAAACAGAAAGGAAGAATGTTAGCTTAACAGCATTTCTCATGGCTTTGTCTCCTCTGCACGAAGGTTCGGGGAAATATCTGTAAAACTCAAAGCACACAAAAAGGAATAGCGTACTTAAGAATAACAGATGACCTGGAGACGGGATAAGGGAACCGAGCGTGAATCTGAACGACGAGAAGATATCCATCCCGCTGAAAGCAGCAGGCTTGTCCAGCAGTAGGAAAATAAGATAAAGAATAACAACCATCTGTACTGACGAGAAGAATGCCAGGTAGGAAAATCCTTTCCTCATCAGCCATGCTGCTATTCTGTCGACAGTGATAAGAAAAAAGATAGAAAACAGAAACCACATTATTAGAGGAATAATATTAATCACGTTAATAAAATTCCCATTACGGTCAAAAATCAGGGAGAACAGATAGTCACCGGAATTATCGTGAACAGGATAACCTGATTCCCTGTCATTACTTATGGAAGTATTAACTTTAATTCCGAATTCAGGATTAAAGCCTGATTTGAGATATTCATTGTTTATACTGTATTCGTTATAAAGATTAATAAGGCATATATATATTTCCTCACCGTCGTATAATTTATTAGTGACAACTTTTCTGTTACCCAGCTGCTGCAGCTTTTCATCAAACTGTTCATCATTATATTCATCAGGCACAGAAATACTGTTGTCAGTCCAGGCAGTAAGCCATCCTCCGGTATATTTAAATATGCTGTAGATATCATTTGAATAGGTATACTCAGCAAATTTAGAACGTATGAAAAGTGAATCACCTTCTGACAGTTTTTTAAGGCATTCCATCCCATCTCGTTCAGCCTTCTGCAATTTTCGTTCGAAGGACCTTGCTTCCATCCTGTATGGGGTTTCACTTTCAGATATGAAGTCAGATATCAATGCAAGGGCAAACACTGATGTAAGCAGAATTAATAGCCGCCGGTTGATAAATGTTAATTTCATTTTACAAATCTAATATTTCAGTCATGGTGATAAGGAGTGCCCCTGATTATTGTCAATGCCCTGTATAGCTGTTCAGCGAACAATAACCGTACCAATTGATGTGAAAATGTCATCCTGGAAAGGGCTATAATCCTGTTAGCCCTGTGGGCCAGATCAGCACCAAGTCCCCACGGCCCACCTATAATGAACACTATCCGTTTAGGTCCTGAATTCATTGTTTTCTGTATGAAGGTAGCAAATCCACGGGAGTCCATTTGATCACCTGCTTCATCGAGGAGTACTATAATATCACCCTGCGTGAAACGCTCAGATATTGAGGCAGACTCCTCTGATTTCTGCACCGACTCCGGCTTTCTTCGTAAATCTTTTGGTATATCTACAGTTATTATTTCCAGCGGCATCATTTTTCTTATCCTGGAATAAAACAATGATAAGCCTTCCCTGATAAACCTTTCCTCAGTCTTTCCTACCTGTATAATAGATAATTTCATAACAGGCTTGTTTAGTTACTGGCATTGTATGATATTGGCAGTAAACTTACGAATTTAAACAAACAATCTTAATTTTCCTTTGAACCATAATAAACTGTTGTATTTCATGATTTGATTAATTTCGACTATTTTTGCCTTAGTAACGTTATATTATAAAACTGAGCTTCATGAGAATAATATTAACCATTATAATCACCATTGCACTGTCAGGCTCCAATTATGTAAGTGCTCAGACAGTGAATATCCCTGATGAGATTACACTTGCTTTTAAAGCCGGGAATGTTGATGTTCTTTCAGGGTACTTGAATTCAACCGTTGAGCTTGCCCTGCTTGATAAGGAAGATTTTTACACACGAAACATTGCTGAAAGCATCCTCAAAGAGTTTTTCCGTGAGCATGCTACTACTGATTTTGTCATAAAACATAAAGGAGGCAAAGCGGAGTCGGCCTATGCTATTGGTACTTTGCGAACAAGGAACGGTAACTTCAGGGTGTATTTTCTTATCAAAACCATCGATTCGAAACCTCTTATACACCAGCTTAGAATTGAGAAGGATGATACAGGAGGCAATTCGTAATCTTATTGACCTTGCACTAGCAGAAGATATAGGGGATGGTGATCACAGCTCCCTCGCATGTATTCCCGACAAGGCAAGCGGCAGGTCAAGACTGCTTATTAAGGAAGCCGGCATACTTGCAGGTATTGATATTGCAGCCTATGTCTTTCGAAAGGTTGATGATAGCATAGAATTAATTGAATCCATTCCCGACGGGACCAGTGTCAAGCCTGGCGATACGGGTTTTATAGCAGAGGGCAGCATTCAGGGCTTACTCAAATCAGAGAGGCTGATACTCAATATAATACAGAGGATGAGTGGTATAGCCACCACCACAAGATTGTACGTGGATGCTGTGAAGGCTTATAAAGCCAGAATACTCGATACAAGGAAAACAACACCCGGATTCAGGGCATTCGAGAAGGAAGCTGTCAGGATTGGAGGAGGTGTCAATCACCGTATGGGATTATATGATATGATCATGCTAAAGGATAATCATATTGATTATGCCGGTGGTATTAAGAATGCAATAATCAAGTCCAATGAATACCTGGAGAAGAAAAAGAAAGAACTGTCCATTGTAATTGAAGCCAGGGACCTGGAAGAACTTGAGCAGATCCTGGAACAAGGCATGGTTAACAGGATTATGCTTGATAATTTCAGCATTACTGATACTAAAAAAGCAATGGAACTTGTCGGCGGAAGATATGAAATAGAATCATCGGGAGGTATAACACTTGAAACGGTAAGATCATATGCCAGTTGCGGTGTAGATTATATTTCAATTGGTGCTCTCACTCACCACATCAAAAGTCTGGATATCAGTCTTAAGGCAATATGAGATTATTTAACAGGGATAAAATAGGTGAATACATACTTGAACGGCTCAAAAACCTGGTATTACCTGGTTTTGATAAGGTTCCAATGTATGATGTAATAGTTTTCTTTATCAGGGGCTTCAGAAAAGGAGCTCTGGTAACAAGGGCATCATCCATAGCTTTTAACCTGTTACTCAGTCTTGTTCCGGCCTCATTTCTGCTCTTTACTCTTATCCCTTACATTCCCATACCCGGGTTCCAGGAACAGGTAATATCACTCTTTGAGAGCATAACACCTGAAAGAGCATATACTCTAATGGAACAAAGTATCAGGGAGGCTATTACAATCCGGAGCAATATTTTTCTCATTTTAATGATTGTGGCCTCGGCCATAATGTCAACAAATGGAATTCACGCCCTTATGAATGCCTTTGTGGTATCAGACCATAAATTTGAAACCAGGAGCTGGATAGCACAAAGGAAAATAGCATTCTTCCTTTTCTTCATGATAGGTTTGCTGATAACTCTATCGGCAATATTGTTGATTTTTGGCAGGTCAGCTGTAGAAAAACTTGTGGAGAACAATATAATAGAAAGCGGGATTGTATTTTATCTGCTGCAAATAACTAAATGGCTGGTTATCATTGCCCTTCTGTTCACTGCAATATCATTTCTATATTACCTGGCACCCTCAAGGAAAGCAAAATTCAGGTTTATATCAGCAGGTTCATCTCTGGCAACCCTGCTGTTCATTGCTACATCACTTGGCTTTTCGGCATATGTAAATAATTTCGACCAGTATAACAGGCTGTATGGTTCAATGGGGACCATACTGGTGATTTTACTGTGGCTCTATTTGAATTCCATTACCCTCCTGATAGGATTCGAGCTGAATGCAAGTATAAAGAGTGCCAATATCAGTAATTACAATAATAATGATCAGCTGCAGTGAAGATACTTATTGACCAGTTCGGCCAGTTCCTGTGTTTTGCCATATAACCTTTCACTAAGATCTTTATCTTCATATGATTTAAGTTTTTTCACAATGGCATCAATAAGACCTGCCGGATAAACCTTATCCTCTTCATAGTATTTACGTTGCCTTACCAGGTTTTCAGCTGATTCCCAGCAGGATGCTGGTAATGATTCGAGCTTTTCAAGGAAGCTCTTATTCTTATCGGCAAACAGGTTGCCCGAAACATACAGGCTTTTAGCATATTCCAACCCATTCTCCATTTCAAGCCCATGCTGTATGGCAGTCACCAGTCCTGCCATCAGCAGATACAGGTCAGCCGAACCATCTGGGGCCCTGAATTCAACGGTCTGCCTGCTCCCTGGCAAGCCGGGTTCAGACTGTTCCTGTGGATTAGCGTCTTTTATCATATTACCCGTTCCTGACCAACCAAGGGGTACACGAACAAGAACCGACCTGTTACGATCGCCCCAGCAAATATTTGTGGGAGCTTCCTGGTGTGGCACAAGCCTGAGATACGATGTGGGTATGGTATTCCCAAATGCTGTAAGCGAGCCTGCCAGATCAAGTATGCCGGCTATCATCCTTTTTGCCACATCGCTCACCTCACCCTTATCCAGCATTATGTTCTTACCGTCTTTCTCGAGTAACATATGTATATGCAGGCCACTGCCGGCTTTGCCAACAGTTATCTTGGGGGCAAAGCTTATTTCCACTCCATGCTCGTAACCCAGCATCCTCAGAATCCACTTTGTTATAACCATTTGTTCCACCGCAAAATCAACTTCGGTCGGAAGAAACTCTATCTCATGTTGCTCATAATTTTCTCCTTCCCTGGTAAAACTACCAACCTCCGAATGTCCATATTTTATCCTGCAGCCTGCCCTGGCACAAAGGTCAAGTGCTTCAATCCGCAAATCTTCAAACTTGGCAAAGGGCATTGTCTGGTGATAACCCTTCTGGTCAACCATGGGATAGAGTTCATCTTCTATCGATTTGACATAATATTCGAGCTCCCCCAGGGCTTTCATTGTCATTCCTGATTTCGAGACAAAGCGTTTATATGCTTTTTTTAGAATATTCTCCGGTGAACTTTCAAGTGCTTTGCCCTCGAAATCATAAAAGGAACAGAGTATATCCAGTGCAGGCTTTTCTGTAAAAGGATTTACGAATGCAGTACGATACCTGGGTATTACATAAAGATCACTCGAGCCAGCCCCAACGAATGAAAACAGGCTTGAACCATCAACTCTCTCACCTTCTGATAAAAGACTCTCCAGGTGCTGACGGTTCGACAATACAAAATTCAAGGTCTTGAGCTTCCCGTCTTCACCTACATACCGGAAGTTTACCATTTCTATCCCTTTGGCTTCTATAAAACTGATTATGTCTGACCTCGTAAACTGACCGGCAGGTTTCTTCAGAAACTGAACCAGTTCATTTGGGTTCATTAAAATTTCATTATCTATCATCATATGTTTATTTCACTGTGAACTAACGGGTCTCCAAATATATAAATTTAGTCCGTTTGAACAAATGTCATAGATCATCCGGCACCTTAATAAATTAATGGGGTAAGGTATTAAAGCAGTTATATTAGTTAACCAGGTATTAGATTTTTATTATTTTTGAAAACTAAAGTAAAGAAAGCATGAAAAGGTGGACAGTATTATTTTTTTTCCTTCTCTTACTATTTCCTCAGTGTAAAGAAGATGAAGGCATTGATTATTTTACGGTTGAAAAGGCAAAGTATTATTTTTCGGAAGTTGAAAAATTATGTAACGAGGATAATGGTAAGCTATGGGGTGAAAATCTTTACGGCCCCATATTACTCATTGATGCAAGAACCAGGAAACTCTATTCAAATGTCCAGGATAAGAAAGGCATCCTGAAACCGAAAGAAGATATATTTACAGGAACCTACCCAAGGGAAGAAGTAATAAATTATGCAAAGGAATTCGGGGGCACCTTATATGCTATGGCTCCCATACCCGAGGAAGAGGATTATTACAGGATCACATCAAGATGCATACATGGTTTGTTCCATTGCTTTCAGATAAGAAAAGAAATTGATACTCCCGATTACAATACAAGCCATATGAGTGACCGCACTGCACGATTATGGCTAAAGATGGAATGGAAGGCACTGGAAAGAGCCATCAGGACAAGTGAAGAAACAAGGAAGCAAGCTGTCAGGGATGCCCTGGTTTTCAGGGCAGCCCGCCGAGAATTATATCCAAAATATGTACAGGAAGAGAATAAGTTTGAAAACTATGAAGGCCTGGCCTCCTTTACTTATATGATGCTAAGCACCGGCTCCAGGGACCAATACCTTAAAACACTACTGGAATATTATCACCGGATTTATGATTTCCGCTCCTATACCTTTTCCTACGGTTTCGTTCATGGTAATCTGTATGCGCATCTTCTTAATGAAACCGGTTTTGATTTCTCTTCAATAAACAGCAAGGAATTTGATCTTGGTGAAGCTCTCAGGGAAAGATATGATTTAACTCTTCCGGGAATAAGCCGTGATATAGCTGGCAGCCTTGCTTTCAGTTACGATGTAGACCTGGTAAAGGAAGAAGAAAGACAACGTGAAGAGCAATTAAGGGAAGGGCTGAGGCGCAGAACAGCACAATTCACTGAACGACCGGTTGTGATTCTTGAACTGGAAAGTCCGAACTTTTCTTTCGAAGCAGAAGATACAGACCCTGTCGATACACTAGGGACTATTTACCAGACAATACGGGTGACAGATAACTGGGGAAAGCTGGCTGTCGAGGAAGGTGGTTGCCTGGTATCTCCCAATCTGAGTTTTCTACGCGTACCGGCTAAAAATGTTAAAAAGGAAAAACAGCATATCACAGGTGACGGCTGGCATATTGTGCTTAATAATAACTGGGAACTTGTAAAAATGAAGGAGAACTACTTTGTCCGCAAGCTCATGCCCTGATTAATTCACCCCTTACCCTTTAATTCGTTTATACGGGCAATAAGAGAATTGATCTTGGTTTCAGTATCAGATTTTTTCCTCTCTTCAAGCTCAATCACTTTTGACGGGGCATTACTCACAAACATCTTATTACCAAGTTTTTTCATTACCGAATCAAGGAATCCACTGTAATATTTTAAATCGGACTCAAGCTTTTCTATCTCCGATGCAACATCAATGGTGCCCCCAAGCAGGATATAATACTCTGAAGTACCTAACATGAAACTTACAGAGTCATCAGGCTTATTGTCAGCCTGTTCAATACCCGATACATTTGCCAGCCGCATGATAAGGTTTTGAAACGGGCGCCACCCTTCAGTATTCTTTCTACTAATAAATAAGTCTAGCTGATCCCTCGTTGACAGCTTATTTTTCTTTCTTATGTTTCGTACAGCAGTTACCAGCATCCTGGCATGCTCAAAATCTTTCAATACACTGCTGCTTACTTTTCCCGCTTCAGGCATATCTGAAATCATTATGCTGGTACCATTATCCCTTTCCTCCATCATCTGCCATATCTCTTCAGTAATAAATGGCATAAATGGATGCATGAGCCTTACCAGCTTATCAAAAAAATCAATGGTACACGAGTATGTTTCTTGATCCACAGGTTTACAGTAGTCAGGTTTCACTGCCTCAAGATACCAGCTGGAAAAATCTTCCCAGAAAAGACGGTACACAATCATTAGAGCATCAGAAATCCTGTACTTATCAAAAGCACTGTTGTATTGTTTTATAGCTTCATTAAGCCTGTTGTCAAACCATTTTGCAGCCTCAGCAGACCATTCTGGCTGTTCTACAATACCCGTATCAATTTTCCAGCCTTTCACGAGCCTGAAAGCATTCCATATCTTATTTGCAAAATTTCTGCCCTGCTCAGGCAGTGAGTCATCATAAAGCAGGTCATTGCCGGCCGGTGAACACAATAGCATGCCCACGCGCACCCCGTCGGCACCATATTTTTTGATGAGATCCAGGGGATCGGGTGAATTGCCTAGTGATTTTGACATTTTCCTTCTTTCCTTGTCACGCACTAGTCCATGAAGATATACATCTTCGAATGGTTTAGTATTACGGTATTCAAACCCGGCAATAATCATCCTGGCAACCCAGAAAAATAATATTTCAGGAGCGGTAATCAGGGCATTTGTCGGATAATAATAATTTATATCCACATTATCCGGTTCGAGTATACCGTTAAAACATGTAATAGGCCATAGCCATGAAGAAAACCAGGTATCAAGCACATCCGCATCCTGCCTTATATCTGAAGAACTCAGGTCTTTTTTGCCTGTAGTTTCACGGGCAAGGGCAAGGGCATCTTCCTCGTTCTCGGCCACAACGAAGCCGCTGCTACTGTAATACCAGGCGGGAATACGATGACCCCACCAAAGTTGCCTGCTGATGCACCAGTCACGCACATTCTCCATCCAATGTCTGTATACATTCTTGAACTTTGGCGGATAAATATTGATATCTGAACTGATGACTGCTTCAAGTGCCGGTTTTGATATTTCTCCCATCTTCATAAACCATTGCATAGAAAGCTTTGGTTCAATAACTGAATTTGTTCGTTCAGACCTCCCTATTTTATTCCTGTAGTTTTCAACTTTTACAAGTTTTCCTTCCTGTTCAAGAAGGCTCACCGATAGCTTCCTGGCCTCGAATCTGTCTGAACCGATAAATAAACCAGCCTCATCGCTTAAGGTACCGTCGTCATTAAAAATATCTATTGTCTCAAGCCCATGCCTCTGCCCTATCTCATAATCATTAATATCATGCGCGGGTGTGATTTTCAGACATCCCGTTCCAAACTCCATGTCAACATAATCGTCATATAGAACAGGCACTTCCCTGTTTACCATAGGAACAATTACTTTCTTTCCATGAAGATGCTTATACCTATCATCAGCCGGATTGACACAAACGGCAGTATCACCCAGTATGGTCTCAGGTCTTGTTGTAGCTATTGTTATATATTCATCTGATCCGCTAATACTATATTTTACATAATACAGCTTTGAATCTTCTTCAATGTACACCACCTCCTCGTCCGAAACTGCCGTCCTTGCCTCCGGGTCCCAGTTTACCATCCGTACACCACGATAAATAAGTCCCTTATTATAAAGATCGACAAAAACCTTTATAACCGACCGGTACCTCGGCTCATCCATTGTGAACAGTGTCCTTTCCCAATCACATGATGCACCCAGTCTCTTCAACTGCTCGAGTATTATACCACCGTGTATATCGGTCCATTCCCATGCGTGCTCAAGAAATTCTTCCCTTGTCAGATCATTCTTACTGATTCCTTCTTCCTTTAATTTCGCGACAACCCTGGCTTCCGTTGCTATTGAAGCATGGTCGGTTCCGGGTACCCAGCAAACGTTCTTCCCCAGCATCCTCTGCCTCCTCACCATTACATCCTGAAGTGTATCATTCAGCATATGACCCATGTGTAACACACCGGTTACGTTAGGTGGTGGAATTGTTATTACATACGGTTCACGTTCATCAGGCTCACTTCTGAAGTAAGCTTTCTCCATCCAGTACTTATACCATTTCGACTCTGCGCTCGCCGGATTATATTTGGAAGGAATATCCATATTGACAATTAATCAGTTTATGAAGTGTAAAAATAAGAATTTAAATAATACCATATTTAAAGATAGATTGATCTTTAGAACATTAAAGCGCACTGTGTATAATTGATGGAATGATGGATTATTGGGTCCACTCCGAAAAGGCATATTTTAATAACCCTCGCTGCACTTGCATCCCGATACCGGGATACTCGCACAGCTCGGGATATATTGTTGGGGGTAATTCCCTGATTACAATTATTTGACGCCTACGGCGTCATTACTGCATTTGCTTGTTATACAGCACGATAAAAGCCTGACCCCCTTAGGGGTCAAATAATTGCAGATGTGTGATAAACCAAAAACCTCGACTCCAGCGGAGTCGCATAATTGATTTTGGACTTTTCAGAGTGGACCCATTATTGGATTGATTCCAGTATTCCAATTTTAATGTTATAAATCATTCCTTTTTATGTCATTAAAAATTAACTTTGTGTTTGAACCCATATAAACATTAAAGATATGCCACAGATTTCAGAAAAAGGTAAATCAATGCCTGCCTCCCCTATAAGAAAACTCGTACCCTATGCCGAGGAAGCAAAAAGGAAGGGACGTAAAGTCTATCATTTGAATATAGGTCAGCCAGATATTCATACACCACAGTTAGCCCTTGATGCACTGAAGAATATGCAGGAGAAAGTTATTGTCTACAGCCATTCAGCAGGAAATGAATCGTACCGCAGAAAGCTTGCAGGCTATTACCAGAATCTCGGAATAAACATCGACCATACAGAGATTATAGTCACTGCAGGTGGTTCTGAAGCTGTACTTTTTGCTTTTATGAGCTGCCTTGATCCGGGCGATGAGCTTATTACTCCCGAACCATTTTATGCTAATTATAACGGTTTTGCAACCACCGCAGGTATAAAAATCATACCGGTCACCTCTAAAATAGAAAACGATTTCGCCCTTCCCCCTGTCAGCGAGATAGAAAAAAAGATCAGTCGAAGAACAAAGGGGATTATGATCTGTAATCCGAATAATCCAACCGGTTACCTTTATACTGAAGATGAAATTCGCCAGTTACGTGATATAGTACTCAAACATGATCTTTTCCTATTTTCTGATGAAGTTTACAGGGAATTCTGCTATGACGGGGAAAAGCATTTCTCAGCCATGCACCTTGAAGGTGTTGAAGAGAATGTCATCCTGCTGGATTCTGTATCAAAAAGATACAGTGAATGCGGTGTAAGAATTGGCTGCCTTATTACCAAGAATAAAGATGTGCTTGCCACCGCTCTCAAGTTTGCACAGGCACGGCTTAGCCCTCCTGGATTGGGCCAGATAGTCGGAGAAGCATCCATTGATACTCCCAGGGAGTATTTTGAAAATGTCTACAATGAATATATTGCCAGGCGTAATTTCATGGTGGGAGCCCTGAATAAAATGCCCGGTGTATACTGCCCGAAACCGAAAGGGGCATTTTACAGTACGGTTAAACTTCCCGTTGATGATGCGGATAAGTTCTCACAATGGCTACTTGAAGAATTTGATTATAATAACAAAACCGTTATGCTTGCCCCCGCTTCAGGATTCTATTCAACACCCGGACTGGGTCGTGATGAGGTCCGGATAGCGTACGTTCTGAATACCGACGACCTCAAAAATGCAATGGAAGCCCTGGCAGAAGCACTGAAGGTTTATCCGGGTAAAATTTGATAATGTACAGACGCAAAATTTTGCATCTCTTCATTTGTTGTTAGTCGTACAGCAGGTATTTCTTCCTGATCTGCTTGAATTCTGTGAGATCGTCCTGCCATGTTGCTCTTATCTCATCCTCAGACATACCTGCCTTAATCTGCTCTTCAAGGGTTTCACTCCCTGTGAGCAATGTAATATAGGAAGTAAAGAAATTCTCTTTATCCGGGAAAACATTATATGCATCAATGATCCACTTTAGCTGCATATGTGTCACAGGTACAATACCCTTTTCCTTCGCTTCCCTCAGGTCAACACCGTAACATTCAGTTCCGTTTAACTTTGGGTCGGATGCTCCTTCATTGGGACGAGGTGTGAAGCTGAAGCCCGTATCAGGCATATCGGGATGTCCGAAGAGCTGGAAAGGAGTATCTGTTCCCCTGCCGCAGCTGAGTGCCGTTCCCTCAAACAGGCATGTGCTGGGGTAAAGGTAAATTGAATTCATGTCCGGCAGGTTAGGAGAAGGCTTTACGGGCAGTTCATA
>CAZSJH010000009.1:0-33238 GCA_964607105.1 uncultured Rikenellaceae bacterium | reverse complement strand
GCTCCGCTATAGAAGATCTTATAAACCGTCATAAAAACAAAGTTTTTACATATATCTCTATTTATGTAAGAGAACAAAGCCTTGCTGAAGATATATTCCAGGAAACATTCCTGAAAGTAATCCGATCACTTAAGGCGGGGAAATATACTGATAATGGTAAGTTCCTCTCCTGGGTGATGAGAATAGCTCATAACCTGATCATCGACCATTTCAGGAGGGAGAAACAGATGAGAATGCTATCCAATGATGATTATGAAACCGACATTCTCAATGAAAAGAAATTTGCTGAAGATAATATTGAGGATAACCTTGTGAAGGAACAGATCGAGAATGATGTACGCGTCCTTCTTGAACGACTGCCTGACGATCAGCGTGAAGTTGTAATGCTGAGACATTATGCTGGGCTGTCATTCAAGGAAATAGCTGAGCAGACTGATGTAAGCATAAATACGGCACTGGGACGAATGAGGTATGCGCTAATTAATATGCGTAAAATGATTGAGGAAAAAAGCCTCAACCTGACAATAAATTAATACTGCGGCAATAATTATCCTTTGGCATCGTTTCATATGTAAATAGAAACAAATTTGCCTATGGATATAAATTTTACCCGGTTATTACATTATTACCAGATTGATACTTCAGAAATAGACCTTTTTTCGGACGCCTTTGGCTTTGATTACAGTGTGCAGGAATTAATACCTGGTTATATGAAAATATGGAAAAAGCCCGACGATAAAATTGTAAGTAAACTTTTACTTGCCATCGACAGGGTAGCTGACACATATTAATTTATTTTCTTTCGATAAAAACACGGATTATTTCCGTGTTTTTTTTGTATATATTAATTTAAAATGATATATTAGCGATATCAAAGTAATATCATAATTAAAAGTAAAATTAAAAACAATGTCAAAGGAAAAAACATTTAAACCGGTTTCAGGTTACCTGTTCCTCCTGTTGGAACTGTTAATACTGGTAGGATCTATCCTGGGATTCTATTTTGAAATAATATGGCTTGGTATAGTGCTGGCAATATTATTTATTTTTACGGCAAAAGGCTTTACAGTGGTAAACCCTAATGAATCATGTGTGATGGTATTATTCGGTGCTTATAAGGGGACTGTTAAGGTGAACGGTTTCTTTTGGGTAAATCCTTTTTATGTGCGTAAGAATATTTCCCTCAGGGCACGTAATTTCGATAGTGATACCATCAAGGTAAATGACAAGATTGGCAATCCCATAAAAATTGGATGTGTTCTTGTTTGGAAGGTTGAGGATACATATAAGGCTGCTTTCGAAGTTGACGATTACGAACACTTCGTATATGTTCAGAGCGATGCAGCCATACGTAAGTTAGCAGGTATATATCCTTATGATAATTTTGAGGATGAAGATGCGGAGATAACATTGAGGAGTGGGGGAGAAGAGGTAAATGATGAATTAGAGAAAGAGATAAGGGAAAGGCTTGATATGGCAGGTATTCATGTAATTGAAGCAAGAATCAACTATATAGCTTATTCAGAAGAGATTGCGGGGGCAATGCTCAGGCGACAGCAGGCCACGGCGGTTGTAGCTGCGCGTTTCAAGATCGTAGAGGGTGCTGTGTCAATGGTTCATATGGCCCTTGAGCAGCTCAGTGAGAAGGAGATAGTTAAACTTGATGAGGAACGGAAAGCTGCCATGGTCAGTAATCTTATGATTGTGTTATGTGGGGACAAGGATGTGACACCTGTTGTGAATACAGGAACTTTACATCAATAGATTATGAGTCGAAAGAAAGCATTTGCATTAAGAATTGATACCGAGAAGCTGAAGGCAATTGAGAAATGGGCTTCGGATGAATTTCGAAGTACAAATGCACAGATTGAATGGATAATCGATCAGGCTCTCCGTAAAACGGGCAGATGGAAGCCCGGTTCAAAATCTCAATGATTAATATAATATACCCAGCAGCAGGCTGTAATGCCTGCTGTTTCGGTTCTTAAACGACTGTGTCCAAGGGTGACAGATAAGAAATTATTGTCAATGGCGATGTTTATTTCATCTTTGCTGAAATCTCCTTCGGGCCCGATCAGAAAAAGAGCATTTTCATTTTTCAGATAATGAGCAGACAGTTTTTCGCTTCCCTTCTCACTATCCATTTGGGCAATAAATTTTTTACCATCAAAGCTTCTTTTTACAAAATCGCTGAAAGAGGTAATATCATTAATTTTTGTGATATGTGATTTAAATGACTGTTTCATTGCCGACATTGCTATTCTCTGAAGCCTTTCCTTATTTATTTTCTTTCTTTCAGAATGTTCACATATTACAGGGCTTATTTCATCAATTCCCAGCTCCACTGACTTTTCCACGAACCATTCCATCCTGTCTGAGCTTTTTGTTGGTGCAATTGCAATATGGAGGTAATAATCGTGTTTTTTCATCGAAGGTATGGCACCTGTAACTTCAGCAATACATTGTCGCTGGTTTTCATTAATAATTTTTGCTTCATATACATTACCTGAACCGTTGGTAACATATATTTTATCACCTGCCTTGTGCCTTAAAACCGTGATGATATGTTTCGATTCTTTTTCATCGAAAGTAAATAATCCGGCTTCCTGATTATTTGAATAAAATAGCTGCATTTTACTATTTACTGCTGGTATCTAATAGGATTATCAACGACACCTTCATCTGGTCTGTCTCCTCTCATTCTTTCCAGGAAATTATCCAGTCTTTCCTGTATGCCAACCATATAGGTATAGGGAGTACGTATGGAGTGATCCGGGTGCCGGCGGTCTCCGGTTCTCTCTTCAGTCAATATTGTATTATAATTTTGATTTCCTGATAATGACATCATTACGCCTCTGGTATAGCTGAACCAGTACCAGGTGGCATCATCAACCTTAAGGTAGATGTCGAGGATATCACCTGATCGTCTTTTCTGCAATTCAACGAAACCATCAACATATACGTTCATTGCCTGGTTTCCCACGAACCCCAATCCTATCTTACCTTCAGATCTGTATGCCTGGTATTCCTGGTTCCATACCAGGTTAATGTCATTAAGTACCAGTTCAGGGTTAAAATCTTCGGGCAGCGTTCTTGACATGCCAAAGAGGTCCATTTCTTCTTTAAGCCGGGCTGCGGCTTCTTGCCCAAGAAGGTTTTGCATGGCAAGATTATATTTGTTACTGCCTATATCAACAGGCTTGAGCGTGGGAATAAGCCTTATCTCCTCAGACATAATACTGAGTGCGGGCTCAGAGAAATGAAAATCAAGAGCTAAAATAAGATCAAGTCTGACTATATCTGAGTCTGTTTTGTGATTGATATGCCCTGCACTATTAAGGTTAACAAGTCCATAGTTAAGGCCCAGGTCTACGGGGCCTTCGCTGTATACTTCACATGTTTTGCTGTGAAAAGTAACAATGCTTCCCGGCAGTGATGGATTGGCCAGTTTTTCTTTTTCCCCCACTTTGTATTTCCCTTCCTGCTTATCATACACTATGTAACCCATTGCCTTTACAAGGGGGACATCACTCCAGGATTTGCCGGGGGACAGGAATGAAGAGTAGATATGAGTTGAATCAATGGTTATATATGATCCTATGGTTATCAGGCTTCCGTTCTGCCCGCGCGGCTTGTCACTTACCGGTATCATAACATTGTCAGGATTTATTTCGCATTCAAACCTCAATGGAGATGAGCCCATATGAATACAATCATGTACTATACCGGCACTGCCCAGGAAATATAGATTATCTTTATCACCTGAAAAACTTACATCTCCCTGGAAGGTAAAATATGGGCTGAGCATGAAGCCTTCGTGAACAGGAATATTTCCCCGCCCTTCAGACTGCAGTGAGTCAACGATTATTTCATCGAATTTAATGGGCTGTACATTTCCAGATTCATCGATATAGTCATAAATCCCACTTGCTGTATACCTGGTACTTCTGATAATGTCGACATGGGAATCATGAATAATGTACCTGTTATTAATTGCTATTACAGCACTATCTATTGGTTCGGTCTTAGCTCCTTTGCCAATGGTCAGCACTCCGTTTTGAGGTTGAATCAATGCGTCAGCTACAGGGATATAGTTAACATTATTGGTTATGATTTTTTCTTCATCCAGTATATATTTACCGTTGCTTGCGCTGAAGCTGATTGTATCATTAAGCATGTGAGTGCTGAAAAAGGTAGGCTTTTCCAGAGCATTCAGATTCTGCCTTAATAATTCATCAGGTTTCATCAATTCTGCATCAGCTTTACCTCTTTGAGTCATTGATAATACCCTGTCCTGCATATCATACTCAAAATCAGTCATGGTGCATATATAGTTCACCTCTGGAAATTTCACTACTGACGAATCACTATTCAGGCTGAATGCTGTTTTATGGGTTTCGAAATCTATTGAAACACTGGCATCATCAGCAATAAAAGCATATCCTGATCCGGAGAGTGATTTAAGGTAATAGCTTGCTGAATCAGTATTTATGCTCGAGGGAGTAAATGAATAGCTTTTACCGCTGAGATATGAGTCATTAAGATTTATCTCACCCTGACCTGAAAGCCCAGAACTTTTCAAAAGGAGTTTTCCCTTCAGGCTTGTGCCGTTATCGAACATACTGAACCTTGAATTATTTAAGGGTTCAAAGTAAAATTCATCAATATCAGGGTACCATTTGATTTCGGTGGCCCCGGCTGTAACTTCCGGGAATACAGTATTTCCCCTTATGGTGATTTTTCTGGCAATCGCGAGGACAGAATCAGGGAAGAAAGAGAATTCGTCTGATTCCACTGATGTAGTAAGATAATTAAGGCTTCCGTTTACTTTCAATCCCTGGTTGCTCATCTCCATTTGCTTAAAGACCTTCCCTTTTCCTTCATATACATCCATACCTTCCTGAGGTATGTTATAGCTGAAACCCAATGAATTATCATGTTGCAGCGTGAGGGTCTGGTTTAAGGTGTCCATTATTTTACCTCCGTAGAAAGTACCACTAAGTTCCAGGTCTGATGGTCTCAGTCTGTCAGTGTTTTCAAAAGTGAAGGGTTCAAGTTTGAAGTAGTAGTCAGATTGAGGATATATCCCTTCAAGCCCAGGTATTCTGTCATAAAAGACATAAGATTCGCTGTAGGCATAGAATATTGGATATTGTTCAAGGCTTGCCAGGCCGGATTTATTATCAGGCCGGTCAATAAGCAGTTCGGCACTGGTCATTTGTATAAGGTCTTCAACCTTCCTCGCCATAGCTCTTCCCTCTTCATTGAATTCTCCTGTTTCAATTGACAACATTATGGAATCAACTTTGGCAAGTTTGATTTTGAATGTGTCATAGCTAAACTTAAATTCGTTGCCAAATACAGTAATCATACCTGCCTGGACAACACCATTAAATTCAAATGACCTGTTTTTCTCAAGTGTTATACTCCTGTCATAAGGAAAGATATGTACATTCTGTGAATCACTGAGAAAGATCCTGGGGATCCCTTCAATATCCATTTTGTGATTCTGCAGGTTCAGGGTAGCATTATCGAGAGGATTTCTTGCTTCACTGAAAATACTAATCACATCATAGTCTTTATTCTTACCGAATGCATTTATATAATCATAGAGTTTTTGTTTTATTGTGACTTCATTATTGACCCTGTCAAAAAATAGAAAACCCTTGTTTGTCAGGTCAATGCAAAGAGCCATAACAACTTCGTTTGGTTGGTTCATCCATCTCGCCAGTTCGTCCACAGGGAATGTTTTATTATAATACCATTCAGAAAAAGATTTTAGCCTGAACAGAGGATGGTGATCGTCTATTCCCATTAAATTAAAGAACTCATTTTCACTAAAGTAGGAGTTTGATTCAAAATAAGCCTGACCGATACTTGCACCACGGGCTCTTGAAAAGGTAATGCGTGATTCATCCATCTTCCAGCTTAAATAATCGAAATACATATCCACCTTATGAAACGAGTTAAAATATGGGCTTTTTGATGTAGGGAACCTTGATTTGTAAGTATTGAGTTCCCTGCCAGGGACATTATAATTGAATGCAATATCAGAATGATAGATTGAATCTCCATCCAGGTATAATGTGAATGCCGTGCTTTGAGTCTGTATATTTTCCCTTTTAAAGATAAAACTATTGGCTGCTGCTTTAACCACCAGGGTATCATTTCTGTAAATATTTATTACAGCAGGCTTGTAGGTTTGTCCTTTACCTATTACCAGGGCTCCTTCGAAGGCAAGCCCTCCCATGAAGTTAACGTTCTCATAAATGTTATCCAGGACGAATGTTTTTTGATAGGTTTCGAACTTGGGGTAGGGTGCATTTTCAATCCTGCTGATATTTATTGCCTTGTCACTCAGCTTTCCGTAAACTGGTCCATCAAAATATGTTTTATTTGTAAACAACACCGAGTCCATTTCAAAAGAAGACCGGGTAAGGTCAATCGAATATGACCCTGGGGTGGCATAGACTTCATTTTCCGGGTAACCTGCTTTAGCCCAGTTAATGATTCCGCCTTCTCCACGCCATTTACTTGTAATGGGATTATATGATCCCTTTGTATCATAAATGATTGTGCTATCACGCTGGGCATAGCAGCTTATATCTGACTCGGGTATATTGATAATAAAGGCAGTATCATTGCTGAAACTGAACCTGTTACCTGAAGTTTTCCATGTTACGCTGTTCGAACTGTAAATTATATTTTCCCTGATGAGACTTGAAACTGACCGTATAAATAAAACTATTTCACTTATCCTTATTTCTGGCTCTAATGCAATATTATTCAATCCTTCAAGCCAGGTATTAAATTTATCATTCCCCAAGTCATAGTTAATGAAAGTCATCACAGTACTTATAAAATCTACGAAATGAGGTTGGGGCCTCATCCTTTTATTCTCAATATTCATTGAGGCTTTAATAATCAAAGGGCGGGATGAAGGATGGATCAATGTACTGTCCCAGGCCGTTACAAAGCTATTAAGCAGTATGCTCTCTTCTTCTTTCAGATTAGGGCCCATAAACCGGACTAATTCGCTACTGAATGTTTCCTGTTCACCTGAGAAGGAAGACCTTACCTGGGCATTGAGATTGAAATTCAATGATATTAGACAAATTAATACTGTTATAATCAGTACCCTTTTCATTTTCCGGGGAATGAATCAATTATTTTACAGAAGTCCTCTTCCTTTAATGAAGCTCCTCCTATAAGGCCTCCGTCAACATCATCCATTGAAAAAAGTTCAGCTGAATTTGATGGTTTACAACTACCTCCATAGAGTAAAACAGTTTCTTCAGATAGTTTTTTGCCATAAAATTCTTTGATAATTGATCTTATATATGAATGCATTTCCTGTGCCTGGTCAGAACTTGCGGTTACACCGGTACCAATTGCCCAGACCGGTTCATAGGCAATGATAATATTAGCGAAATCTTCACTTTCTATGCCGTTGAAAGCTTTTTCAATTTGTGATTTGACGATATTAAAATGATTTCCTTTTTCTCTTTCATCGAGATGTTCACCGCAGCAGAATATAACGCTCAGCTTATTTTTTAGGGCAGTTTTAATTTTAGCGTTAAGAAGCTCATCACTTTCATTATGATAGCTTCTTCTCTCACTATGCCCGATTATGACATATTCTGCGCCTGTCGATTTAATCATGCCTGCCGATATTTCACCGGTATATGCTCCTGATTCTTTATCAGAGCAATCCTGTGCCCCGGTGCTTATATTAGACGCCCTTAGTAAACCGGCAATTTGTGAGAGGTGGATATAGGGAGGGCAGAGTATTACTTCCATGCTGTGCAATTCTTTTTTAAGCAGGAAATCGTCAACTGCTTTTGCAAGTAAGAGGCCTTCGGTATGATTCATATTCATTTTCCAGTTTCCGGCGACAATTTTTCTTCTCATATTATCTACTTGTTTTTTTCAATTTAATTAATAGAAAATTAGTTATGTAAGATATCAACAAAATACCTGCCATAATAAAAATCAGCACTACTGTTCTGTTCATACTTTTCACCGGGTAGGACTTCATAATTATTTCAGGTAAGTCCTCTTTAGAAGGAAGATCCCTGCCTGCCCATTTCTCAGTTATTGTTCCCTCTCTTAATGCCATGAACCCGGGGTTTGCGCGTATAATGGTCTTCATTGTTGTTTCATCAACGTAAAAGATACTTAGGTCCTGCTCATAGTGATCAATCAAAGCAGGGGCAGATGCTGTAAGTATGTAGAAGCTTATGCCTTCTTCCCTGCACTCCAGACCTGATTCAATGCCTTTTTCAATAAGAGCCTTATCAGCTTCGGAGAATTCGATACTCAGCATTAAAAAACTGAATTCCTGCTCGGCCAGAATGATATCAGTAAGATCCTGGCCTTCGGGTGTCACCAGGCTAAAATCATGAATAGGAGGTTTATATCCTTTTTTTACAAGCCTTGTTTTAGAGTCAATGAAAGTCCATGTTGTATCATCAGAGGGATAGTTCTCAAGAGTGAATTCTTTTTGTTCCCCATCTTTTTCATACATGAGTGTTGTTTCATACACATCTGTTAGGGCACCCTCAGGTATAGTCATATTTTCAGGAATATTGGCGCCTGTTTTGTAAGGCCTGAAATCCACTACGGGCAGATGCCTGTAATTATATTGCGTGAAGAGTACGAAAGCAACCATGATGATAATTATTGGGTACCACTCATTAAGGGGAGTTGAAACGGTCTTATATTTTTTCCTGTTAACGAAGACAATAACAACGAATACAGAGATTATTATGTTTTTAAAAAAAGTCTGCCAGTTTGTTAAGTGTATTGCATCGCCAAAACAACCGCAATCGGCAACAGGATCGGCTATAGCCAGGAATAGTGTGAGAGGTGTGAAACCAAGCATAAAAATAAGAAGACCCCATGATGCAAGCCTCATTCTTATACCGGTCAGGATTGCAAAACCGATGAGGAACTCTGCCGTGCATAATATTATTCCTAGTATGTAGGCCAGAGGTTCAAGTGCGTCAAGATTGAAAGCAGTGAAATAGTCGATAAATTTGTACATCGATCCCATAGGATCTATACCTTTAACCAATCCTGAAAAAATAAATACAATACCTGAAATATAGCGACTTATAATTTTCATAATCATCATACAATTATCTTTTTACCCCTCAGCAGGTTTATAATGCGCATGAATATATCATCAGGTGAGAGCATAGTTGCCTTATCTTTTGCACAGTCAATAATTCCAAGGGTTTTATCATTTGCAGCTGTTTCAATATATACCTGCCTTACCTGCTTCTGAAACTCAAGATTAATTTCATGAATATCATTGTTGCCCTGAAGATATTTTCTGTCAAAGCCTGATCTTCCTGATTTCAGCTTACTGGCAGTGAATTCGAAAGGTACATCAAGGAATATGTTAATTGCAGGCACAGGTATTCCGAAGTGCTTGAATTCAAGGTTAAAGATCCAGTTCTTCAGAGCTTCTCTTTCATGCTTGTTTTTTATTTTTGCACACTGGTATGCGATATTTGAATAGACATACCGGTCGAGAAGAACGTATTTCCCTTCGCGTAGCCATTCGTAGATAATATCAGAAACGTCTTTCCTGTCGCCGGCGTAAAGCATGGCAACGAGGTAGGGATCAACTTCATTGACCTGTCCGTATTCTCCTCTTAGAAAGCGCGATATCAGCTCGCCAAAAAAGGGAGCTTCCGTCCTTGGAAAATGTATAAATTCATATAACAGGTTATTAGCGGCAAAATAATCCCTTAGGTTCATTATCTGAGTAGACTTCCCTGAGCCGTCAAGCCCTTCAATTACTATCAATTTCATCTCGCTGCAGTAACTTTTGAACAGCTACAAATATAATAAGTACAGAATATTTACTGTGATATAGAAGCCAAAAGAACTAACAGTTACGAAATAGATATTAACCCCCGGTAATTTTATGTATTATTCCTGTGTTTATTTAAGGAGTTAACAACTATTTTTGTGTGGCGTATCTGTTTATTTTAATTAGCTTAGATTTAAAATATGAAGATGAATCTTAATATACGGGGGCAATTATTTGATCTTAATACTCCAAGGGTAATGGGTGTACTGAATATAACACCTGATTCATTTTTTGAAGGCAGCAGGGTGAACAGTGATACTGAAATATTAAGCAGAGCTTCAGCGATGCTTGAATCAGGGGCTGATATACTTGACATAGGTGCTTATTCTTCCCGCCCTGGTGCTGAAGATATATCGGAGAAAGCAGAGCTTGAAAGGATTACCCATGCTCTCGGGCTACTGCGTAAAAAATTTCCTTCTTCTATTTTGTCACTTGATACATTCAGATCCTCAATTGCGGAGATAGGTATAAGTCATTATAATGTGGATATTATAAATGACATTTCAGGCGGGTCTATTGACAACAGAATGTTTGACATTATTGAAAAACATAACATTCCGTTTATTATAATGCATATGAAAGGTACTCCCCAGACCATGCAGCTTAAACCTGTATATGATGATTTAATGACGGAAATATTAAGATGGTTTTCTGAAAAAAAACAGGAATTGGTTCTCAGGGGGGTACGGGACATAATTATTGATCCCGGTTTTGGTTTCGGTAAAACGATAGACCATAACTATATACTCCTGGATCACCTGGAGCGTTTCTCTGTCCTTGACCTGCCGGTAATGGCAGGACTTTCACGGAAATCAATGATATGGAGAACTCTGGGTATAAATCCGGCAGAGAGCCTGAATGGTACAACTGTCCTGAATACGATAGCCCTTTTAAAAGGAGCTTCTATACTTAGAGTACATGATGTGCCGGAAGCTGTTCAGACTGTAAAACTTGTAAGCCGTCTAAGGGCAGGTCAAGTTTAATTCACTTATATTTTTTACATTTGTCTTAAAGAATTAAAAATACAACATGCCACCTATTAGCATTCTTGATATCATTGATATAATCCTTGTGGCTTTCATACTTTACCAGCTCTACCGTTTAATAAGGGGCACTGCAGCAATTACTATCTTTATGGGAATTTTTGTTGTATACCTTTTCTGGAAGGTGGTAGAACTATTGCAGATGGAACTTATCAGTTCAATAATGGCAGCAGTATTCGGTGGCGGTGTTATTGTACTTATTATAGTTTTCCAGCAGGAGATACGACGTTTCCTGCTTATGCTAGGAAGCCGCTATATGGGGGGAGGCAATTATTCTATCGAACGCTTTTTCAGTGGAGGCTCAGTGGCTTCAAGGCGAAAACAGACAGACATAGAAGAAATCGTGAGGGCAGTTGAGTGGCTTGTAGATTCAAGATATGGTGCCCTAATAGTTATTGCCAGGAAAAGTTCTCTCGAATTGTATTCTGAAGGAGGAGAAATTATCAATGCAAGAGTAAGTGCTGAATTACTGAAGAATATATTTTTTAAAGATAGTCCTCTTCATGATGGAGCAGCACTGATTGAATCGGGGAAAATATATGCTGCAAGATGCCCATTGCCAGCCACAGATAATCCTAATCTGCCCCCGAGATTCGGTATGAGGCACAGGGCAGCCATAGGAATAAGTGAGCTGGCAGATTGCATTGTAGTAGTTGTATCGGAAGAACGAGGTAAAATATCACTGGCAGAATTTGGTGAAATAGAGGAGAATATCAAGCCCAATGACGTGCGAAAGAAATTATCGGAGGAATTAATTTAATAATACATCCCGGAGATGAAACATCTTAAAATACTAACCGTCCTGGTGCTCACCCTTCTTACGTTTTCTTGCACTGAAAGGGAAAAGAAGCCCAATATTATTTTCATAATGACAGATGACCATGCCCGCCAGGCAATTAGCGCTTATGGTTCTTACAGGAATGAAACACCAAATATTGACAGGCTGGCAAACGAAGGGATGCTTTTCGAGAATGCATATGTGACAAATTCAATCTGTGCACCAAGCAGGGCTGTAATACTTACCGGTAAGCACAGCCATATCAATGGCAAGATTGACAATTCGGCTACCCGCTTTGACAGCTCACAGGTTTCTTTCCCAAAATTATTACAGGAGGCAGGCTATCAGACAGCCATAATTGGTAAATGGCATCTTAGATCCCAGCCTACAGGTTTTGATTACTGGCGAATACTTCCAGGTCAGGGTCATTATTATAACCCTGATTTTATTACTCCTGATGGAAGGGAAAGAATAGAAGGTTATGTGACTGATATAATAACTGATCTGGCTATTGGATGGCTGGATGACAGGGAGGAAGATAAACCCTTTTTGCTGATGTATCAACACAAGGCACCACATCGTGAGTGGGAACCGGCTATGAGGCATTATGAAGAATATCTTGGTAAAACTTTTGAGGAACCTGAAACATTATTTGATGATTATAGCGGTCGAGGCACTGCTGCAAGAACTGCCGAGATGTCAATTCTTGATCATATGAATATGGCAGGTGATACCAAAATACATCCCGATATTTTAACTGAACTTGGGATTGAGCCAAAGAGTGACTGGGATTTCAGAGCACTCACCAGCAAGTTCGAGAGGTACACTGAAGAACAGCTTGCCGCCTGGAATGAGTCATATGGTCAAATGAACTATGAGTTCATGGAGGAATATCCCGGGATGGATGAGAAAGACCTGATGAAATTTAAGTACCAGAGATATATGCAGGACTACCTTGGTTGTATTGCAGCCGTGGATGAGAATGTAGGGCGCATACTTGACTATGTGGAGGATAATGGCCTGGCTGATAATACCATAATAGTATATACATCAGACCAGGGTTTCTACCTCGGTGAGCATGGCTGGTTTGATAAGAGATTCATGTATGAAGAGTCGATGAGTACACCCCTCATTATAAGGTGGCCTGACCAGGTTAAGCCTGGAAGCCGCTCAACGAAACTTGTTCAGAATCTTGACTTTGCTGAGACTTTTCTTGATGCGGCCGGGATAGCAGCTCCGGAAGATATGCAGGGTGAGAGCCTTTTACCTTTGTTGAAAGGGCAGGATACGGAATGGAGGGATGCTTTATATTACCATTACTATGAATATCCTGCAGTCCATATGGTAAAGAAACATTATGGTATAAAGACTGACAGGTTTAAGCTTATACATTTCTATGATGATGTTAATGAATGGGAACTCTATGATCTTGAAAACGATCCCAATGAAATGAAAAACGTATACGAGGATCCGGCCTATAAGGGTATCCGGGAAGAATTAGAGAAGAAGCTGGAAGAACTCAGGGTATACTATAAGGATAATTCATAATCCCTGAGTGATTCAATAGCTTCGAGAAGCACTCCTGCTGAACCCCTGAAAATACCAGAACCTTGTGGCTCTCCATCGATGGTATACCATTCGTAAAATCCGTTATTTTCTATCACCCTGCTAATAAAAGGTTCCAGCTCTCTTATTGCTTCTTCTATGAAACCCATCTTTACCAGTTGTGGTATCAGCCTGGCTCCAAACCATGTCCAGTCACCACCATTCTGATACTGGAAGGTATTCATGCCTTTATTCTCGAAGCTGCCGTCAGGATAGGGGGGATATATGGTGAGCCCGACAGACCCGGCACCTGCTGCTTCCACATTATTTCTCATCATCTGGAGGCTTTCCTGAACTTCATCCATGGTTAAAAGCCCTGCTTCAATGGCTACTATTGTGCCTCCATGGTAGTATATTTCAGATTCGTCAATTCCGGGGAACTCTTTACACCGTATATAAATATGAGGTATGAATTTATTTTTTTCATTATCCCATAAATATTTCCTTGTATTTTTCTTTATTCTGTCATATACCTCACTCCATCTTGTTATTTTTACGTAATCATTGCATAGCTCAATAAAATTATCCAGTGCTATCAGCATCATAGCATTATCGTATATATCAATACTGGGGATTGATAATTCATCCAGTTTTACTCCCCACTTATGCTGTGGTTGAACATCACCCCAATCGGCGGTTGTGGCGCCCCATATAAGGCCATAAGTCTCATTGTACCTGTGTTTCATAAGAAAATCAAGCATTGATTCCATGCGATCAAGCACGCTGATCCCGTTGACATTTTCACTCAGAAAGTCATCATCGCCTGTTTCCTTAATATACTTATAAACAGCCTGTATTAATGATGTTTCCTGGTCAGTTTCTACCGTATTTTTGTGGAATACATAATCTGACATATCATACCTTGAATAAACGGCATAATTATCAGCTACATAATCAGGGGGAACCTGTTCGTAGCCATCAATCATATTCCCGTCGAAACCCTGGAAATAAAAAAATTTCAAAAGAACATCGTGTACATTTTCATGCGTTAATACCCTGCACGAAAATTTTATAAATGTGTTCAGATCCCTGGCCCAGACCTGCTTATATCCGTCTCCTGCATTGAAACCTGTTTTTAATATGTCCAGGGCCATGTTTTCAACCCTATCATAATCTGTGTTATTCCTTATTTGTGATTTTATCGATTCTGTATTTTCCTGTGTATATGCTTTTAGAAAAGCTGGAATGAATAAAAGGAAGAATAAAATCCTCTTTATTTTTCTCATAATTATACTGTTTAACAATATACCATACTTGCATTTTCGATTATGGCTGTGCTGCCTGTAAGCCCTCCTGTAATCAATCTCAGATTCTCATCTGTAAGTCTTTTTATATTAAGAGTGTTACATATCTCGCTGCTTAGGCCGGTAAGCATATTTACATTTATTCTTTCTGTTTTTGATATTAGAGACAGGGCTGTACCACCGTTACCTGAATACCTATTCCTGAGCTTATTAAAAATTTCCTGTTTATTATGGCCCTGAAGTATTTCAAGAAATTCATCATTGCCCATACCATCAATACATTCGGCAAGCAGAAATAGGTTGCCTCCGTCCCTTAAGAAGGAAGCAGCGTTATGCAAGGATTTATGAGATTGGATAAAATTAATGTCTTTTGGGTAACCACCTGTACTGGCAATTATATTGTCGAATTTTTTGCTGTTCACTTTCCGGAATAGTCTGTCATAAATCATGCAAGCTGACAAAAAATCATCATATGTTTTTCCTATCATCAACCTGCATATTTTTCCATCCTCACCCGGTATTCCGCTTATAATGATCTTATCAGGCATTAAACTGTCAATTTCATACAGGTCTTCAGCTACAGGATTGCCTTTCAAATTTCCAGACTGGCATCCTGGCTGGAGCCTGTAATTATTAAAATCAATAAATAATCTGTGGTTTGAATAGATTGACTCCCTTTCTGCAATGCCTGGGAACAGCAGTTTTCTTCCTCCCCCGTATCCCGCAAAATAATGATGTGCAAGTGAACCGAATAAAATCAGAAGGTCATGATCAAGGACTTCTTTTCTTATTCTTACCTTTGTTCCTCTTTTTGTTGTTCCCAGGTTTATCATTACCTGAGTGTCATCACAATCATGATGAACAAATTCATATTTATTATATGTATCCCCGTAAATTTTTTGGCATTCCTTATCGCTTTGCCTGGGATGGGTGCCGTAAGCAATATAAAAGCGTATTGAGTTGTTATTCAGTCCATTAATTTTTAGTGCTTCAATCAACCATGGCAGGTATTTATCATATTCACAGACCCTGGTTTTATCCGATACTACGATTCCGGCAGATACTGAACCTGGTTTTAGAGAAGTTGAAAACTCCTCAAGAAATATAGTTTTATCGGGTTTACTCTCTGTAGGATTAACTTTGATAAACTGTGTTTTTTCAGGAAGAGGAATTGAAATAAGGCTTTTTCCGTATTTAAATCTATATTGCATGCCAGTATGTTCAGGGTTTATCAGTAATACTTAATTTTTAAATCAAGGGTATTACCAACCACCCAGTAGCAGGTTTCTTCACATACATCCTCAATAACTTCAACCCGGGGCCTCGTTGAATCGACGGCGATATATTCATTACCGGATTTTTGAATAGATGCTGTAACTGTATATACAGAATTAAGTGCTACCCTGTAATAAACGGGTGAATAGGTTTTAACATTATATATTACCACACCGTCTTCTATTGTTCCCCGGTATATTGTAACATCGTAAAGAGTTCCACTGGCCCATGTATCATCAAGTTCAATCTTAAGGGTGCATGTGCTAGGTTCAGTTAATTCACATTCATCACAGTTGACAATGTAAAGTTCTTCACATGCTGTGAGAAAGCAGGAGCTTAGTAATAGCAATGCTAACAGTATTTTAGTAATTCTTAATACCATTTAATATTTTTTAGCGGCCCGCGCATTTTATTAAAATGTATGTCATAGGACAGACCTAAGCTGAACCAGCCGGGGCCTATCTTGTAAAGTTCAGTATTCATGTACTCATAGCCAGCATAAATGTTAAGGTTCCTTCTGTTCCACCTCAGCAATAACTGTGGCATTATTCTTATTTTATCAGGTGGTTTGATATTAGTACCTCTATACTGGTTCGTTATCATATAACCTGCATTAAGATTAATATCCAGATAAAAGTTACCCCTGTAATAATCTTCTACCAGGTTAATTTGTTTTCCAATACCTGCATAAATAACAAATCTTTTATCATAATACTGGTAGTATGTATCAGAAGACTGCTCAACCAGAACCTTGCTGAAGGAAGGTTTAAGCTCAAAGCCAGCATTAAGCATGATCTTGAGCAGAGGATCTTTAAAACTGAGACCTAACCTGGTATAATTGTCACGAAAACATGTTTTAATTCCTGCACTTATACTAACATGATCAAAACCTATGCCGGGAGCTTTAGTGAACCCGGACTCACTTAATTCTGCCAGTATTTTTGTCCTTCCGTATTTCCGTGCTATTAATACAGGTGATAATGCTTCACTATTTATAAAGTCTTCCGGATCTATTTTTCCCAGGAGGAATCTATATGCTTCATAATTGTTATTTCTTATTGCTATTCCGAAGGCATCATATTTATAATTATTAACAGCATGAAGGTATGAGCCAGCTTGCAATAATAAACTCAGTAGAAGTGTATCATTGTTTTGGGCAGCTAACATAAGTGGTGTATATCCCTGGTTATCTGCTAAATTGGCACCTGATCCTGATTGTAGGAGAAGATCGCTTACATCTGCCTGACCTGAAAATACTGCGGCCATTAATGGGGTGGTACCGTCCTCTGAACGTGTTTCGATAGATGCATTATAGTATATAAGAAGATCACACATATAAAAATATCCGTACGCAGATGCATAATGTAGTGGCGTTGCTCCATAACGATCTTTCAAGTTTATATTTGCATCCGCTCTAATCAGTTCTTCGGCTATTTCCACCCTATTATCTTTGGCAGCTATATGAAGGGCTGACTCTCCCTGGTTAGTCATTATTTCAGTATCGGCTCTATGATCGAGCAGGGCTTTAACCGTCGTCAGGTTATTATTGGCCACCGCATAAATCAGAGGTGTAATATTATCGAGGTCGGTGGCATCAACCTCTGCACCCAGCTTTATTAAACGATGGACTTCTGAGGTATATCCCTCTGCAGCTGCTATCATTAAATTAACATTTAATCCATCGGGATATGGAAGATAATCTGAAGTGTCAATTACGATAAGGTTTTGTTGACCGGAGCTGCTGGTACTTAAAACAATTAATAATAATATGGTGCCTAAGCTGCGCAGAAGTTTATTATTGAAGGTTTTATAGATCATCTTAATACAAATATAACAAAAGCTCAAGATATGAAATCTACTTATTGCATTTTAAGCATTAATTTTTGAAATTTGCATTGCTCCGTAAAAAAGGCTATATTGATATAAAAGAGATCCGCCAGGAATAAAATAATTTAATATTAAAGACATGAATTGGAAAATAATGCTTGAGTTATGGGATTCGGAATCTTATAATGATAATCTTGCCCCTATTGTTAACGAACTGTCTTCTGAATTCGACCGCCTGGTTGGCTCACCTCCACCTCTTGGGTATAAGCCCATTCGGTTAATAAATGACCTGTATTATGGTATGAGGCTATATACACCGCTTTCCGAGGATCATTACAAGGTGGGATTAACTGTCGGTCATCTCACCTATGGCAAAGTGGCATACCAGTTTTCTCATGTGCTCAGTACTATTTACACAGATCCCCGGCAGCTTACATGGCTTGCCAATGCTCTGGCACATATGGCATCATTCAGGTTTCTTGACTATTTTGCTGAAAAATGGATTGACGATTGCCCCGGACCAGAATTCGAGGGTGAATACGAAGCTTTTTCTTCGCTGAAGTCTGAAAAAATAAGGACGGCATTCCAAAATGTTGATATAATGCTAAACCTGGCTTCCAATGAATGGATAAAGGAAGAAGTCAGGAAGCTGGATCAGAGCATGGATTATGCTCCTGCCGTTCTTTTTGATCTCATAGGGCTTGAATTGCAACCCCTCTTCAGGGAAGATCATACATGGAGGATTTTTCCATACCTGGGTAAGGGTACGAGAACTCCTCTCAATGATCCCGATGATCTGAGGTGCAGGCCAAGGGCAAAACCTGATTTTGATAACCTCAGGGCAGCTGTCCCTTCTGATCTAAAAGATCTGGTTGATAAGATATATCACAGGCTGCATTAGAGATTTTATATCCCTGAATGTTAATAACTTCATTATATATTAACTCTGTAATTATTATATAGGGTTTCATTTTTTTTCTGTTTTATTACCTTTACGGCATTATTTAGAAGCATGAAGGGGAAATATTACAGATATATTGTACTTTTTTTGTTCTTTGTGGTCTTAAGCCATAACCATGATTCAATTGGGGGAATGGGTTTGGCCGACACTGCTTTTACGGCTGAAAATGCAAGGATAAGAAATGATCATAATAACGATGAATATTCTTCCTACATAGACAGGTCATTTAATAATTTTCTCCGCTACTGGAATATAAATGGAGCCTCTGTAGCTGTTGTCAGGGATGGAAAGCTCCTCTTTGCAAAAGGTTATGGGCTTGCCGACTCAAGCAGGAGTATTTCGGTACAACCGTATCATAAATTCAGAATCGCCAGTATTTCAAAGCTAGTTACTGCTACTGCCATAATGAAACTGCAGTCAGAAAATAAGATTAGCCTCAGGGATAATGTATTTGGTCCTGGAGGGATACTTGACAGCGAATATTTTAAGGACCCAAAAGATGAAAGGGTATATGATATTACCGTGGCTCACCTGCTTGCTCATCAGGGTGGATGGAGTCACAGGTATGGTGACCATATGTTTATGCCCCATGTAGTGGCTGATTTCCTGGGTATGGATTTGCCGGTGTCAACTGAGGATATTGTGAGGTTTGCTCTTGATAAGAGATTACATTATACCCCGGGTATGGGAAGATCATACTCAAACCTTGGATATGCTATACTGGGATTGGTAATAGAAGAGGTAACGGGATTATCCTATGAGGATTATTGCAGGAAAGAAATATTTGAGCCACTTGGGATATACGATTTCGAGCTTGCCAGAAACCTTTACTCAGAAAAGGACCCTCTTGAAGTAAGGTACTATGAACCAGATGATGCTATTCTGAAGGAGTCAATTTATGGGACAGGAGAACTGCTACCTGCCCCTTACGGGGGTAATGATATTGAAGCACTGGGTGGGGCAGGAGCTTGGATTGCTACGGCCCCTGACCTGCTGAAATTCTTGACCTATGTCGATGGGCTTGACGAGGTTCAGGATATACTTCCTAAACCTTCAATAAAATTTATGACAGACTGGAACAACGGTTTTGCACCCGTGGGGTGGAAAGCAACAACAAGAAATGGATACTGGTGGAGAACAGGATCATTTGCAGGTACATCTGCAATGGTTAAACGTTGCCCTGATGGAACATTGTGGGCGGTATTGCTAAATACCAGCACATGGAAGAGTTCCATGTTTACGACGGATATTAACATATTGATGTCGAGGGTGATAAGGAATACCCGTTCATGGCCTGATACCGATCTGTTTTCATATTTACTGCCTGTACCATTAGATGCTTTGCCGGGAATTGACGATTACTAAATATTATTCTCCCGGATATGTGTTTCACCGTTAATGTTAATATTATAAAGGAAGAGCTGGAGAAAAGATTCAATACAGCTTTTATCGATCACGAAAACTATCGTCCCAGCTATTATTATCATGCCACTTCATTGCCCGAGTTGCCCGTTGTGGGGCATTTCGATAATGAGTATAATATAAGATTGTTGAAATGGGGTCTTATACCAGGCTGGATTGAAGGGGAGGAAGAAGCCCGGAAAATCAGATTCATGACCTTCAATGCCAGGGCGGAAACACTTGCCACTAAACCATCTTTTAAATATTCTTTAAGGAGCAGGAGATGCATAATACCTGTAAGAGGATTTTTCGAATGGCAACATAAAGGTGGAGACAAAATACCATGGTATATATATCTTCCTCATTCCGACACTATGTTGCTGGCTGGCTTATATGATACATGGAAGAATCCTGCAGGCGGAGACACTATAAATACATTCACGATAATCACAACCAGGGCAAATAATCTGCTTTCTGAGATACATAATACAAAGAAGCGCATGCCTATGATTCTGGAAGAAGAAAAAGCAGAGAAATGGCTTGATATTAATACGGGTGATGTCGATATTGAAGAAATATTTGAACCTTACCCGGATGATGATTTGAAAGCTCACACAATCAGTCCGCTTATTAACAATACAAGGGTTAACAAAAACACCCCTGATCTAGTACGAGCCTATAATTATCCTGATCAGTCCACCCTCTTCTGAGAATACGTCAGGGTAAATTGACCCTGTTATTTATCAAGCCCTATTGCGCCACGAACTGGTAGGATATTGTCCCTTCCTGTTTTCTGGGTGCCGAGGGATCAGGATTAAACCTTGTCCTTCTAACGGCATCCACGGCAGCTTCATATAAACATTCGCTGGATGTAGAACTCTCAGTTTTATTATAGCTGAATCCAGTTATTTCTCCTGAAGGCTCAACAATAATATTTATTACGATTATGCCTGCATTTTCACATTTGTAGATCGGGATTGGTAAATTCAGATGGTACCTGCCAAATAAGTTGTAGTATACTCTTGTTGGCCCATCATAGTTAGCTGCCAGTTCATTTGCCGACATTTGCTCCGAGAGGTCAATACTGTCCTCCTTTCCTGACTCAAAAGCAGTGTCTCCTTCATCCATTTCATTTAGAAGATTTTTCTGGCGATCAATGTAATTATCCTCTCCCAGCTTGCCCTCTTCTATCATTTCGTCTTTCACCCTGTCAATATAATCTTCCTTGTTTATCTCAATTTCTTTATTGCTGGCAATATTTCTTATTATATCAGTAAACCTGTCATCTCCCCTGAACAGATCTTCCAGTGTAACAGGGGTCTCAATAATTTCATCTTCCTTGAATGCCCTGTCAGGTTCAAATTCAACAAGGAATTCAGATTGTTTCTCATGATAAACAGAAGACAGTTTGGCAGACATAAATATTATTCCTGCAATTATATGGATTATAATTGTCCCGATGATGCCTACTATTTTACCTTCGTGCCTTTTCATACCTTTGCGAATACGAAATTATAAATTATTATTTTTACCACCTTATTAAAAAAGAATAAACTCGATAATAAATGCAGCAATCGATTATCCTGGAACAAATATCATACCTGGCAGTTCTCGTTCTAATAGGCGTTCTTGCTTCAAAAATTGGAATAATCAAGGAACAGGCCAGGGATGCACTGGTAAAGATTATATTTAATATAACATTACCTCTTCTCCTGTTTACCAATTTCAGTAAACTGGAGATGAGTCCTGAGATACTGAGAAACAGTTACCTGTTAATTATTATATCTTTAATAATGATTCTTTTAATGTTGCTGTTTGCCTTCCTTTTTTCAATGTTTTTCAGGATGAAGCATGAGCAGAAATCTGTTTTTATTCCTCATAATGCATTCGGTAATGTTCTTTATTTTGGTTTCCCGGTAGTTAATGCACTTTTTGGTGAACTTGGTCTTTTTTATGCCAGTATATATGCTTTCGTTTCTATAATGCTTCTCTGGACAGTCGGAATATATGTTATAACCAGGAAGGGTGGCATGAGCTTTAATGAGAGCATGAGGAATATGATCAATCCTAATTCCGTGGCCATACTCGCAGGTTTTATTCTGTTCCTGCTAAATGTAAAAATACCCGGGTTCCTGCTGAAACCATTTGTTAGTTTGGGTGGGACGACAATTTATCTTTCGATGCTTTACATAGGAGCACTTCTTGGCCTGATGAAAGTCAGAGGTGTCTTTTCAAATAAATTTGTTTACCTCACTTCATTTAATAAAACTCTGCTCTTTCCTTTACTTTTTATCCTGGGTTTTGCTGCATTACCCGATAAGATGGCTGCAGGGATTGACCCTCTTATTGTTTCCGTGGTGATAGTAGAGGCTGCAATGCCATGCATGGCAAACATTGTTATAATTGCTAAAATGTATAGGGTTGACGATCATCTGGCAACTGCCAACGTATTTGTTTCAACCGTTATGAGTATACTCACCTTGCCATTTATTTACTGGGTTATGAGCCATTTTCTGTAAGACTTAGGTCCTGCAAAGGCTATATTAAGTTTGTTTAGAATGTCAGGAGAATTTTAAAATTAAAGCTTCTGCCCGTAAGGTAATTTGGTACCGCATATTGCCTGGTTTCACCACTGAGGTTATTGACTGTTGTAAGCCAGTTGTAGGATATTGTATTCCGGATATCAAGGAGATTGAAGATTTCAACTCCTGCAATTATTTCATCAAAGAATGATAAGGGTCTTTCTTCATTAGTCGGGTATTTACTTTTCAGAACCTTGGTAAATCCTATGTCAACCCTCCTGTATGATGGCATCCTGTGGTAACTGTCATACCTGTTCGTATAAGGGGAGCTCACAGGAATTCCCGTGCTGTAGTGCAGGTTCACGTGTGCCCTGTATGTGGGATTTGAAGGAAAATAATCCTGGAAGAATATATTAACTGAGAACCTGCTGTCAGACGGGGCAGGGAAATAAGAATATCCATCATCTGCAATATCATGCCGTGCATCCATCAGTGATAAGGATATCCATGACTCCGCATCTTTTACAAATTCACCATTAAGCCTGAGATCGATTCCTCTTACCAAGCCCCTGGCACTGTTTTCAGCTGAATAGATTATTCTGACATTATCATATTTATATGGAATTAAATTCTTAATGTCCTTGTAATATATCTCTCCCGTTAATCTGAATGGAGTAACACCTATTATAAAATCATAATTTGCTCCAATTACCGTATGTACAGATTTTTGTGAACGGATATCGTGGTTTATCCGGCCTGATGGGTATCTCATTTCCCTGTAATACGGTGGTTGATAGTATACTCCTCCTGATATATAGCATCTTAAATTGTTTGACGGTGGACTCCATGAAAGTGATACCCTTGGACTGAAAAGTAATTCATTTGAGAAAGACCAATAACTTAACCTTGCTCCTCCTGTAAAAATAAACCGTTGACCTGAAACTCTAAATGTAATATTATCAATTATATATGCCTCAAACCTACTGGTTGACAGGGTGGTGTCATTTATTACTACATCACTAATCATAAGTTGATTATCCGAATAAGGTATGCTGAAGCCAGCAGAATCAATTTTTTCCCATTCCCTTATTTTGTCTATTCCTGTTTCATTATTATACTTAAATCCCCAGCTGAGTATATTTCTGTTGTTTTCCAATTTCCCTTTATAATTAAAAGTGAAAATTTTGAAACGCAAAATATTCCTTGCATGATTAAGCCAGTTACCAACGCCTACATTCATTATGCTGTCGCCAAAGTTTTCTGAACCCATATCCTTGTCCAGCAGGTTAAGCGCATATGATCCTCTAATATCATAGGTCTCCTCTTCAGTTGAATTATAATAGTGCGCTATAAATTTGTTGTTGAATCCTGTCCCTGATGCCAGATTCAGTGTTAATGCAAGGTTTAAGGATTCGTAACTGTCAGTTTCAGAGCCATCATATAGTACATATAATTGGTAAGCTTCGTTAATATTCCCGAAGGTGCTTCTTCTTGAAGCGGGTATAAATGAGTATGTATTTGTGTTGTAGCTTCCCATAAGACTGAGTTCTGATCTCTTAGATAGGTTGTACTTCAGTAATGACTGGATATCATAGAATGATGGTTTGTAATTTCCTTTAGTGTCAAGTGTCTGCAGGAGAAGCTGGTTGGTTTTATAGCGCGCACCAGCCAGGAAGCTGAACCTGTCATTGTTTGCCCTTCCTTCAATATGAAATGTATTAAGAAGCAACCCTGTTTTTACTGATCCCCTGAGTTCTTCAGGTTCTTTATATTTGATATCCAGTACAGATGACATCCTGTCACCATATGAAGCGTTGAAGCCACCTGCAGAAAACCTTACACTTTGTATCAGGTCCGGGTTAAGAATACTCAGCCCCTCCTGTTGGCCGGTTTTAATCAGTACTGAATGGTAAATCTCAATATCATTTATGTAAACCAGGTTTTCATCATAATTACCACCTCTTACGGTATACTGGTTTGATAGTTCATTGCCCGAGTTTACTCCGGGAAGGGAAACCAGCAGTTTTTCTATATTGCCTGACGCAGATGGTATAAGTCGGATATCTTTAAGAGGTATATTTTTAAGTGTAGGTGAGTCTCTATGCCCTAACTCAGTTATTATTATCTCTTCAAGCCGGGTTACTCCTGGTTTAAGTATAGGGTTAATTACAAGGGTATCAAGCCTCGCTATAAATTTTATTTCATACTTATCATAACCTATTATGGAGAATACAATAAGGTGAATATCATTGTCAGCAGGAAGGGAGAGTGAATATGTCCCATCTTCTTCGGAGTAGGTACCGACGGGCAAATCCTCAAGCCCTATATTAACAAGTGATAATGGCCTGCCTGCAGTATCACTGACATATCCTTTGATCACTGACTTACCGGCTTGTCCCGATACCTGCAGAAAGCAAAACACGAGGATAGAAAAGAAAACAGTTCTGGCCATTTAAGGTATGCTTATCAGGTTAATCTTAATCCGTATTATTATCCCTGTCTTTCTTTTTCTTTGATTCTTTATTTTTGAGAAGTCCGTTTTTTAACCCGTTTATAAATTTAGCCCAGGCAAACGGATTGAAGAGGTTATTTACGGGAGTCTGGTTCCTGGTCATTATCCTTTCTGCTTCCTGTTGCATGGCATACCTGTGTCCCGCCTCTGGTGTTATCTCCATATTTTCATTTATCTGCCTCTCGATAAGAGCCAGATTATTCTCCATATTATTGATCTCAATTTCCATTGGACTGACATACTCTACAACTGCCCTTTTAAATTCTTCATATGTTCTCCAGGGCAAGACAAGAACAGAGCCTATGTTAATTGTGTCAATCTCCATGATCACATCAATTGTATATACCGGACTATCTACTCCAGGTGGTATCTTCACAAATGCAGGCTGGTAGCCAATCGAAGAAAAAATTAATGTATCACCGGGATAGGAGATTATTGAGAATATTCCTCTTTCATCAGTATCGGAGCCTGTTCTCAGACCCTTGGAAATTATGTTTACGTACTTTACGGGCATGCTTTCATTGTCTAAGACCAGCCCATGTACCTGAACATAGTGTAAAGGAGATATCTCCTGTGATAATACAGGTACAGAAAGCAAAGAGATTATTATTATTGACACTAACCGATTCATCGTATATCAATAAAATTATTTTATAAAGAAATACAAATAGATTTGATTAATGAAACATCGCAACCACTTTATGATATTTTTAACTAACACCCTTGCCGCTTCCCCGGCTTCCCCCGCACCCTGTTATACAGCAGTACAAATAGGCTATATCGTAATTTAACAATTCAACAATAATTAATATCTTTAAAAAAATTAATGTGACCAATGAAGAAAATACTTGTAATAGGTACTGGTAATGATTGTCGCAGCCTGATGATGGAGGGCTGGTTAAGGTATTACTCGGGCAGTGAAGCAATGATATACAGTGCAGGTTACAGTCCATCTGAAGTTAACCCTCTTGCCGTAAAAGTTATGATGGATGCTATGATAGACATTACAGGTAGTGAACCAAATTCAGTAATGGATTTGCCCGAGAAAGAATTTGACTACATAATAAACATGGCTGAAGAAAAAGGCAGGGATACGATAAGCCAGCTTCCGGGTAATCCGACGGTTATTGAGAAGACATCACAGGACTGTCGTACACTCGAAGGAGATGAAAAGATAATTCTTCAAAAACTGGCAGCTATCAGGAACTCACTTGAAGATTTTTGTTTTGATTTTGTGAACGAACATATAAGGAACCTGATTCCCGGCAACCTTGGGAATCATCAAAAACAGGATGATTAATAATCATTAAAATAATATTCTATGTCCAAATTAATGTTACTGGGCGATGAAGCTGTTGCCCAGGCCGCTATAGATGCTGGTTTAAGTGGCATGTACGCTTATCCCGGTACTCCGTCAACCGAAATAATGGAATATATACAAGCATCTCCTCATGCTGCCAGCGTAAATATCAGGTGCGACTGGTCGGCTAATGAGAAGACAGCAATGGAAACTGCCCTGGGTATGTCCTATACGGGTAAGCGCGCCATGGTTGCAATGAAACATGTAGGCCTCAATGTTGCTGCCGATGGTTTTATAAATTCAGCTATGACCGGTGTCAATGGGGGTCTGATAGTGGTAGCTGCTGACGATCCCTCGATGCACTCCTCTCAAAATGAGCAGGATTCCCGCTTCTATGGTAAGTTTGCTTTGGTGCCCACCTTTGAGCCGTCAAACCAGCAGGAAGCATATGACATGGTCTTTGATGCTTTCAAGGCATCAGAAAAATATAAAGTGCCGGTGCTTTACAGGATCACAACACGCCTTGCCCATTCAAGAAGCGCCGTACAACAGAAGGAGAAATTACCGCAGAAAGAATTTAGTTTCCCTTCTGACCTGAGACAGTTTGTTTTGCTTCCTGCCATAGCCCGAAGGAAATATAAGGTACTGGTCGCAAATTATGAATCACTGAAGGTTGATGATGAATATCAAAAGGGTAACTGGTATATTGACGGGAATGATAAATCCCTGGGTATAGTTGCATGCGGACTTGCATACAACTACCTTGAGGAAAACTACAAAGATAGAAAATGCAAGTATCCAGTGGTGAAGATAGGCTTCTATCCTGTCCGTGAAGATTTACTTGCCAGGCTTAAAAATGATTGTGAAAGGATCCTTTTACTTGAAGAAGGATATCCAGTTTTAGAGGAAATGATGAGAGGATTTCCCAGGTCAGACAATAAAATTATGGGAAGACTTGACGGAACGCTTCCAAGAGATGGTGAATTGAATCCAAACCTTGTGGCTAAAGCCCTTGGTCTGACGTCAGGTTATGGAAAGGATGTTCCGGACATAGTGCGTAAACGGCCTCCGTCCCTTTGTAAGGGTTGTGGGCATGCCGATATGTATAATGCACTTAATGAAGCAATGGCAGATTATGGCCCTGGGAGGGTCTTCTCAGATATAGGCTGCTACACACTTGGAGCATTACCCCCTTATAATGCCATAAATTCATGTGTTGATATGGGGGCATCAGTAACCATGGCTGTTGGAGCATTTGATGGCGGCATGTTTCCATCAGTTGCAGTAATTGGAGATTCCACATTTACTCATTCAGGAATGACAGGATTGCTCGATGCTGTGATAAAAAATGCAGCAGTTACCATAATAATATCAGATAACTCAACAACAGGAATGACCGGTGGGCAGAAATCTCATGCGACAAACAGGCTCGAATCAATATGTGAAGGTTTAGGTGTTGAAAATGATCATATAAGGGTGATAAATCCCTTAAGAAAAAATCATGAAGAAAATACTAAATTGCTGAAAGAAGAGATTGCCTATAGAGGTGTATCAGTAATAATATCGCAGCGCGAATGTATTCAAACAGCGGCACGAAGGAAAAAAAAGGAACGTGAAAAAAATAAATAGAATAAATATGAAAAATGATATTATACTGTCAGGTGTTGGAGGACAGGGAATACTGTCGATAGCTGCAGTAATAGGTTATGCTGCAGTTGAGAATAACCTTTATATAAAACAAGCTGAAGTACATGGAATGAGCCAGAGGGGAGGGGATGTCCAATCACATTTTCGCCTCTCCGATGAACCGGTTGCTTCTGACTTAATTCCATATGGAGAGGCGGATATTATACTGTCGGTTGAACCAATGGAGGCTTTGCGATATCTGCCATGGCTTTCGGACGATGGGTGGCTGGTTACTAACAGTAATCCCTTTGTTAATATACCTGATTATCCGGAGAAAGAAGATCTGCTGGATGAAATAAGAAAAGTAAAAAATAATCTTATCGTTGATGCCGATAGCATTGCAAAAGAAATAGGCTCCATAAAAGCTGCAAATATTGTAATGCTTGGTGCCGCATCGCATTTTATTAATTTACCTTTGGAAAGCCTTGAGAATGCTGTTCGCAAACTTTTTGGAAGGAAGGGCGATGAAATAATTGAGCTTAACATGAAAGCATTGTTGCAAGGCCGCAACCAGTACAAGACCTGATGATTAGATATTAAAAACCTACCACATGAACCTTATTCATTCTCTTCGCCGTTTTATTGCATTATCAATGCTATCAGCCCTGGCGCTTAGCGTAAGAGCTTCCGGAGATGAAGTGCGCCAGAAGTTATGCATGGATAGAAACTGGAAATTTCATTTTGGACATGCTGCTGACCCGGCTAATGATTTTGGTTTCGGTCTGGAAAATATTTATTCAAAAACCGGAAATGCAGGCGAAACAGCAATCTCCAAAACCTTCGACGACACTAACTGGAGGATCCTTGACCTTCCACATGACTGGGCTGTTGAATTACCTTTTAAGGAGTCAGACAACAGGGATGTGATGTCTCACGGGTATAAGCCAGTAGGAGGTTATTTTCCTGAAACCAGCATAGGCTGGTACAGGAAGCACTTCAGTGTGAACAGTGCTGATTCTTTGAAGAAGTTTATTATTCAGTTTGATGGCGTCTTTCGAGACAGTAAATACTGGATCAATGGCCATTACCTCGGTGAAAATGAAAGCGGGTATATCGGGATGACTTTTGATATAACAGATTTCCTTGATTTTGATGGAGATAACATACTTGTCGTAAGGGTTGATGCCAGCCAGTATGAGGGCTGGTTTTATGAAGGAGCAGGTATTTATCGCCATGTATGGTTGAATATTCATGATAAGCTGCATCTTGCGCCGGAAGGATTATTTATCTATTCAGAAACGGATAATGGTATAACAAGTGTGCTGGTTGAGAATGAGATAGAAAACCTTTACCCTGATGTAAGAACAGTAGCCATACAAAGCAGCCTGGCTGATCGCGAAGGAAATATAATATGCACAGGTGAAGAGTTCATTATTGATATTGAGAGCTATAGCCATGCAATAATCAGGGATGAACTGGTATTTGATAATGCCCGACTGTGGTCATTGGATGATCCATACCTCTACCGTGTGATATCAGAAATCAGTTCCGGGAATGAAACTACTGACAGGATAATAACAAGGTTCGGGATAAGAAATATTCGTATTGACCCCGAAAAAGGCTTATTCCTTAATGATGAACATATTAAAGTACTGGGTGTTAATTGCCACCAGGATCACGCCGGAGTGGGTAGCGCCTTGCCAGATTATTTGCAGTATTACCGTATAAGGCTGTTAAAGGATATGGGAGCAAATGCATACAGAACAAGTCATAACCCACCAACTCCCGAACTGTTAGACGCCTGCGATAGCCTGGGCATGCTTGTTATGGACGAGACACGGCTTTTTAACAGTGGACCTGAATATATAGATCAGTTGAAACGTCTCGTACGAAGAGACCTCAATCATCCAAGTATCTTTATGTGGTCTATTGGTAATGAAGAAGGATGGGTTCAGAGTAACGAGACAGGAAAGAAGATTGCGTTGAGTATGCTTGCTGAATTGAAAAAATTGGATCCTACCCGTCTTGTAACTTATGGTGCGGATCTGGCTAATCACTTTGAAGGAATAAATGAGGTGATACCTGTTAGAGGATTTAACTACCGGATTCATGCAATAGATGATTACCATAATGATCATCCCTGGCAACCAACCATTGGGACGGAAATGGGAAGCACCGTTACAACACGTGGTATATATGAAAAGGATACCACCCGGTGTTACCTTCCCGACCATGACCTTAATGCCCCATGGTGGGCATCGCTCGCAGAATATTGGTGGTCTATCGCTGCAGAAAGGGATTGGTTCATGGGCGGATTTATCTGGACCGGCTTTGACTACAGAGGTGAACCTACACCCTTCCACTGGCCTAACATTAATTCCCACTTCGGAATAATGGATATGTGCGGTTTTCCCAAAAACCTGTATTACTATTACCAGTCATGGTGGACTGATAAGGATGTACTGCATATTTCACCTCACTGGAACTGGGAAGGGCGAGAAGGTGATACTATAGAGGTCTGGGTGAACACTAATGCTGAAAACGTTGAACTATTCCTTAATGATAAAAGCGTGGGCACAAAAGAAATGAAACCCAACAGCCACCTTAAATGGGAAATAATATATGAGCCAGGTACTATCAGAGCTGTTGCACAGAAAAACGGAGGCACTTTAAACACTAGCCGCAGTACTACAGGTGAACCTTACCGAATTGTACTAGTACCTGACAGGGAAGTAATTATTGCTGACGGGAAAGATGCCACCGTTATCAATGTACATGTTGAAGACAGGGAAGGTAGAGAAGTACCTGATGCTGCAAACCTTATTAATTTTAATCTCGAAGGATCAGGCATGATTATAGGTGTGGGTAATGGTGATCCAAGCAGCCATGAGCCGGATAAAGTTTTAAACGGTGATTATAAAAGACATCTGTTCAGCGGTAGGTGCCAGGTAATTGTCCGTTCTTCTGATGAAAGAGGGGATATACGATTCATGGCAAATTCCAATGGATTGATTGAAGATGCAATCGTAATAAGGTGTGAAAAATAAATATCAAAAGAATAAACCATGAATAATCAAGTTTTTATATGTGTATTGTTTATTACATTACTGGCATTTTGTAAACCGGCTGAAAGGCAGGAAGCTGTAGTGTCTGAATTTGAAGAAGTTAGCAAGGTTGACTCGGGCAGGGCTGTAGCAGTTATGCTCACTGCCTACAGTACAACACTTGTAGCAGACGGTAAGGATAATACCCTGCTCAGGGTAGCCGTAACGGATAGTACAGGAAGAGAAATACGGTCAGCATCAAATGAAATAAGGATATATATTGATGGGGATGGTATGGTAACAGGCACCGGGCCTGGAGAAATACTATCAACTGCAATAGATACAAGCGGTAATGAATATCTTAAATACCAGCTGGAGGATGGACTGGCATGGCTAAATTTTAGAGCTGGTGAAGGACCTGATAAAATCAAGGTTGAAGTGAGAGCAGAAACATTATGGGCAGGGTCACATGAAATACATACCATACCTGATGATGTAGAATTGCTCGGTCCGGAACAAGGGCAGATAAAACCTACAGATAAGAAGATCAAAAGAATGATTGGAGCTGATATCTCATTCCTGCCGCAGTTCGAAGACAGGGGAAGGAGATATTATGAGAATGGCATAGAAAAAGATGCCGTACAGATACTATCTGACCATGGATTTAATTTCATAAGACTACGGATATTCGTAAATCCTGAAAATGAAAAAGGTTATTCACCTGATCGTGGGTTCTGCGGCCTTGAGCATACCCTTCAAATGGCCAGGAGAATAAAAGATGCAGGTATGAAACTTCTGCTTAATTTCCACTATAGTGATTATTGGGCTGATCCGCAACAACAAAATAAACCTGCAGCATGGTCTTCTCTTAATTTTGAAGATCTCAGAGATACATTGATGACATATACTGCAAACGTGCTGAGGGCACTTGAGTCACAGGGTACACCTGCAGCTATGGTGCAGGTAGGAAATGAAATTAACCATGGATTGCTCTGGCCTGAAGGGCATATAAGTAAGCCTGATCAACTGGCTGAATTGCTGAAGGCAGGAGTTGAAGGAGTGAAAATGGTTGATGAGAATATTCCTGTAATGATGCATGTGGCTCTGGGCGGACAGAATGAAGAAGCTGTGTTCTGGTACGATAACATGATAGCAAGAGGAGTAAAATTCGATATAATGGGAATCTCCTACTATCCAAGGTGGCATGGCACACTTGATGATCTCAAATATAATCTTACAGATCTTGTAAAAAGATATAAAAAACCTGTTAACGTGGTCGAATATTCAGACTTCAGAGAAGAGGTACATCAAATAGTTTTTAAGCTCCCCGATGATATGGGAAAAGGAACTTGTATATGGGAACCTATTGGGTTCAGAGGTAACCTTTTTGACAGGGAAGGAAATGTTATTGAAGGCATGATGCTATATGATGAGCTAAGTAACAAATACCTTGAATGAATAAATATATACTGCCTGTTCTGCAACACTTTGTTATTCCTTAATCGGAAGGATTATTACATTTGCTGAAATACATAACCCAATCATACTATGAAAAAAACATTTGCCATAATTATTGTTTTGTTGATTACTTCCGTAAGTTATTCACAGAAAGCGAATTTTAAGGCTGCTGAAAAATTCAGGTCCTCAAATATTAACCAGAAAGTAGGAGACACCAGGGTCAGGACCAACTGGATCCATGAAACAAATAAATGTTGGTACTCATATAAAAAATCTGATGGCAAAAACTATTATTATGTTGATGCCGATGCAAAATCAAAGAGACCGATGTTCGATAGCCGGTATATGGCTGCAGAAATACATAAATTAATACATCGTCCGTTTAACCAGCTGGACCTGCCAATCGAGGAACTGGAATTTGAAAAAGAAAGTACAACTAAGTTCACTTTTAAGATCGATTCTATACGTTTTCTTTACGATATGAGCAACAGGAACCTGGTTATTAAAGATACTGTTCCAAAAGAAGACAAGAATGAAAGATGGGCAACATATAGTCCTGACAGTACATGGATAGCATATGCAAAAAACCATAACCTGTTTATAATGAAAGCAAATGATCCTGACAGTATTGAAATACACATTGACGTAATTTGAACCTGTTGTATAGATTCCTTGGGTAATTTCGGCACCTCCTCCTGTAACGTTTACAGTATTATTCGCAATGAGGTTTTCTGATCCGAATGATGCGTCACAGTCATT
>CAZSJH010000008.1:0-35036 GCA_964607105.1 uncultured Rikenellaceae bacterium | reverse complement strand
ATCCGTAACCACCTGTAATACTATTTCTCGGATTACCTTCACCTGTTCCTGCCCAGATAATATCAGGCCGCCGGGGGTCAATGGCCAGGGCACCTATTGAAGCAACCTCCTGTTCATCAAAAACCGGTTCAAATTTTATTCCTCCACTGCTTGTTTTCCATAAGCCTCCAGAGGCGGTTCCTACGTAAAAAACCTCTGTATTGATGGGGTTAACAGCGATGGCTGTTACACGGCCGCTCATTCCGGCCGGACCAATATTCCTGGGTTTTAATCCATGAAAAAGATCCATATCAACTTCCTGAGCATTAAGGGTTAATAATAATCCCAGGAACAAAGTAGTAATTATTGCTTTTTTCGGTAACATTTAAAAAAGGATTTAGTTATTATATCGGCAATTTATTAAAAAGAATCAATTAAGTCTATTACTTGGCTGATGTTTAATAATACAAAAATATTTACGCGGATTTTACTCCGATAATAAAGATAGCTGGCTTCTTATCAATATCGGGAAATCCTGCCTTCTGCCATCCTGAGACAGTTCTTGTCATGATAAATTCATCTTGGAGGCTGATATTTGATGCAATGCACAAATATGTGTCACTGCTCAATGCGCCTGCAATATCAGCAAGAAGTTTCATGTTTCGGTATGGAGCTTCCATAAATATCTGGCTTTGTCCCTTTTGAGCTTTCGTTTCCAGTTTCTTTATTTCCTTCATTCGCTCATTCCTGGGAATAGGCAGGTAGCCATTAAAGGCAAAATTCTGACCATTAAGACCTGATGACATGAGGGCAAGAAAGATGGAAGAAGGACCACTGAGAGGTATAACCCTGACACCATGTTTATGAGCCAGGATTACCATCTCTGAACCCGGATCAGCAACACCCGGAATCCCTGCTTCACTCATGAGACCCATATCATATCCCTTCCTTAATGATGAAAGCATGCTTTTAATTTCATGTGACCGGGTATGCTTGTTCAATATCATGAACTCACAATCATCAATGGAAAAATCAGGGTCGATCATCCTCAGGAATCTTCGGGCACTGCGTATATCTTCAACAATGAACTTTCTTAATGAAACGGTTATTGCCAGTACCTTAGCCGGTATAACAAAACTGTAATCACCTGATCCCAGGGTAACGGGTATTAAATATAACTTACCATTCACAATGACGTGTTTTGCCCGAAATTACTAAAAAATACGCGTAGCAAAAAGGCTGCATTTTAGAAGTTAATTTTTTTGATTTATTTTGAATACTTAAAATACCCGCAGTGAAAATTACTTTTCTTGGAACTGGTACTTCACAGGGAGTCCCTGTTATTGCCTGCAGCTGCAAAACATGCAGGTCGACAGATAGTAAGGATAAAAGGCTCAGGGCCTCTTTACTTATGGAGACCGGGGGGAAAAATATAGTTATTGATGCCGGGCCCGATTTCAGGCAACAAATGCTCAAGGCTGATGTTAAAAAGCTTGACAGTATATTACTTACCCATGAGCACAAAGATCATATAGGTGGTATGGATGATGTGAGGGCCTATAATTACATAAGCAAAAAACCAATCGATATCTACTGCGATGAGAGGGTGCAAAAAGCAGTAAAGAGGGAATATCCATATGTGTTTTCAGAATACAAATACCCTGGAGTTCCACTGATGAACCTGATTAACATAGGTGATGATCCCTTCCTTGTCGGCGATACAAGGGTTATACCTGTTAAGGTACAGCACTTCAGGTTACCTGTTTATGGTTTTCGTATAGATGATTTTGCTTATATAACAGACGCTAATTACATATCTGAAGAAAACAAGAAGAAGCTTATAGGGGTTAAGTATCTTGCAATAAATGCACTAAGAAAAGAAAAGCATCTTTCACACTTTAATCTGAGAGAGGCAATTGAACTGATAAATGAAATCTCCCCGAGAAAAGCATTTATTACGCATGTAAGTCACCAGATGGGTTTACACAGTGAAGTCTCGCAGGAATTGCCTGCCAATGTTGAACTGGCTTATGATGGAATGGTTTTTGAAATATGAACAGGAAAGAACTTAGTTTCTACGTTTCTTGTAACTTTTTTTTAACTTTTTCTGGTATTCATTTGAAAAGAAGTACTTATTCCTGCCCAACTGTGTGGCATTGATGTAAGTATTCCTTTTTTTTCTTGCATAAGGATTCTGTCTGGATGCAAAACAAGATGTCATTAAAATGACAACAAACATCACAATTATGTACTTTATGTACTTCATATTTTTATTACATGTATTGTTTTTGTGCATTATATCAACTAAAAGTACAAATATTTTGGTCAAATATAAAGAACATCACATATATTTACGGATGCGGAAGCAAAAAGTTATACACTACTCCGTATTTTTTTTTATTCCACTATATTAATTGAGTCCAATGTTTAAAATTATACTTTCTGAGATGAAAAGATGCTTAGTAATGATGATAACTCTGCTATTTATTCCGTTGCAGTTATTGGATAGCCAGGGCCTTGAGAACTTTGGTCTTTCGACAGGTAAAGGACTTAGAATTGAAAAACTCATAATTAGTGACAGTACAACAAGCTCTCAGAAATTATCATCTCCTGTTTTCAGTTTTGAGCTTAACGGCAGATATCATCTTTCAAGCGACGTAAATGCAAGCCTGGCCGGTACACGTTTTCTCATGAACTTTGAAAATTCATTACGTGTAACATTTATCTCCTATGGAGGTGGTCATCCTGGCTGGAGGGGAGAAATAAATTTTCAAAATAACGGGTTTGATACCATCGAGATAAGTAATGTGTTGCCATTGGGTGAGGATGCTGATAACGTGTATATTACAGGTAAAGGCCCCTGGAACCTGGCAAGGGCATATTTACATCGACCGGACTATGACCCCATAAGGGTTATCCTTCCGGATAACGCATGGGAGCTGGGTTTTTCAATTAAGGAGGTTACGGGTGACTCATCACTGGTAACCCTGGCAAGAAGGGGTAGTAATAACGGAGCAATTGAACGCAGGTACAGCACCCTGCTTCCCCCTGGAACAACAGTTTCATTTAATCTGTACGGTGATGTGTTTACAGGGTCATGGCAGGAAGGCTTGAAGCTTATTTTCAGGGACAGGTATCTTTATGACCTAAGTGAATTTGATAACAGTCTGTTTGAGCGGGATGACCTGCTTTGGGTAAGGAAATGTTACCTGGCAGTATTGCAGCAGGCCTGGGATAAGTCGTTCTATGACAGGTTTGAGGGAAAATACCGTTATGGTGAACTATTGAAAAAATATATTAAGCAGTTTGGTTATGTGGATATTTACGGGATATGGCCTACCTGGCCACGCCTGGGGGTAGATGTGAGAAATCAGTGGGACCTTTATGATGACCTGCCCGGTGGCACCACTCAGCTGAAGAATTTTGCCAGGATGTCAAGGCAGACAAATACCAGGTTCTTTATTGCCTATAATCCATGGGATCAAAGTACAAGGCAGGAGAATCCTTATATCGCTATGTCAAGGCTGATAAAAGAGATTGAAGCCGACGGTGTGGTGCTTGATACACGCGGTAGCTCAAGCTACGAACTGCAGGCAGCTGCAGATAGCGTAAGGGATGGAGTGGTTATGTATTCCGAAGGGATGGCAATAACGAAAGATATGCCGGGAATTGTGTCAGGAAGAGTACATAATGCCATCTTTCTTTCGCCTGAATTAAACCTTAACAAGATAATCAAACCTGAATTCGCCATTTTCAGGGTGCTCGATGTTGGAGAGGCAATACTGCATCGAGAAATAGCAGTAGCATTTTTTAACGGCTATGGCTCAGAACTCAATCTTTACAGGCCTGGAAGGTATCACCAGGTTGACAGGGATTATGAATACCTTGCAAAAACGACAATGATACTGAGGGAAAACAGTGATGCTTTCCTGGATAATGATTGGCTGCCACTGATTGGCTCAGGCAAAGACAGCTTGCATATAAACATGTGGAAGAGCGGGGAAAAAACAATATATACAGTTCTGAATATGAATCCCGCAGGTTGTAACGAGCCATTAATTAAGGTTGAAAATGAAGAAGCTTATCATTATTTGAGTTTATGGCATCACCAGGAACTGGAACCTGTCTGGTCAGAAAATAATTATTTTGTTAATGTCACCACCACCCCCTATCATGAAAGCTTCGTGGGCACCAGGCTTGAAGGAAGCCTGGATTGCATTGCACGCTTCCCTGAACTACTTACGGTTGAATTGGAACAGGATTCTTTGTTTATAAGAAGCAAGATAAAGGGAAGCCTGAAGATATGGAATGGAATTCCATCATATAAGGCTGAGGCCGTGGAGATGGACATTAACAATGAAAGGGAACTCGATATCAATACCCTGTTTCCCGCTTATGAAGGTACAATTATCATTCAACTTTTCAGGGACAGCATACTTTCCGATGAAGTAGTCACAGAATTCAGGGGAGGTAAACCATGGCTGATAAGTGAAGTGAAAAGGACAGAACCGCATAAAGGTAAAATACCAAAGGATTTGGTATTGATACCATCAGCCGAAATAAGTTATACATTGAAATCAAATGATGATTTTATACCATATCCGGAGAGCAGTATGGAAACCATACATGTTATTGATTCTTTCCTTATTGATAAATACCCGGTTACCAATGAACAATATTACCGGTTTATCAGCGAGACTGCTTACAGGCCTGCTGATACAGTTAATTACCTAAAACATTGGTTTAATGGGATATATGAGCAGGGAAAGGAAAAGTACCCTGTAGTACATGTCAGTATTGAAGATGCAAAAGCATATGCCGAATGGGCAGGTAAGAGGCTACCCACTGAAGCTGAATGGCAGCTGGCAGCCCGCGGTACTGATGATCGGTTATGGCCATGGGGAAATGAATTCCATGGTACAAAGTGTAATAATACCTTTGGAAGGCCCACACCTGTTGATGCCTTCAGTAAGGGCCAAAGCCCTTACGGTGTGATGGATATGGTAGGCAATGTATGGCAGCTCACGAATGATATTTACGATAATGGCATATATTATTTCGTAATTATACGCGGAGGAAGTTATTATAAACCTACCTCAAGCTTGTGGTATGTCCAGGGAGGGCCACAGTCACTTGATAAGACTCAGATGCTCTTACTTGTATCACCGGGATTTGACCGCAATGCCACAGTGGGTTTCAGGTGTGTGAAGGATATTAAATAATTTATATTTTCCTGACACCATTATCAATGGTGGGGAGGTAGAATTCGGCTTTTAATCCGGTTGCGTCAGTGTAGGCCCTGTCAAGGTTCTCAATGAAGCTGTTAACCCGGGTTTTCTCTACAATACTTACACTGCAGCCACCAAACCCGGCCCCGGTCATCCTGCTTCCAACAGTTCCAATTATATTACGTGCCTCATACACAATTGCATCCAGCTCTTTACCCGTTACTTCATAATCATCCTTAAGGGAATCATGAGACTGGTTCATAAGCCTGCCGAACTGAAAGATATCTCCTTTCTTAAGAACATTCACTGCCTGTAAAACCCTGTTATTCTCAGTTATTACGTGCCTGGCCCTTTTTCTTACCGTTTCGTCAGGAATAAGCTCATCTAAAAGGTGCATGTCATTTATGCTTAACTGGCTGAGATGCTTTATACCTGTTTTACTGTTTAGGTATTCAACTGCCTTTTCACATTCAGCATGCCGCTCATTATATTTTGAGTCAGTAAGACCTCTTCGTTTATTTGTATTACTTATGATCAGCTGGTATTCATCTAGCTCAACAGGTACGGCATCGTAATTTAGGGTATCGCAATTGAGGAAAATTGCCTTGTCTTTTTCACCCATTCCAACAGCAAACTGGTCCATTATGCCACAATTCATACCAACAAATGTGTTTTCGGCATGCTGGCTGAGTTTCACAAGTTCAAGAACTGTCAGTCCTGCATCGAACATATCATTCAGGGCATAAGCGGTTACCATTTCAATCGATGCGGAAGATGAGAGACCGGCGCCATTGGGGATATCTCCATAAAATAGCATTTCCATACCACCAGGTTTTATCCCCCTCTGTAAAAATTCTGATAATACACCCAGCGGGTAGTTAACCCATTCATCAGACTCATTTTTTTCTATAGAACCTATACTCTGTGAATCTGAAAACTCAAAGTTCAATGTATTAAGAACCAGTTTATCATCATCTCTCTTTCTTACAAGAAGATATGTTCCGTAATTGAGTGCACATGGGAATACAAATCCATTATTATAATCGGTATGCTCACCAATTAGGTTGACTCTGCCTGGGCTGAAAAAAATAACAGGATCTTCAGTCCTGTTACCATATTTTTTAAAGAACTCTTCCCTGAGTTGCGACAGTTCCATATTATACTTTTATTTTCTTTTCTATTTCAGTTATCTGGTTCCTGAAATGTTTGTCGGTATCAATGAGGTTATTAACTGTTTTACAGGCATGTAATACAGTAGCATGGTCTTTGCCACCAATCTGGGATCCGATACTTGCAAGAGAAGCCTTGGTAAGGCTTTTGCTGAAATACATTGATACCTGTCTCGCCTGGACAATCTCTCTTTTCCTGGTCTTGCTTTGCATCAGTTCTAAGGGTATCCTGTAGTAATCGCACACAATTTTCTGTATAAATTCAATGGTAATTTCCCTTGAAGTGTGCTTGACAAGTTTATCAATCATCTGCCTGGCAAGCTCGAGTGTTATTTCTTTCCTGTTTAGGGTAGATTGAGCATAGAGTGATATCAGAACTGCTTCCAGCTCCCTTATATTATTTGTAATATTAGCAGCCAGGTATTCAAAGATTTCATCGTCAAGTTCAATGCCATCGTTATAGGCTTTCTTTTTCATGATGGCCAGCCTGGTCTCATAATCAGGTTTCTGAAGATCTGCCAGCAAGCCCCATTTAAATCTTGATAACAGTCTCTGCTCCATTCCCTGTAGTTCAACAGGAGGCCGGTCGCACGTCATTATAAGTTGTTTACCACTCTGGTGAAGATGATTGAAGATGTGGAAAAATGTATCCTGTGTCTTTTCCTTGCCTGCAAATTCCTGGACGTCATCAAGAATCAGCACATCTATCATCTGATAAAAATGCAGGAAATCATTCCGGTTATTATTTCTTATTGATTCGACAAACTGCGTCTGGAATTTATTGGCGTTAACATACAGCACAACTTTCTCGGGGAGCTGTTCTTTAACCTGTATACCAATGGCCTGCGCAAGGTGTGTTTTACCCAGGCCTGAATCACCGTAAATCATCAGGGGATTGAAAGCAGTGCCACCGGGATTATTACCAACTGCTATTCCTGCCGACCTTGCCAGCCTGTTACAGTCGCCTTCAATGAAATTCTGAAATGAATAATCAGGGTTGAGCCTTGGGTCAAAATGAACTTTCTTTATACCAGGAATTATAAAAGGGTTCTTTATGGATGTTTGTGCAACTTCATAGGGCACCGTTACAGGCTTGTTCTTCAGTTCAGTCTTGTTGCTTGAAGGATATTTAACAGTATAGGGTTTTCCGCTGGAGAACTGTGTATTCTCCATTACTACATTATATTCAAGTTTCGCATCATTGCCTAATATTCTTCTCAGAGTTTTACGAAGAACGTCAATGTACTGCTCCTCCAGATATTCATAAAAAAATGGACTCGGTACCTGTATGGTTAATACATTATTCTTAAGCTTCAGAGGTATGATAGGTTCAAACCATGTCTTATAACTAATAGAAGGTATTATATCTTTAATAATTCCAAGACATCCTTCCCATACCTCATGATGTGATTTATTCATCTAGATTAGCGGTTAACAATTTGTAAGGTTTAGTAAAGCTTATAATCAGGAGCAATATTTGCAAAAAAAAAACTTAAAAAAAAAATTTTTTTCACTTGACTTTTACAAAATAATTCTATGGTATTAGCTTTCAATCAATTAAAATTTCAAAAAAAAATCATATAATTAAAACCCTGATAATCAGTCAAATAAAACTAATGTCACCTAAATATTTATCTAATAAGCCCAGTGTATGGGGTTTTATCTGTTTTTCCCGAAAACGGAAAAATTTATATATCGTCCGGGATTTGATTTAAGATCTTCCAGTAAGAGGTTTAGTTGGCCAAGGCTGTTAGTAAGTTCTGTATATAATGAATCATCATTAAGAAACAAACCGGCAGACCCTTTACCCTGGTTAAGCTTTTCAAGCAATATGGTCGTTTCTTTGACGGCAGAATTAAAATTATTTATTGATGCTTCAAGGTCTGAGTCAGATAAGTTATCTGCAATCTGGGAAATATTATAAATAGTGGTATCCATGGCTGCAGCATTTTTACTTATCATATCAGTGAAGCTGTCGAGGTTTACTATTAAATTGTCTATGTTTTTACCGGAGTTTTCAAGTATTGTGTTCAAATTATAACTCACATTATCAATATTTTCTGAGCTATTATGCAGATTTTCTCTCAGGTCATCGGTAAGAATGAGTTTGAAGGCATTTAACAGGGTGTCGATATCACTTATTACCTGGTCTGCCTTACTAATAATGGGTTTGAGATTATCATTAATATTACTGATGACCCCCATATTGAGCCTTGATTTCAGTGTGTCACCATCGTTATAGAAAGAAGGGCCTTCACCCATTAATAGTCTTATTTTCATCCCTGCCAGTATTGTTTCGGGTGTTATCTCAGCAATAGTTCCTTCAGGAAGTTTATAACCTCTTTCAATACCCATTGTAACAATGAGTCTTCCTGATCCGTCATTGACGAATTTTATACTTCTGACGATGCCGGCTTTAAAACCGTTTATTTCAACTATACCTGATTCTTCCAGTCCGCCAATATCATTGAAAATTGCATAGTACCTGTCATCATGGTTGAAGATATTATTTCCTTTTAAAAAGCTGAAAAGCCATATAAACACCAGTACTGTTATAACTGCTGTAAGACCGACAAGAATTTCTTTTGATAGATTTTTCATATTAGTTACTTCCTGTTATTTCAATAGCTTCCTGCAGGGGCATTATTTTAAGGTTTCTGACAGCTATAACAAATGCATCCGGGAACTCTGCCTCCAGTTCTTTCCGTCTTTCTGCAGCTTCTTTGTATGTAGGGTATCTGCCCGTTGCATATTTAAAATACTTACCTGATACAAGTTCTGTAATTTTACCAGTTCTACTGAATTGTTCAGGCAGTTCCTCTCTCTTATCAGATGACGTTGCCAGTTGAATCATGAACCATATTTTATTATCATTTACATTTTCCTCTCGCTCGGAAGTACTGAAATCACTTTTTTGATCAATTGATGCCTTATAATCCCTGAATGCCCTGAAGATAGCTGATGCAACATAATCCTGCCCCTCGCCTGAAAGAAGGAATCGTTCTTCCTGTGAATTAGTTAAAAAACCCGCTTCAACCAGCACGCTGGGCATAGTAGTTTGCCAAAGGACGATCAAACCTGCCTGTTTTACGCCCCGGTCAGCCCGGCCTACACGGTTTCTGAACTGGTCCTGTATATAATTTGCGAAGTTAAGGCTCTGTTCAAGGTAGATATTTTGCATCAGGGAAAAGATAATAAATGACTCCGAAGAGTTAGGGTCATAACCCTGGTACCTTGTTGTGTAGTCTTCTTCAAGTGTAATAACAGAGTTTTCTTTCATTGCAACTTCCAGGTTTCCCTGGTCCTTATGTATACCCATCACGAAGGTTTCAGATCCTTTAATCCTGGTGTCCCTGAAGCCGTTACAGTGGATGGAAATAAATAAATCTGCTTTTGCCTTGTTTGCTATTTCAGCCCTTTTATAAAGTTCAACAAACTCATCTTCCTTTCGGGTATATATAACTTTAACATTATCGATTAATTCTTCTATATATTTACCTGTTTTAAGAGCTATTGCAAGGGTTATGTCTTTCTCCTTGCTCATTCTCCCTTCGGCACCGGGATCTTTGCCTCCGTGTCCTGCATCTATCACCACCACCCATTCATTTTCGGGTGGTTCATCAGCAAAGGTTATAAACGAGATACCAAAGAATAAACCTGTAGTGAAAAACAGGATAAAAGCCGCACAGGATATGGTATGATGTTTGTAATTTTTAATCATGCACCTCATGCTATGAAGATGATTTTAATTAGATTTACTCCGTCCTTTATAACATTACAAAAATAGTACTAAACTTATTTACTATTTCAGCGATAAAGATACATATTATCCTCATAAGCACTTTTTTTTCAACATTTCTGTTTGGCCAGGAACAAAAGAGTGTCCCGGATTCTTTAGTGGCTGTAATTGATACTGCTGCTTTTATGCAGGACACCCTGCGCACCGATACACTGGGCACTATTTTACAGGGAGAAAGGAGATTAATAATCTCACCCGATGCCGTGGACATGCCTATAGTCTATAACGCAATAGACAGCCAGTATATTAATATGGAAGATCATAAAGTGTACCTGGTGAACCAGGCTTCAGCGGTCTATGGTAATATCAGCCTTGAAGCATATTATATAACCCTGGATCTTAATACGAGTGAGGTAAATGCATGGGGCAGGCGCGACACAACGGGTAAGCTGGTGGACATCCCCAGGTTTAAAGACGGGGATGAAGAATTTGAGGCGGATGAGCTTACATATAATTTCAAGTCAAAAAGGGCGATCATACGCAATATAGTTACTGAAGAGGAAGGAGGCTTTCTGCACAGTAATATCACAAAGCGTCATGATGACGGGACTCTCCATGTGCAGGGAAGCAAGTATACAACCTGTGATGCAGAAGAACCTCATTTTTACGTTAGCCTGCCCAAAGCAAAAGTTGTACCCGGTGAAAAAATAGTATCAGGACCTGCCCATCTGGTCCTTGAAGATATTCCACTGCCCCTGGTTTTGCCTTTTGGCTATTTCCCTGTCCAGAAGGAATATGCCTCGGGCATACTTATACCAAAATACGGAGAGGAGAATAACAGGGGTTACTTTTTAAAAGGTATGGGCTATTACTTTGCTGTCAGTGATTTTTTCGACCTCAATTTTACCGGGGATATATATACAAATGGAACCTGGAGGCTTAGCGCGGCAACCAATTACCGCAAGAGATATAAATTCAACGGTAACTTCAGCTTTAATTATGCAAATAATATTACCGGTTATAAAGGACTTGAGAATTATTCCAAAAGCAGCAACTATTCTGTTCGATGGACACATTCGCAGGATGCCAAAGCCAGGCCGGGAACACGCTTTTCGGCCAGTGTAAACCTGAGTTCTGCCGGCTTTGACCGGGAAAACAGCTATAATGTCCAGGAGCATGTTACTACAACCAAGCAGTCAAGTATTAGCTATTCGAAAACATGGGCTGGCACACCTTTTAATTTTTCTGCAAGCCTTAATCACAGTCAGAATTCGGCAGCTAAAACCGTGAGTCTCAACCTGCCAAAGATGAATTTTGGAATGTCGAGGATATATCCCCTTAAATCACTGGGAAGCGGAGGTGCTACCAAATGGTGGCAGGAACTGCAGCTTCAGTACACGGCCAGCCTGGACAACAGGATATCCACAACAGATGAAAAAATGTTCACAGGTGAGATGTTCGAAGACATGAAAAACGGTTTCCAGCATGATATACCTGTGAGTCTGCCCATAAGACCTTTCAATAATTTTTCCATTTCTCCAACACTCAGATATTCGGGAGTATTATTTACCGAAAGAACATTAAAAAGATGGGAGCCTGAATATATAGACCCCGTAACCAATGATACTGTGAGCAGGGTCATAAGCGAGCAGGAAGATGGATTTTTTTATGGCCATGCTGTTAACCCCTCGATAAGTGCAAGTTACAGCCCGCAGATCTTTGGTATGTTTCAGTTTACAAACCCGGAATCACGAATAATAGCAGTACGTCATGTGATGAAACCCTCGGTCTCATTTTCATTTGTACCTGCCCTGGAAGGACTATCTTCGAATATGTACCGTGAAGTGCAAATAGATACAACAGGTAATACACAAGAGTACTCCATATATGAGAATGGTATTTACAGTACACCATCCTTATCCCGTAAGAATGGGAGCCTGAACTTTTCACTCACTAATATTATTGAAGCGAAGGTCAGGGAAAGAAATGATACCACTGATGCCGAAAAAAAGGTTAAGATAATTGATAACCTTGCTATTAATACATCCTATGACCTTTTTGCTGATTCCCTGAAATGGAGACCTCTCTCAATGACATTGAGAACAACATTGTTTAATGAACTCAGTATAGCTGCAAGGGGCAATTTTGATCTTTACGTCACTGATTCACTTTCCCGCAGGATAAATACCAGTGAGTGGTCAGTAAACAGGAGACCGTTTAGGATGACGAATTTTAATATCAGTCTTAACTTTGATCTAAGTAATCTGATTAAATCCTTCATAGGCGAAAAGAGGGAAGATGAGACCAGCACTCCCGAAACCACTAATGTAGGTTCACCTATGGGAGGAATGCCAAGATCATTGGATGAAGCAGGGAGACAGCAACAGGCAGGGGGGGGTATGCAATCGGGATCAGGTATGACATATGATGAGTATGGGTATGTTAATTTTAATGTACCCTGGTCAATGAGGATTGCATATAACTTTTATTACACAAAGAGCAGGGATGAGTCGCGTATCAACCAGAACTTAACCATGAGTGGTAACCTTACTCTTACAAAGAACTTTGCCATAACCTATTCAACGGGATATGATTTCAGGAGCAAGGAAATAACCATGACAAGGATAGGTATCAGAAGGGATCTGCATTGCTGGGAGATGAGTTTCAACTGGATACCTACGGGTTACCTTAAGAGCTGGGACTTTACGATACGTGTTAAGGCAAGTGTTCTCCAGGACCTTAAATATGAAAGAAGAAAAGACTATCACGATAATTACTAAAATCTATTTGTATGAAGAATATTATATATACTTCAAAAGCCCCTGAAGCTCTCGGACCTTACAGCCAGGCTGTGGAAATCAATAATACCCTTTATATATCAGGGCAGGTTCCTGTTGATCCGTCAAGTGGTTATCTTGTAAAAGGAGGAATAAGCGAGCAGACCGAACAGGTTCTGAAAAATATCGGCGCTATCCTGGAGAAGGCAGGGTATTCCTATGATGACGTGGTAATCTCTACCTGCCTGCTGTCGGATATGTCCGACTTCAAAGCAATGAATGAGGTGTATGCACGTTATTATCCTTCCAATCAGCCTGCCAGGGCTGCATTTGCCGTGAAGGAACTGCCTCTTGGAGCATTGCTGGAGATAGTAACAGTTGCTGCTAAACAGTGATTGTTTAGGGTTTACTCGGTCACTATCTCGAACTCAATCTCGGCTTTAACTTCTTTATGAAGTTTAATCTGTGCTTTGTACTTACCAATTTCTTTTACCTGGTCACCCTCAATGTAAATTTTCTTCCTGTCTATATCAAATCCCTCATTTTTTAGGGCTTCGGCTATCTGTATGGTATTGACTGAACCGAAAATTTTACCCGAGCTGCTTGTTTTGGCACCAATAGTAAGGCTTACATCGCCAAGTTTACGGGCGATATCTTCTGCTTCTTTCTTTATCTTTTCTTCTTTATGGGCCCTCTGGCGCGTATTTTCCTCGTGTACTTTTTTCGCTGATGGGGTGGCCAGTATAGCAAATCCCTGTGGGATAAGGAAATTCCTTGCATACCCGTCTTTTACTGATACAATTTCACCCTTGTCTCCTAATCCGTCAATATCCTGTTTAAGTATTATATCCATCTTTATTCCTCCTCAGTTTATTTTAACAGGTCAGTAACATATGGCAGTAACGCAAGATGGCGAGCTCTCTTTATAGCCTTGGCCACTTTCCTCTGGTACTTAAGAGAAGTACCGGTAATACGTCTCGGCAGTATTTTGCCCTGCTCGTTTAAAAATTTCTTAAGAAATTCAGGATCCTTGTAGTCAACATATTTAATCCTGTTCTTTTTAAAACGACAATATTTTTTCTTCTTGATTTCAACTGTCGGGGGTGTCAGATATCTTATTTCTGATTCATTCTGTGCCATAATTTAGTCCTCCTGAATTTTTTCTGTTTCTCTTAGCTTCCTTTTCTTTTCTGCATACTTTACCGCATACTTATCCATCTTAAAAGTCAGGAAACGTATTATGCGTTCATCCCTTCTGTACTGTACTTCAAGCTTTTCAATTAATTCGCCCGGTCCTTTGAATTCAATCAAATAATAAAATCCGGTTGACTTTTTCTGAATGGGATAGGTCAGCTTCTTAAGGCCCCAGTTTTCTTCGTGAATGATTTCACCTTCATTGTCGGTGATAATCTTCTTAAATTTTTGTACCGCTTCCTTCATCTGGTTCTCAGACAAAACGGGAGTTGCAATGAAAACGGTTTCATACTGATTTAACATAGTTTTTAATTTTTTAAAATAACTAAAATCGGGCTGCAAAAATATGGTTTTTTCTCAAATTAACCAATAAGTTGTTGATATATTTAAAATTGAATCGTTCATAAGGGAATCCATTATTTCTTATATTTGCTCATGAGAAAGAAGGATTAAAAGATTAGCTTTAAACATGGAGAACTTTATTGTATCAGCAAGGAAATACAGGCCGGTAATATTTGATACCGTAGTAGGTCAGGAATCTATTACTTCAACTCTTAAGAATGCAATAAAAACCAACCATCTGGCACAGGCTTATCTATTCTGTGGACCTCGCGGAGTAGGAAAGACCACCTGTGCTAGAATACTGGCAAAAACTATTAATTGCCAGAATCTTACCGATAAGACGGAAGCATGTGGCAAGTGTGAATCATGCAAGGCTTTTGACAGCTCTAGGTCTTACAATATACATGAACTGGATGCAGCTTCTAACAATAAAGTTGATGACATAAGGACCCTTACTGACCAGGTAAAAATACCCCCTCAGGTTGGTCGCTATTCAGTATATATTATAGATGAGGTCCATATGCTTAGCACATCAGCATTCAATGCTTTCCTCAAGACACTTGAAGAACCCCCGCCTCATACGGTATTCATACTGGCAACAACGGAGAAACAAAAAATTATACCCACTATTCTTTCCAGGTGCCAGATATTCGACTTTCACAGGATAACCATTGATGATATTGTGAACCGCTTGCTTTTCGTTGCAGGTAAGGAAAATATTGAGGCTGAGCAGGAAGCTTTACAGATTATAGCTCAGAAATCTGACGGATCAATGAGAGACGCGCTGTCAATCCTGGACCAGATAGTGAGCTATAAAGGGAAGAAAATTACGTATGCTGATGTAATTGAGAATCTTAATGTGCTGGATTATGAATATTATCTTAAAGCATGCGATGCCTTTCTTTCAGGGGATGTTTCCAGTGTACTCCTTCTGTTTAATGATGTGCTGGAGAAAGGCTTCGACGGACATAACTTTATTGCAGGCATGAGCAGTCATTTCCGTAATTTACTCGTCTGCAAAGATGAAGCCACTCTCAAGCTGGTTGAAGCCGGTTCTGCAATAAGAGATAAATACAGGGAACAAACACTCAGGTGCCCTGTGGGATTTCTTTATAAGGGGCTCGAAATATTAAGTAATGCAGATATATATTATAAGACAAGCAGAAACCCGAAACTTCATGTTGAACTGGCTTTAATAAGACTGGCTACCATAAATTCGGAAAAAAATAATAGTAAGAGTTATACAGCTCAAAAAGAAGAAAAGCAAGATGATATAACTCCCGGAGATAGAAAAGAAGACAGAACGGAAATAAAAGTTGAGAAGGAGAGACAGGAACAAATATCAAGGGTGAAAAATGATTATGACACACCAAAATCCTTCTCAATAAAGGAAAGGCTGAAAAAACAGGAGGAAAAAAGAGCATCCGAAAATGTCGATGAAGATAATAATGATTATGGCGCTGAAAATAGTCAGGATAATGAATACGAATTTGATGAGTCAGATCTGATGGAAGCATGGCGTAGTTTTGGGGATACAATGAAGTCGGGTAATCCACGTATGTCAAGCATAATAAAAGCAATGAAACCCATAATTGAGGATAAGACAAATATTATTCTTGAACTAAGCAATAAAGCGCAGAAAGACTACTTTGATCAGAAATACAGGCGTAGTGTACTATTGCACCTGAAAAAAGAACTCTCAAATTCGAAAATTGAATTTCAAACAAAGTTGGGTGATACAACTGAAAAGACAACACCTTATACCGATGAGGAAAAATACAAATACATGGCAGAGAAGAACCCTGCTCTTGATAAACTTCGTAATGATTTTGGACTTGAATATGATTAATAAAAATGCATAGACTGCCTGAAGAAATACTGGACCACCTGCTCGACAGTTCTGACTCGATGATCAGCATTATAAATGATGAAATGAGGTATGTGACCGTTAATGAACCATTTTGCAGATCATTTAACATGCATAAAGAAGATCTGGTCGGCAAGAGCCCCTCAGAACTATGGGGTGAGAATACCTACAGGGAGAAGATCCGCAGTAACATAGAAAGAAGCCTGAGTGGTGAAACAATAAAATACAGGGCTTTTTTCGATATTTCTGGTTCATCTGGAAAATATTATGATGTTATCTACAAGCCTTTTAAAAGTCCGGGCACAAATTTAAGCTATGCGATAATCGAAACTAAAAACGTTGAATACGAGAGCGAAATAAGTGAGAAGCTTATCGATGGGGAACAGAAAAATAAATACATGGAGAGGTACCTCCCTTTTGGTATATTCTCATGTGACAGGTATGGAATGATAGTCCAGGCAAACGATACTTTCTATGACATACTTGAAGTGGATGAGGATGAGAGGGAGGATTTGAATATTAATGTTTTATTGAAGTCAGATCGTCGTTTTTACGAATACGTGATATCGGGCAAAACAGGAGAAACGGCTGCTTTTGGCCAGATGCGAATGCTTACTTTCGGAGGTAAAGAAATATTCGTAAGGATTAGCAGTCATATTAGAGAGGATACGCAATATGGCATAATAGCTGATGGCACCCTCGAAGACGTAACAAGGGAGGTTATACTCGAAAGACAACTTCATCAGTCACAAAGGCTTGAAACCCTTGGTACGCTGGTAAGTGGGGTGGCTCATGATTTCAACACTATACTTAACACTATATCGGGATACTCGGAAATGACGATGGAAGAAGTGGATAAGGATACACCGGTATATGAATATATGGTGAAACTGAGATCAGCGGTGAACAAAGCGACAGGAATAATAAACCAGATGATGGTTTTCAGTAAGCAGCTGGATCAACATGTTGTTGCGCTTGAAATTGATAAAATAATTAAGGAAGCCGTAGAATTCATCAGATCGTCAGTGCCCGGTAATGTTACCCTTAAGACAGACTATGGGAACATTGAAGGTCTTATATACGCTGATCCCACACAGCTCTTCAGAGTCTTCCTGAACATAATGACAAATGCCTTGCATGCAATGGAAGATGAAGGTGGTATAATGACTATAAGTCTCTCCGAGTCGACGAAAGATGGAAGGAGCTTTGCTGAAATATCAGTTGGCGATACGGGTAAAGGTATCAATCCATCAATTATAGACAGGATATTTGACCCTTTCTTTACTACCAGGGAAACCGACAAGGGAACGGGTATGGGTCTGGCTGTATCACATGGGATAATAACAGGAATAGGGGGTGAGATAAATGTGGAAAGCAACCCGGGTGAAGGATCAATCTTTACTCTCAGTCTGCCTTTAAAGAAAGTAAAATCTGAAAAGGATCTGGTAAGTGATGAAAATTCAGGTACTATCCTGTTTGCCCATGATAACCTGCATCTCTCCCGTACGGTCTCAATAGCACTTGAGCGAATGGGGTATAATGTGATACTATTACACTCGAAGAATGATACACTAAACATTATAAGACGTAAATTAACCGAAAATGACATGGTTTTTTTGGTAAATAAATTTGCTGACAGGGAAATCTATGATATCCTTGAAAGCAAACATAAAGAGGGTATGCGCTTCCGTGTATGTATGATAGGAGATAAGGATGCTCCAGTTGAAAAAATATCTCAATATAAAGAGGGTAAAAAGTATGGTCTCATAACCGAGCCCATAACATTAAAAGATATATTAAGTCATTTATATTAATACCACAGTGCAATGGCAGGGATCTTACTTGTTGAAGATGATGATGATCTCAGAATAATGCTGAAAGATTCACTCGAGAAGAGAAAACACGTTATAATAGAAGCTTCAAATGGGAGAGAGGCTCTTAATAAATTCAAGTCATCTGCTACCGATCTGGTCATTACCGATCTCCTGATGCCCGAGCAGGATGGTATTGGTCTTATTATGGAACTGAGAAAAATTAACCCGGATATTAAAATAATCGCCATCTCAGGTGGAGGTAAGATGGGTCCGTCAAATTACCTGGATGTTGCGAAAACAATAGGGGCAAATGCAATTTTCCCCAAGCCTTTTAACCTGAAAAGTTTTGTTGAAGAAGTTGAAAAACTGGCTGAGCATTGACTTTAGACCCCTGCATACTTGAACTATCAGAGATATTTTTTTGTTAATTTAAAAATTGGTTACTCACTTTAAAAAATAAAAAAATGCTTAAACAAACTATGGAAGATCTTCTGAACAGGCAGATAGAAAGGGAAGGATACAGTTCTATTCTTTACCTGTCAATGGCTTCATGGGCTGAAAACATGGGATATGCCGGAATTGCGGATTGGCTTTATAACCAGGCAGAAGAAGAAAAGATGCATATGCTTAAAATAATAAAGTATGTTAACGAGAGGAACGGGAAAGCCATCATCCCATCTTTTGATAAACCGCCAGCAGAATTTGAGGATTTGAAGATAATGTTTGACCATGTTCTGGAACATGAACAATATATTACAAGCAGTATAAATGAGATTGTAGCTGAAACCGTTAAAGAAAATGACTATGCCACGCATAACTGGCTGCAGTGGTTCGTTTCAGAGCAGGTCGAGGAGGAGAGCTCTGTTCAGGCTATTATAGATAAGCTTAACCTGGTAGGCGATCATAACCTTTATATGTTTGACAGGGATATCATGTCTATGAGGGAAGAAGGCGAAGGAGAATAATACATCACTCCATTCCTTTCATTATCTGGAAAAACAAGTTAATTTTGTTCCTTGTTCTGTGATTTGTATATTACGAGTAAGGAACAGGAATTAAAGAATTGTATAGCAAATGAATGTATTAAATAAGGTACTGGGAGTTTTCCTCGGTGATAAATATGAACGGGATCTGAAGGAGATGTCACCTTTTGCTGAAAAGGTTAAAGCTGAATACAATAAACTTGGAACTTTAAGTAATGATGATCTGCGTAAATTGTCTCTCAACCTTAAACAGAGAGTAAAAAATTCAATAAAGGAGGAAGAGGATCAGATAACGGCACTCAAGGAAAAAGCAGCTGCTGAGGAAGATATTATCGCCAAGGAAGGCATTTTTGATGAGATTGATAAGATTGAAGAGAAAATTGACGATAAACTTGAAGCTTTTCTTGATGAATTGTTACCTGAAGCTTTTGCCATTGTGAAAGATACGGCAAGGCGCTTTAAGGAGAATGAGGTGCTGGAGGTTACAGCAACTGATTTCGACAGGGACCTTGCAGCCAGCAGAGACAGTATTGAGATTAAAAAGGATAAAGCCTACTGGAAAAACAGCTGGATAGCCGGTGGTAATGAAATACAGTGGGATATGGTCCATTATGATGTTCAACTTATTGGAGGAGTGGCCCTGCATAAAGGGAAAATAGCTGAAATGGCTACAGGTGAGGGTAAAACTCTTGTGGCTACCCTGCCGGTCTTTTTAAATGCTCTGACAGAAAGGGGAGTGCATGTGGTAACGGTTAATGATTATCTGGCACGACGTGATGCTGAATGGATGGGGCCAATATATGAGTTTCACGGACTAAGAGTTGACTGTATTGATAAGCATGAGCCAAACTCTCCTGCACGTCGTAAAGCTTACCTGTCCGACATAACCTTCGGTACCAATAATGAATTCGGCTTTGATTACCTGAGGGATAATATGGCTATCAATCCCGAAGACCTGGTACAGAGAAAGCATAATTATGCAATAGTGGACGAGGTCGACTCTGTTTTGATCGATGATGCACGTACACCCCTGATAATTTCAGGACCGACAGCCAAAAGTGATACACAACAGTTTGATGAACTGAAACCCAAGGTTGAAAAACTTGTGAGTGCACAGAAGAAACTTGTGACCCAGGTACTTGCCGATGCCAAAAGACTAATAAAGGAAGATAATACTAATGAAGGTGGATTAATGGTGCTCAGGGCATATAAGGGTTTGCCTAAAAATAGCGCATTGATAAAATTCCTCAGCGAAGAGGGAATAAAAACACTGCTACTGAAAACGGAGAATTTCTATATGCAGAATAACAGCAAGGAAATGCCTAAGGTAACAGAAGCCCTTTACTTCATTATAGACGAAAAAAATAATTCCATAGAACTTACTGAAAATGGTATAGACCTGATTTCTACTTCAGTGGAAGATGCAAGCTTTTTTGTTCTACCGGATGTGGGTAACGAGATTGCCGAAATAGAAAAATCTGACATTTCGGACAAGGAAAAATTTAAAGCCAAGGATGAGTTACTTCAGGATTTTTCAGTTAAGTCGGAGCGCGTACATACTATGAACCAGCTGCTTAAGGCATATACCCTGTTCGAGATAGATGTTGAATATGTGGTAATTGAGAATAAGGTGAAAATTGTTGATGAGCAGACAGGACGAATAATGGAAGGTCGCCGGTATTCCGACGGGCTTCACCAGGCCATAGAAGCAAAAGAAAGGGTTAAAGTTGAAGCTGCTACACAGACCTTTGCTACGATAACCCTGCAGAATTATTTCAGAATGTACCATAAATTGGCCGGTATGACAGGTACTGCTGAAACCGAGGCGGGAGAATTCTGGAACATATATAAGCTGGATGTTATGGTTATCCCTACAAATGAACCAGTCATCAGGAATGATATGAATGATATGGTATTCAAGACGAAAAGGGAGAAATATAATGCCGTAATTGATGAAATACTTGATCTTAACAGTAATAAAAGGCCTGTACTCGTAGGGACAACTTCCGTTGAAATATCTGAATTGCTGAGCAGGATGCTGAATATGAAGGGCATTAAGCATAATGTTCTGAATGCTAAACTTCATGCCCGTGAAGCAGACATAGTTGCTGAAGCAGGTAAGGAAGGTGGTGTTACAATAGCTACCAATATGGCTGGCCGTGGTACTGATATTAAACTGACATCGGGAGTAAGGGAAGCAGGTGGCCTGGCTATTATTGGTACCGAAAGACACGAATCACGACGGGTTGACCGTCAGCTAAGAGGAAGAGCCGGCCGACAGGGTGACCCCGGTTCGTCTCAGTTTTATGTCTCACTGGAGGATGACCTGATGAGACTGTTCGGATCAGAAAGGATATCCGGTGTAATGGATCGCCTGGGATTGAAGGAAGGTGAGATGATACAACACCAGATGATCTCTAAATCAATTGAAAGGGCGCAAAAAAAAGTTGAAGAAAATAATTTCGGGATACGTAAAAGACTGCTTGAGTATGATGATGTGATGAACAGCCAGAGGGAGGTGATATATAAAAGACGCAAACATGCACTTCAGGGAAGCAGACTGAGTGTTGATATTGCCAATATGATGTACGATGTTTCGGAAAGTATAGTAAATACTTATCTTCCTGAAGGCGATTATGATAATTTCAGTATCGATCTGCTGAGATCATTCTCTATGGAATCACCGGTGGATGAAAAAGCATTCCTGAAAATAAATGCTGATGAGCTGATTGAGATGTTAAACAGGAATGTCATTGACACTTACAGACGAAAAGTTGAGAAAATATCTTCGGAAGCTTACCCTGTTATAAAGGAAGTCTATGAAAAACAGTCACACGTTTATGAGAATGTTGTTGTCCCCATATCAGATGGAACAAAAGTATACCAGGTAATAACAAACCTTAAGTCAACAGTTGAATCAGATGGTAAGGAACTTGCCAGGTCATATGAAAAAACCGTTGTGCTGGCTACCATTGATGAGCTTTGGAAAGAAAACCTGAGGGAAATGGATGAGCTTAAACAATCAGTCCAGAACGCAACATATGAACAAAAAGATCCCCTCTTGATTTATAAATTCGAATCCTTTGAGTTGTTTAAATCGATGATAGAAAGGGTTAACAAGAGTGTTATTTCCACCCTGATGAAAGGACATATACCAAGCCCTGATCCTGACCAGGTGCGTGAGGCAGAACGAAGGCGAAGAACGGATATGAGCAGGTACAGGACTTCAAAAAGTGACTATTCATCATACAGTGATACTTCCGGGGGAGGAGGGCAGCCTGATAAGCCACAGAAAGCCGAGCCGGTGAGGGTGGACAAGAAAGTTGGCAGAAATGATCCCTGTCCGTGTGGTAGCGGCAAGAAATTTAAACACTGCCATGGCAGGATCAGCACAGGCCCGCAACAACCCCAGAAAGAAGCCTAAACAGGGGCTTCAAGCTTAAGTTCCTCAATACTTGTACTTATCTTTACTCCTGTCGGCCTTGAGACCCCCGTAAGAGGAAGACGAAGGTAGTTCTGGCACAGGCCCAGGTTGTTCATAACAGACTTTATACCGGCCGGATTACCATCAACAAAAAGAAGATCAATCAGTTCAGTGTATTTATAATGAATCTCACGTGCACTGCTTATTCTTGATTTCATGGCAAGACTTACCATCTCTTTCCATTCAGATGGAAAAGCATTCCCCAGAACTGATATTACTCCTGATCCTCCAAGGGTAATGATGGGCAGGGCTATCAGGTCATCACCTGAAATAACAAGGAAATTGTCAGGCTTGTCTTTGATTATTTTCATGACCTGGGTCAGCTTCCCTGAAGCTTCCTTAATACCAACAATATTATCAAAGCCCCATGCCAGTTCAAGACAGGTCTCGGCATCAATATTGCTGCTTGTCCTGCCAGGTACATTATACAGTATGACCGGTACAGGAGAAACCATTGATATTTCTTTGAAATGTAATGATATGCCTTTCTGGCCGGGTTTATTATAGTACGGTGTAACAGAAAGAATCCCGTCTATTCCTTCAAAATCAGTTCTTTTAATGGTATCGGTAACCTGCTGGGTGTTATTGCCACCAATACCAAGAACAACCGGGATCCTTCCATTATTAATTTCTTTAATATATGAGGTTACAGCTTCCTTTTCCTCATGGTTAAGGGTTACTGCCTCACTCGTAGTACCCATAACAACCAGGTAATCACAACCTCTGTCAATAATATGGCTGGTTATTACTTCCAGTGCTTTAAAATCAACACTCCTGTCAGATTTGAAAGGTGTTATCATGGCAACACCAAGGCCTTCAAATAATGTCATAGTGAGAATTTATATTTATTATCACGTACTGGTATTAATCATCTCAAGGTAATATTTTACCTGCTCGAGGTAATAGACCAAGTCATTCTTCTTGCTTATATTAATGGTCATATCTAATTTATCACTGTACTCTGAACTTTCTGCACCCACCTTGAATTCTGCTCTGGATAATACCGTGATGAATTTAACGGGGAAATAATTGTTGTTGTTTATGTCAATGAGTATTTCATATGGAGTATTAATAAACTCGTTTATATCATCCGACGCTGGTATGCAGAAAAAATTAAGATCCGGTCTTTTAATACAAGTTAAATAACGTATGGCAGTATATTTATCAGGAAGCACGGGTTTTGGATAATAACACACAATATCCACCTGTATATTAATTTTTTGCATATCCTGGTAGAAAGCCGTTATTGCTTTAAAATCATCCGTTTTGCTGCCATCCCAGACAATTCCTATTTTGTGTGCATTATGAAGATTATTGAATTTTTTATGTCGTCTTATACTCTTTAGACGGCGCTTCATTATGAGCCTGCCAATTAATAGTCTTGTCCCTTTACAAAGTTCCATTCTACAAACCTAATCGATTTTTGGATAATATTTTTATATCTATCCTTTATTTAACATATTGAGAAAATCATTTTCTCCGATTATTTCAATACCCAGTTTTTCAGCTTTTTCTTTTTTAGCAGGACCCATATTTTTCCCTGCAAGGATGAAGCTTGTATTAGAGCTTACCGAAGATACATTTTTCCCCCCATTTTCTTCAATCATTTGCTTGTATTCTTCCCGGCTGTGTTTTTCAAACTCCCCAGATATAACTATACTTTTACCATCAAAGATAGCTGATTCTATTTGCTGCGTCTCACCTGATTCCATATTAACACCATATTTTTTCAGCCGCTCCAGAACTTCCCTGTTATTGGGTGAATTGAAATAATTCAGTATGCTGTCAGCAATTTTTTCTCCAATATCAGGAATATTTACCAGTTCATCATATCCGGCTTTGGCTAAATCATCTATTGAATTGAAATGACGGGCGAGTAATTTTGCCACGGTTTCACCAACGAATCTTATCCCCAGGGCATACAGTACCCTGTTAAAAGGTGCTGATTTTGATTTTTCAATGCTTCTCATAATATTGGAAGCCGATTTATCACCCATGCGTTCCAGTCCAACCAGTTTTTCTTTACTGAGGGTAAACAGGTCAGCAATATCATTTATCAACCCCGAGCGGTACAACAGGTCAGTGGTTTCTTCACCCAGGCCGTCTATATCCATGGCTTTTCTGCTTATAAAGTGCTCAATTCTGCCTTTTATTTGTGGAGGGCATTCATAATTATTCGGGCAATAATGGTTTGCCTCTCCCGGCAATTTGCGCAACGGAGTACCACACTCGGGACAATTGGTAATGAACTCTACCTCCGCAGCATTATTTTTCCTCTCATTTATATCCACACTCACTATTTTGGGAATTATTTCACCACCTTTTTCAATATACACCGTGTCGTTCATATGGAGATTGAGCAATTTTATCTGGGTCTCATTATGCAAAGTGGCTCTCTTTACCACTGTGCCGGCCAGGGATACCGGCTCAAGATTGGCCACCGGGGTCACCGTACCGGTCCGGCCTACCTGGAATACTACCGACAACAGCTTTGTTGTTGCCTGTTCAGCTTTGAATTTATATGCTATAGCCCATCGAGGCGATTTTGCAGTGAAACCAAGTTTTTTTTGGTCTTCAATTGAATTTACCTTAATAACGACACCATCAATTTCAAAAGGAAGAGATTTTCTTTCCTCGTCCCAGCGATTTATATACTCCATAACTTCCGGCATCCCTTTGCAGAGACTTATCTCATCAGGTATCCTGAATCCCCATTCCCTGGCTTTATGCAGGTTATTATAGTGTTTATCAGAAGGGAGAGAATCACCCAGTATGTAATAAAGATAACAATCGAGGGGTCTGCTGGCAACTATTGAAGGATCCTGCAATTTTATCGTACCTGCAGCTGTGTTACGTGGATTGGCAAAGGGTTGCTCTCCTTTTTTAACCAGGTCTTCATTCAGCTTCCTGAAACCTTCCAGGGGTAGAAAGATTTCACCCCTGATTATCAGCTCAGGAGGATAATCACCATTGCGCAACCTGAGAGGGATGCTTTTTATAGTCCTGACATTATTGGTGACCTCATCCCCCGTTTCACCGTCACCTCTGGTTACTGCCGATTCCAGAATACCATCCCTGTAGGTAAGACTTATGGAAGCCCCGTCATACTTCAGTTCACAGACATATTCAGCCTCCCTGCCAAGGGTGCCTGTGACCCGTTTATTGAAATCATAAATCTCCTCTTCACTGTAAGTGTTACTGAGCGATAGCATAGGGTATTTATGCTTTACCTGCCTGAATTCACGGGTGAGGTCGCTGCCAACTCTGCAGGTGGGAGAATCATCAGTTCTTAAATCCGGGAATTTCTCTTCCAGGTCAGAAAGCTCTTTCAGTAGAATATCATATTGAAAATCAGATATCTGTGGTTTATTGAGAACATAATAGCTGTAGTTATGATCGTTGATTTCTTTTTTAAGCTGTTCAATACGATCATATGCCTCTTTTTTCTTCATCCTGCTAAAATATGGTTTATATTATTCCCATACTCCGTTTATTACCGAATTACAGAATTTACATTTTCCGTTTTCGATGTTATTTTCCGTAATGGTAAAACCTTGTCGCTCAATAACTTTTTTTCCACATTTACCACAATAGGTGTCGGATGCATGTGTTCCGGGCACATTGCCAATATAAACATATTTCATTCCTTCCTCCCTGGCTATTTCCCATGCTTTGTTGAGGGTGCTGACTGGTGTCGGTGGCAATTGTTCGAGTTTATACATGGGTGTGAACCTGCTGAAATGGAGAGGTGTGTCGCTAAAACCATTTGCATATAACCACCTGCACATTTCCCTGATCTCATCAATCTTGTCAGTCCATTCGGGAACCACCAGGTTTGTTATCTCAAGCCAGACACCCTGTTTTTTTAGTGTTTTAAGAGTTTCCAGTACAGGCTCAAGTTTTGCACCTGTGAGCTTGAGGTATGTTTTATCATTGAACGATTTAAGATCAATATTGGCAGCATCAATTACAGTGCTGAGCTCAATGAGGGGTTCAGTGTTGATATATCCGTTTGAAACGAGAATATTACGCAAGCCTGACTGTTTCGCAAGGGTAGCTGAATCGAATACATATTCGTAGAAAGTAATGGGCTCTGAATATGTGTAAGATATTGATTTGCAATCATATTTGTGAGCATTTTCTATCACGCTCCCAGGCATCATATCAGAATTGCGGGTTTTATCAGGGCTGGTCTGTGAAATGGTCCAGTTCTGGCAGTTTAGACATGCCAGGTTACATCCTGCCGTGGCAATGGAGAAAGTTATAGTGGATGGAATAAAATGATACAAGGGTTTTTTTTCAACCGGGTCGAGATTAACAGCACATGGATTACCGTAAGCCATGGTATATAATTTGCCGTCTTTGACTATACGGTTTCTGCAATCACTTAATTCCCCCTCTTTCAAAACACATTCATTGGGACAGATTCTGCACATAATTCCTTTAGCCGATTCTTCCTGGTAGCTGGCAAGCCTGTAATTTCTTTTTTTTACCTGACTGAGTGAACTCCCATTTAATATGGCCGGGCAGAAGCCCATTCCACCTGCTGCTAAAATACAGTTCTTTATAAATTCACGCTTTTTCATAGCCTGTATAATGTTACTCAGTTAATCAGTTTCCTGATACCGCTTACTATCTGGTTGGTAATATAAGAGGCAAAATTAAGAAAAGCAAGAATAAAGAAAGTCGATTTTATACCATAAAGGGGTACAAGTATACCGGCTATAATCATAAATCCCATGGCTGAGCCACACATGTCAGCAAAGTAAATACCCGAAATAATTTTTGAATTATGGTCTGACTCAGTTTTCATGCGATAATAATAGCCGGCCATAATTGCAGGTATGATTACAATAAGAAGCGAAAGTACGACGGGGATTGTGCTATTCTGTATTCCAAGTATTATTGGTGACAGAAAGGCAAATGAAGCAGCCAGTAAACCCAGTATGATGGGAATCATATCGCTCCGCCGCTGACTGGTTCTTATCCTTGCTGAGCTGCCAATGGCAAGTCCGGCCATTACAAAAGCCATTAATAATCCGGCCAGCTGGTAGAAATTACCTGCTGTCGACTGGATAAGTATCAGGGCGAGAATCTCAGTACCGGCCATGTTCAGAGAGGCAGTGTACATGGTCCTTGAACTGTTGCTGCCTGTAATGAGAGGAATAAGAAATAGAAGACAGACTAATATTAGAAAGGGTATTTTGTTACTGCCTGACTTATCCAGCTGATGCTTCTGATTATAGAAAACAGCCCTGGGCTTATCCAGTTCGTTTCCTGGCAAGGTATCTTCTATGATTCCTCTTACCATATCGGAGTTGTATCTTATTATCTGGTTGTTAAGGTAATAACTGTTTACGTAGGTATTATCTATACCCTTGTTGCTTATAAGTTCAGGTATGTTTGTAGTAAGCTCCCTGTCAGAAGAAATAAGGTACATTGATTCCCCCTTCAGTGGAAGTATATACGAAAATATCTCATCCAGACTGTTATATATTGTAGAAAGTGATCTGGATTCTTCTTCACTTATATAACTGCTTGATGAACCTGCTTTCAGCATGAATATCCCTCCCTCGTTGAGTATTCTTTTTAAATAAAGGAAATATTCCCGGGTATAGAATCGGTTTGTTACAATATTATCCGGTTCGGCAAGCAGGGATATTATGACATCAAATGTTTTGCCTGTCCTGCGGATGTAACTGAATGCGTCGTCATTCTCAAAAACCACTTCAGCATTTTCATATACTATGCCGGTGTCTCTCGTAGAGGCTATCAGAACAGGATCACGTTCAAGGTAAGTTACAGATTTTACAGACTTGTACTTTAGAACTTCACGTATATGTTTATCGGCCCCCCCTGATATAATAAGTACCTCTTCAGGCTTATCATGCTGGGCCATTGCATAGTGTATATTTTCCTCCCTCTGTTTTTCATCCTGTTCAAAATCTATAAGCCTGTGATTATAGAAAACGCTTTTTTCGCCTTCATATTCGGCTGTTGCAACATTTCCGTATTTCGAATCAATACTCTGTGTAACGTTCACACTGCCAAGAAGGATATTCCTGATAAATGTATCGGGTTTAAATATTAACACTGCTACAAAAAATAATGCCGCAATTGTTGTCAGCAACCTGTAATATCTGAATCTGCCCGCAAGAAGATATATTATATAATATAATAAAATAGCTGCAGCCATTATCTGGAAATTACCAAGAATATTTCCCGTTACCACTGTAACTACAATACCTGCAATCATACTTCCTGCTGTCTCCAGGGCAAAAGAGTTACCTGGGAGGATATCCCTTTCCCGGCTGGCATAATAGGAAAGCCTGACAAACAGGAAACCTGACAGGAGGCAGAAGGGTATTAATGACAGGCCCGTTATTATAAGTGTATAGATAATACCCGGAGTGACACCTTCTTCAATTAATACCTTGGACAGTATAATATATATCAGTAAGGATATAATGCTTCCCAGGGGAAGGACTGCAGTCAGCATCACTATATTAGACCTGCTTTTCTTTCCTGCCATTTTTGCCCCCAGGGCTGATATAAATATCCAGAAGGCAAAGACAGCACCCGCAGCTATCTCATAACCACCTGACAGGTTTAGTATCTCCCTGAGGAATATAATCTGTACGGCCCCTGAAATGAAGCCCAGTATCAGGAGCATTATCCGATAGTCAAAGAATTCCCTTTTGCTATCTGTATTTCCTGTACTATCTTCCTCCTTCTCTATGTTTCTTGTAATAATTCTTTTATAATAACCAAGGTGCCAGGTCAGGTGTATCAGTGCCGTGAACGACATAGCTATGCCGAAATCGACATGCCAGTTAAGGAACTTATCAACAGACTCTATATCCCATTTATAGTTCGACTGAAGGGCAAGGAAGAGGCCTGCTGTTGCGGTTATAACAAAGGTAATCAGAAGTATGGTGTTCCAGAAGGCTCTGTGAGCCTTTTTTGTAATAATACCAGATCTACTGCCTGTCAGGCTCAGTAAATAAAGGATGAGAGAGACAATACCTATAATTATTACATGGTACATAAAATTTATTCCTCCCCGAAAACAAATGCTTCGTACACATATATTTCTGCATCTTTCCAGCCTGTCCACCCCAGGCCTGCTTTATCTCGTGAGATATGTCCGAGGAAATCAGTGACTGTCCAGTCCCTGTTATCTGCTACCTGGGGAAGAAATGTACCGGACCGGTAATCCTTTTTTATATACACGCCATGCTTTCCAAGTGTTATTTCGTTTATATTATCAATTTTTCTCAGTGGACTTAAGACTGAGATTTCAATATTGATTTTTTCAAACTCTTCCCTAGTGAGCGCTTTGAACCGAGTATCATTGAAAGCTGCTTCGATAGCCATCGAACGTACAGTCTCATACAGTGGTTCAGCAGGCATGAACCTGCCGATGCAGCCTCTGAGCTTCCCGTCCATATTAAGCGTTACAAAGGCCCCCAGTTCCATGAGCAATGCCGGAGATAACTCCGATTCATCAATCTCTGGCTGTTTTTCTTTATACAATAATGATCTTATTGATTGCCTTGCCATGTTAAGAAGACTGTTCTGATCTTCATGAGTGATACTGAAATCCAATTCATTATTACCAGGCTGGTCCTTCTTAATAAGGGCAACAGAATGATAGCCGACCACACTTGACCTGTCACCATAATTGCTGTGCCCCGAATTTTGGTATAGGATATGTTTAAATTCCAGTCCGGGCTCTGATTGCGCAAGGTGGAGAAGTACAAGAGCGGAAGTCCAGCCACACATACTGGTGGCCAGGCCATTTATATTCATCCCTGAGTTTTTCTTTAGTGTGCTGAGGAAAGTGTCAGGGTCACCGGAGATCAAACCTTCCACAGTCAGTTTATCCACTTTTGCTGCATCTTCAAATGAAGGGTAATGGCTGAAATCACTGCTGATGACAAACAGGTTATTGCCATTAAAATATGGTTTCAGAGCACTGGCAATGTCTTCACATACTTTGCTGCTTTGTGTACCAAGGATAATTGGCACAATCCTTATATCATTACCCAGATGATATTGAAGGAAAGGTAATTGAACTTCAAGGCTGTGCTCACTTGTATGTGCAGATTTATGATAAGTGAATATAGCTGAGTTGTCCACAAGTTCTTTAGCTATCGTGGTATTTACAGTTACAATTCCCAGGGGTGTTCTGTAATTGCCTTCTGTATATACTGATGCTCCACGGAAGGATACCCTGTGACTTGAACCAATAATGAAGATATTGTCATATTCTGTTTCAGATGGTATACATCCTACAGCTGAAGCAGCCACTGTGCCCGAAAATATATATCCGGCATGAGGTGAAATAATAGCCCTTACTTTCTCTCCGGGTTTGACTGAAAAGGAAACCAGCCTGACGGCTTCGTTGAAGCATTGCTCAAGCTGCCTGTTCAATTCTGATTCTCTGGCAGGATAAAATGACCCCGCTACAACGGGATCTCTGTCATAGCCTTTCTGTTGGCCTGAAATACTCATGGTCATAAATATCATTATCAGAAATCCATAAATGGTTTTCATCAGTTATAAATAATTTTTACGGTTAATAAAATTAAGCAAACAGAAGGAGAAAATGAAGATTCTTTGATGTATTTATCAAAGGAGGATAAGTCTTTCTTTCAGAATGGTGCCTTCATCATCTATACCAAATATTTTGACACCCAGGCTGACAGTGGCAGCATTAATCACTTTCAGGACCATGGATATTGAATCCTGTAAATCCTCATCATCCATCTCATCGTATTCCTCGACGTGGAAGTAGAGATTTATCGTAAGAAGCTTATCATGGTCATCTATATTTGAAAGTACTTTAACCATGCGTGCCATCCATATCGATGATGCCGTATTGAAATAAGTGAGATTGAAATGCAGATAGGTTTTTCCAGGTGGATGTTTAATATATTCCTTAAGCCATTCAATAATAGGCTCATACAGTTTTGTTGCATTTTCAGGTATTGATCTTCCCTTGAGAATGAGCATCCCTTCTTCAGGATTAAAGTCAATCTCAGGTGTACTTTTTGTTTCCGGAATGTGTAGTTTTGTAATATTCATATCAACTGTCTCATCGAAATGTATGCTGATTTATTTCAAAAGTATTCTTTTTTTTTAATACATTCTTAGTTATTCGTCAAAAAAAATATACCATCTGTCAAATAGATATGCCATTTAGTATAAATTGACAAAATTTAGAGGTCACGAAATTCAAAAACCCGTATTTTAAAATGTATTATCTTTGCTCGCTGATGAGTATTGTTGTTTAAGAATGGAAAAGATAGTTGAAAATAATGTTACCACTGCAGTAAAAATACTGTATGGAGCGGATATTGACACGGCAAAGCTCCAGATCCAGACTACAAGAAAGGAATTTGAAGGGGATATAACTGTTGTCGTCTTTCCCTTGCTGAAATATTCAGGTAAGCCACCTGAGGAGACTGCTTATGATATAGGGAATTATATACTGAAGGTAAACCCCGGTATAAGTCAATTTAACGTGGTAAAGGGCTTTTTGAACCTGCAGGTTAATAACTCAGCCTGGCTTGATGAATTCATTAAGCTATTGAATGCAAAACAAGGGAGTAAATATTCATTGACAGGGCAGACTATTCTTATTGAATACTCATCACCAAATACAAATAAACCTTTGCACCTTGGCCATATAAGGAATAATCTCCTGGGTTTTTCACTTTCAAGAATTTTAGATAGCCGCGGGCAGAGGGTATTTAAAACTAATATAGTAAATGACAGGGGGATACATATATGCAAGTCAATGCTGGCATGGAAATTATTCGGGAAAGGAAAGACACCATCTGAAACAGGTATGAAAGGTGATCATTTTGTTGGAAAGTACTATGTCGAATTTGAAAATTCCTATAAAAAAGAATTAAATGAACTAAGCGCCAGAGGTATGGCTGATGAAGAAGCATCTGAACGGTCAGAACTTATGGCCGATGCCAGGGAGCTCCTCAGGAAGTGGGAGGCAGGAGACAGGGAAACTGTTGATCTCTGGAAGAAGATGAACAACTGGGTGTACGAGGGATTTAACAGTACATATGAAGCCCTTGGTGTTGATTTTGACAAAATATACTATGAGTCAGATACATATAAGCTGGGGAAGGAGATAGTCAAGGATGGCCTTGAAAAAGGAATCTTCTACAGGAAAGAGGATGGATCGGTATGGGTGAATCTTTCAACTGACAGCCTGGATGAAAAATTGTTATTGAGAGCTGATGGTACAGCTGTTTATATGACTCAGGATATAGGTACGGCAGTGGAAAGATATAATGACTATAAGTTCGACCAACATTACTATGTGGTAGGTAACGAACAGAATTATCATTTCCAGGTTCTGAAATTAATACTGGCAAAGCTGGGCTATGAATGGGCTGAGGGTATTCATCATTTTTCTTACGGAATGGTAAACCTGCCTGAAGGTAAAATGAAATCAAGAGAAGGAAAGGTGGTGGATGCTGATGATCTGATAGATACCATGATACTTACAGCAAAAGAGATGTCGGAAGAACTGGGCAAGCTGCACGACTATGAGGAGGAGGAAAAAGAATTAATATACAGAAAGATTGGTCTGGCAGCATTGAAATATTTTATTCTGAAAGTTGACCCTCGTAAAAATATGATGTTCAATCCGAGGGAATCAATAGATTTTAATGGCAATACGGGTCCTTTTATTCAATATACATATGCCAGAATCCAGTCTGTGTTAAAATTAGCAGAGGATAAGGGATATTCAGTTGGGGAGATAGGAAGCGATCTGGTACTTAACGAGAAGGAATCAGACCTGATAAAGCTTCTCAGGAAGTATGAGAATATAGTGAATGAGGCAGCAGAAACACTAAATCCTTCGGTTATAGCAAATTATGTATATGACCTGGCCAGAGAGTATAACCAGTTTTATCATGACTATACCATCCTCGGTGAGAAAAAGCAGGAGATAAGGAATTTCAGGATGGCTCTATCAGAATATACAGGCAGTATAATAGATAAGTCGATGTGGCTGCTTGGCATAGAGATGCCTGAGCGAATGTAATATTATTAATATATTTGACAGAGTTTAAAAAGGATAAGAGAAATGTTTGAAAATTTATCTGACAGGTTGGAGAGGTCCTTTAAAATGCTCAAGGGGCAGGGAAGGATAACAGAAATAAATATTGCAGAAACCTTAAAAGATGTACGGCGTGCGCTGCTGGATGCTGATGTAAACTATAAAATTGCCAAGACTTTTACTGATACTGTAAAGGAAAAAGCACTCGGACAAAATGTACTTAATGCTGTGAAACCATCACAGATGATGGTAAAAATTGTCCATGATGAGCTGGCAAGCCTTATGGGCGGTGAGAAAGTAGATATTAACCTGAAAGGTAACCCCTGCATTATTCTTGTAGCAGGATTGCAGGGCTCGGGGAAAACCACTTTCTGTGGTAAACTTGCACGCATGCTGAAGAACAAGAATGGTAAGAGCCCGATGCTGGTGGCAGGTGACATTTACCGTCCTGCTGCTATTGAGCAGTTAAAAGTACTGGGTGAACAGATAGAGGTACCCGTATATACCGAGGACGATAACAAAGACCCTGTAAAAATTGTCAAGAGAGCAGTGAAAGAAGCAAAGAATTCAGGAATCGATCTGCTTGTTATCGATACGGCTGGACGATTGGCTATTGACCAGCAGATGATGGATGAGATAGCATCTATTAAGGAAGCTGTAAGCCCGCAGGAAATATTATTTGTTGTTGATTCAATGACCGGCCAGGATGCTGTAAATACAGCTAAAGAATTTAATGAGAGACTTGATTACGATGGTGTGGTTCTTACAAAGCTAGATGGAGATACAAGGGGAGGAGCAGCATTGTCAATAAGGGGTGTGGTTAACAAACCGATCAAATTCATAGGCTCGGGGGAAAAGCTTGATGCTATTGAATTATTTCATCCAGACAGGATGGCTGACAGAATACTGGGGATGGGTGATATTGTATCACTTGTTGAAAAAGCCCAGGAACAGTATGATGATCGCGAAGCTGCCCTGATGAAGAAGAAAATAGCGAAGAACCAGTTTGACTTCAATGATTTTATATCGCAGATCAGACAGATAAAGAAGATGGGCAATGTAAAAGACCTGATGTCAATGATACCGGGCGTTGGTAAAGCAATGAAAAACCTTGATATCGATGATGATGCATTTAAGGGTATTGAGGCAATAATACAGAGTATGACACCTGAAGAGAGATCAACCCCGGTAATTATAAACGGTAGCCGCAGAAAAAGAATAGCCATTGGATCCGGAACAACCGTGCAGGAAGTTAACCAGCTGCTCAAGCAGTTTAATGAAACAAGAAAGATGATGAAAGCCGTTTCAGGCAGAGGAGGAGCAGCCCAACTTTCGAATATGCTTGGAACCAAATAGAATTTATTA